>NZ_JAMPKA010000006.1:0-220733 GCF_039961855.1 Trichocoleus sp. Lan | reverse complement strand
AGCTCCGTATACGGCATACCAACTCCCCAGTGTCTTGATGCTGATCTACTCCCTTATTGTGCAATCTCGATTATGAACTGGCACACTACTTGACCATTCATGCAGGAGGTCTAATGATTTGAGGAGCGATCGCCTTTGAAGTAGGTTGACCTAAAATCCTTTCGTTGCCACCTCAGCGTTATCAGGTTTAACACGGGCGTTGGTGCTGCTGGTTGTAGTTTTGGGGGCTGCCAGACTTACCGAACCGATTTCGATGGCAGTGTTAACGGGGATTGCCCTTAGGGTCGGGATTGATATTCTCGACTGGAGTTTCCCTGAAGCGATCGCACCAGCGATCCCTCAAGGGTTCCCCGATCATGTACGGGGTGTTGTTCTTGACAGTGTTTGTGGATCTGATCGTGGCAGTGGGTGTTGGTGTATTTATTGCCAATATCCTCACTATTGAACGGTTGAGCAATTTGCAATCCAAGGAAGTCAAGTTGATTACCGATACGGATGACGATGCGCGGTTGACCAATGAACAGAAGCAACTGCTGGATAAAGGCAACGGACGTGTCTTGCTGTTTTACCTGACTGGTCCAATGATTTTTGGCTTGTCGAAAGCGATCGCACGGGAACACAATGCCATGAAGGAAGCCGATGCGTTGGTGATGGATCTTAGCGATGTGCCCTTGCTAGGGGTAACGGCTTCGCTGGCGATTGAAAACGCGATTCGCGATGCCCACGATAAGGGGTTACAGGTTTACATAGTCGGTGCCAGCGAGAAAATTCAGCGCCGCTTGCAAAAGTTAGGACTGTTCGATCTAGTGACCCGAGAGCATATCTTAAGCGATCGCACTGAAGCCCTGCGTCAAGCGGTTGATCTGGTTTACCGCAAAGAGATAGTTGCCTAATTCACCTGTTTGGAGGTTTGATGAATCGAGGCGATCTAATGCGTCAGAAAACTAGCTGGCAATCAATTGCCTCTCATTCAAATAAGGTTTGATTCATTTTTACCACCAAAACCTAACCCATGTTTTTGAACCATACAATGACAGCTTTAAGTTCTGGGATGGCATCTCTGATTGCTCCCATGCCCTTGTTAGCAACGGTAGAGGCAGAAAATTCACCGATTGTTCTGGCTGGAGTTCTGCTGAGTTTAGTCGTGATTTATATCGCCAGTAAACTCGGCGCGGAACTCGCTAAACAATTTGATTTTCCACCCGTTCTGGGTGAACTGGTGGCAGGGGTGATTGTCGGGGTATCTGCTTTACACCTGATCGTCTTTCCCGAAAGTGGACTGTCAGCCTCAGATTCAGCGGTGATGACCGTGCTGCAATGGATTAATCATCTGTCTCCCGCAGCCCTCACGAGCGTATATGAGTCCCAGAGTGAAGTCATTTCAGTGCTAGCTGAATTGGGCGTGATTATTCTGCTATTTGAAATTGGTCTGGAATCGGATCTCAAACAACTCAAAGAAGTGGGTTCTCAAGCTGCGATAGTCGCCTGCGTGGGGGTGGCAGTTCCGTTTGCCGCTGGTACCGCTGGCTTGATGATGTTCTTTCACACACCTGCAATTCCAGCAATTTTTGCAGGCGCTGCTTTGACGGCAACCAGCATCGGAATTACGTCCAAAGTGTTGTCTGAGTTAGGACAGCTTAAATCCAAAGAAGGTCAAATCATTGTTGGTGCGGCGGTGATTGATGATGTCCTGGGAATCATTGTCTTGGCTGTTGTCGCCAGTTTAGCCAAAACGGGTGAGATTGATGTTGCTAATGTCATTTACCTGATTGTGAGTGCAACAGCGTTTCTGCTCGGTTCCATTTTGTTGGGTGGCATCTTCAACCAAACCTTCAATGTGATTGTGGAGAAATTCAAAACCCGTGGCAATGTGGTTATGCCAGCATTTATCTTTGCCTTTTTCATGGCATTTCTGGGCAGCGCGATTCATCTAGAAGCGATTTTGGGTGCTTTTGCCGCTGGCTTGGTTCTGGATGAAACTGATGCCCGTAATGAGTTAGATGAACTAGTAAAACCGATCGCCGATCTACTGGTACCCATCTTCTTTGTGACGGTGGGAGCGCGAGCCGATCTAGGCGTGTTGAATCCGACGGTGCCTGAGAATCGTGCCGGAATTTTGATTGCCGCATTTTTGATGGTAGTTGCCATTCTCGGCAAGGTAGTGACGGGTTGGGCGGTGTTTGGTCAGCCCGGAATTAATCGACTCGCGATCGGAGTTGGCATGATTCCACGGGGTGAAGTCGGGCTAGTGTTTGCCGGAATCGGTTCTGCGAGTGGGGTTCTGGATAAGCCGTTAGAGGTATCCATTATTATCATGGTGATTCTGACCACATTTCTGGCTCCACCGTTTCTGCGGAGCGCCTTTGGTGAGCCAGTCGAACCCCCAAGCAAGGGCGAACCTGCCAGTGAGCAATCAATTTTGGTGAGTGAATCTCAGCCTACGCCGTGAGGACGCTGGGGGCGATCGCTGTACCATGAACGCCACAGATCGCGATCGCCCCACTACTAGCCTCTGGCCTATTTCCTTACCCGTAATGTCACAGTTAATCAGCTAAATCGGGAAACACTTCGCGGACGGCAGGATGAACCAGGCGGTGATTCTGTACATTGATGCCCCTTGCTAAAGCCGGGTCGAGTTCTAGAGCTTTCATCCCCTGGTTCGCCAGCTTCAGGACGTAGGGTAAAGTGCTGTTGTTCAGTCCCTGAGTAGCTGTCCAGGGAACGGCTCCCGGCATATTCGGGACGCCGTAGTGGACGACGCCTTCCTCGATGTAGATAGGATTGGTGTGGGTCGTTGGTCGCACCGTCTCGACACAACCGCCTTGATCGACTGCCACATCGACAATTACCGAACCGGGATGCATTTTTTGTACCAACTTTCGAGGGACTAAGATAGGGGCGCGACGCCCTGGAACTAAAACCGCCCCCACAAGTAAATCGGCTTCCGAAACGACCGCTTCTACTTGCAGGGAGTTACTGTAGAGCAGCTCAACTCTGGAGCCAAAGAGGGTTTCCAGATACGCCAAACGCTCGACATTCACATCCAAAATCTGGACGCGGGCACCCAGTCCTACCGCCATTCGAGCCGCTTCGGTGCCAACGACACCGCCGCCTAAAATCACCACGTTACCCGGTCTGACACCGGGAATACCGCCCAGAAGAATCCCCCGACCTCCTTGATGGCGCTCCAAAAACTGTGCCCCGAACTGTACGGAGAGGCGACCGGCGATAATGCTCATGGGGGTGAGCAGGGGCAATTTTCTATCGGGGAGTTCTACCGTTTCGTAAGCGATCGCGCTGACGCCACAATCAATTAGATGCTCAGTCAACCCCCGATCGGCTGCCAAGTGTAAATAAGTAAACAGCATCTGCCCTTTCTGGAGAAACTGGTACTCAGGCTTGAGCGGTTCTTTCACCTTAACCACCAGTTCTCGGTTCCAAGCGTCCTTCGCTTCTAGGACAATTTTTGCCCCGGCAAGAATATAATCTTCATCAGAGAAGCCAGCACCATTACCAGCCGCGGATTCTACAAAAATCGCGTGACCGTTTTCACTGAGTACCCGGACGCTACTAGGACTTAACCCTACCCGAAATTCACGATCTTTGGTTTCCTTGGGAACGCCAATTTCCATTTATATACCTCAAATTGCTCGGCTATCTATTGAATTGACTATAGGTGCCACACCTGGTGACTTGTTGCATTGGGAGTTACCTCCCTGAAGGAGCGAGTGAGAAATTGGACTGACAACTTCTCAAGTAAAACGGTTTTTGGTTTGGGTAATTCGCGCATCGATCGGGAGGGGCAGCCGATCGGGAATGAGGTATCGAATGAGGTATCGATCGCTCCCCTCTCCCTTTACTCCTGAAGTCTCTTTATTCCTGAAACTCTCTCTCGCCCCTGATCCCCATCATTACTTATTTATTTAGGAGTCCCAAAAATTTTCGGATTACTTCACAAAAATGCTGCAACAATCAAGACGGCTACCTTATCCAAAGGATTTGGAAACACCAATATGACGATGCAAATTAGCGGACGGAATCAACTCAGGGGTAAAGTGACTGCGATTCAACTGGGTGATATCCTCGCCGAGGTGACAATTCAGGTGGGAGATAACTTAATTGATGCGGTGATTACTCGTCGTTCGGCAGAAAATCTGCAAATTTCAGTTGGCGATGAAGTGAGTGCCCTGATCAAGGCGACCGAAGTCATGGTGATCAAAGAGGTTGATTAGCAACTGTGTTTGCTTTGCTCTTGACTCAAGGCTTAGCACCTCTACAATAGAAGACAATCTATAACGAATTGTAAACCTCTGAAGGGGCAAGGATTGCCAAAGCCATGACACAACTTCAACCTACGACCACTCCTAAGCTGGAAGAACCCAAGTTAGGCTTCAATGATTACGCAGAGCGATTGAATGGTCGAGCCGCAATGATCGGCTTTTTGCTAATGGTGCTCATTGAATATGTCACGGGTCAAGGAGTGCTATCTTGGCTGGGCTTGCAATAAAAAAGCGCTCTTCTTTTGTCTAGTCCTTCGGAATCGGCAACCCGTACAGGCTTTCCTCGGTCTAGCACAACAAGTACAAGAATTTGTCTCAGGATACAGGATGTAGGGTTCTGCCCTTGCCGAAGGGTGGGATGAAGGATGAAGTTTAGAATCCAAAAATGATTCTGACTTCTGCCGCCTGACTCCTGACTCTTGAATGAGATAACCTGAAATTAGATTAAAGAATAACGGAATAGAGCAAGTCGTGATGAATGCTTTGTGGCCTAGATTTTTAAAGTCAGCCTATCGTAAAGAGCCAATTTCCAGCTTTGTGGTAATCGTTGGTGCTGTAGATGCAGTGATTGGCGGCGTAGATGAAAGCTGGGGTTTGTTTAGTTTCGGAGTGTTGACAGTAGGGGCAGCGATCGCTCTGCGTTGGTGGCAAACCCAGGGTAAAGAAGTCGAACCAATCCCCCAAACGGCAAAACACTTTCTTCCCCCCCCAACCTCTCGTCCTGTCCTGCCCATGCTGAGTAACTCCAAACACCATCCAAAACCGTAACCCTTTGGGTGGGAGCTTCCGAAAACCATGATTGGCACTTCTGTTTCAATTGAATGGCTTAAAATCGGTGAAGTTGCCGCTCGGAGTGGTCTGCCTGTCAAAACCATTCGCTATTACGAAGATATTGGTCTGTTAGCACCGACGGTGAAGCGGACACCTTCCGGCTATCGTCTTTTTAATCGTGAGATTGTTAATCGACTGGCATTCATCAAGCGATCGCAAGCACTCGGACTCACTCTCAGCGAGATTCAAGAAATTTTAACAGTTCACGATCGGGGGCAGTTACCCTGCGGTGCCTTGAAGCAGCTTCTGCACGCGAAAGTAGAGGCGATCGCAGAACAAATTGAATCGTTAGAAATCCTCAAGAGCGAACTAGAAGGGTTAATCTCTGGTTGGCAAGACCGACCGCCCGCTCACCACATCGATCATACTATCTGCCCCAATATTCAATCAGCACCATGAAACCTCCGGCTCGGAAGGCAAAAGTCAAAAGGCATTTATACAAAGAAAAAATTCTGAGTTTTGCATTTTTACCTTTTAGCTTTTATTGTTTCGCCCTTGCCAGTCAGCCTCTCCCAGCCGCCGCCAAAACAATAATCCAGGAAGCTGAAGCTGTTCCGTCTGCCCCAGCCCAAAACCTGCCTCCTGAAGCTTGGAGAAACGTTCAACTCCTCCGCACCCTCAAGGGTCACAACGCGACAATTGATTCCTTGACCTTCACCCCTGATGGAAAATTTCTCATCAGCGGGGGGAGCGACAATGACGGCAGAATAAAATTTTGGTGGGTGAGAAGTTGGAAAGAAGTGGGTAGCCTCAGGGCGCATAGTCAGGCAGTGATGACCCTTGCGATGAGTCCTAATTCAGAAATTCTGGCGAGTTGCAGCAATGACTCCTCGCTGAATTTATGGAATTGGAAGACTGGAAAATATACCCGGACTTTTCTGGATCATACGAGTAATATTCTGTCAGCGGCGATTACCTCGGATAGTGAAATGCTGGTGACGGGTGCTTTGGATGGGATTCGAGTCTGGAATTTGAGAACGCAGCGCCCGATTTACAACCTGGTGCGTTTCGATAACCAAACTTATGCAGTTGCCCCAAATCCCAATGGGGAGATTCTAGCAAGCGGCGGCAAAGATACTGCGATTAAGGTCTGGGATCTCCAGAATGGAAGATTTCTTGACTCATTGTCGGGACATAGCGGTGCAATCAGTACTTTAGCGTTCACGCCGGATGGAAGTACGCTGATCAGTGGCAGCTACGATCGCACCATCAAAGTTTGGGATTTTAATAGCGGACGATTGCTTTACACCCTTTCAGGGCATACAGGTTGGATTCGGGCGATCGCGATCGCTCCTTCTGGACAAGTTATGGCTACCGCGAGTCAGGATGGCGTCCGCTTGTGGAACTTGAGAACGGGCGAACTGATTGCTTTGCTGGTCGGACATTCCGATTGGGTGAAATCGGTTGCCTTTAGTCCTGATGGGCGAACTCTGGCGAGTGGGGGGTTTGACAGAACCATTAAAATTTGGCAAGTCGGCTCTGTTCCCTAAACATTCATTAAGTGTGCGATCGCGGCAACTTTTAGTTCGGTTTATGGGAAAACTAAGTTCAGTTCCATCTGAGACGAAGGAAGTAAACCAAAGTGTTGACTCACAATCGCGACAAAGGAAAGAGCCTAAACGGATACGAGTGGGCAGAGGCGGGTTTCTTCAATCTCTCGCTGGATCTGCTTTGTATCGCCGGACTTGATGGCTACTTCAAGCACCTGAACCCTGCCTGGGAAAAAACTCTGGGTTTTACGAAGGAAGAACTCTTAAGCCAATCGTTTATGGAGTTGGTTCACCCGGAAGATTGGGAAGCAACCATCACCGAAGCGCAGAAGCTTGCTACAGGCGCGGAAACAATCTCTTTTGAGAACCGCTACCGATGCAAAGACGGCTCCTATAAATGGCTATTATGGACTTCTGCTATCTCCACTGAAGAAGGTTTGCTGTATGCAGTGGCTCGTGACATTAGCGATCGCAAAGCGGCTGAAGAAAAACTCCTCAATTTAAGAGCTGTCTTGGAGAATGCCGTCGAAGGAATTTCCCGGCTAGACACTCAAGGGCGCTACGTTACCGTTAATAAAGCCTACGCCAATGCAGCGGGTTACGAACCTGAAGAAATGATTGGCATGGAATGGCAGCGAACGGTTCATCCGGAAGAGATCGACAAGCTGATCGCTGCCTACCACAAAATGTTGGTGGATGGCAAGGTAGAAGCTGAAACGAGAGGCATCCGTAAAGATGGCTCTATTTTTTATAAGCAAGTGGTGATGATCTGCGATTACGACCAAGAGCAGCGATTTATCGGTCATCACTGTTTTATGAAAGACATCACCGAACGTCACCGAACCGAACAAGAGCGATCGCAATTAGCTAATCACATCCAATTGCTGCTGCAATCGACCGGGGAAGGCATCTACGGCATAGATTTACAGGGACGTTGTACCTTCATCAACAAAGCGGCGGCTCAGATGCTGGGATACCAGCCGGATGAAGTGATGGGCAAGGATATGCACGAGTTAATCCATCACAGTCGCCCCGATGGCTCCTTCTATCCCAGTGTTGAGTCTCCGATTGTTTGTGCTGTTCGCAACAGGAACAGTTGCCGGATTGACAACGAAGTTCTATGGCGGCGGGATGGAGCTGCTTTTGCTGCCGAATATTCGGCTTATCCGATTTTTGAGGGTGAGGAAATCAAAGGGGCTGTTGTCACCTTCGTTGATATCAGCGATCGCAAGTTAGCAGAGTCAGCACTCAAACAGGCGAATGAAGCCCTCGAAATCCGAGTCGAGGAACGCACCGCCCAATTAAGGCATACCCTCCAGCAGCTAGAAGACGAAATAACTGAGCGCCAGCGGGCAGAGAAAGCTTTATACAAAGAAAGAGAATTCTTAAATGCATTGCTGAATAACTTGGCAGACGGCATTGTCGCTTGTGACGCCAATGGAGTTTTAACGCTATTTAATCGAGCGACACAAGAGTTTCATGGGTTGCCGGAACAAGCTCTTCCTGCCGAGCAATGGGCTGAACATTTCGATTTATATCTGCCTGATGGGAAAACACTGATGAAAACGGAAGATATTCCGTTGTTTAGAGCGTTTCGGGGAGAGACGGTTCGGGAAGTAGAAATGATCATCGCCCCGAAGCAAGGAAAAATCCGCACCTTACTAGCTAGCGGACAAGCGATCGTTGATGCTCAAGGAAAAAAACTAGGTGCAGTCGTGGCGATGCACGACATCACCGAGCGCAAGGAAGTAGAAGCGGCTTTACAACAGAGTGAGTTACGACTCAACAGTATTCTAAATTGCCTTAAAGATTTGGTGTGGTCTATTTCAGCCACCACCTATAAAACGCTGTTTATGAACCCAGTGGCTGAGAAGTTTTATGGGCGGTCTTACTCGGAGTTCTTCAACAACTCCAACCTCTGGCTGGAGGTTATTCATCCAGAAGATCGCGAACTCGCCCTTGCCTATAACCACAGGGTTATGCAAGAGGGCAATGGTGAACTGGAGTACCGAATTATCCGACCCGATGGCGAAGTGCGATGGGTTTACAGTCGAGCCTGGATGATTTATGACGAGCACGGTACTGCTACCCGCATGGATGGTCTGTCCACCGATATCACAGATCGCAAGCAAGCCGAGGCAGCTCTGAGCGAAAGCGAGTCGCGGCTCAACAGCATTCTAAATTCGCTGAAAGACGTGGTGTGGTCTGTTTCAGCCAGCACCTTTGAAGTGCTTTACCTCAACCCAGCTACCGAGAGTGTTTATCAACGCCCAAGACAAGATTTCTTTGACAACCCCCAAGTGTGGTTTGATAGCATTCACCCCGAAGATCGCGATCGCGCCTTTGAATACAACCGTCAGGTTATAGTCGAGGGCAGCGGTGACATAGAGTACCGAATTCTCCGACCCGATGGCGAAGTTCGTTGGGTTCGTGACAAGAGCCGGGTGATTTACGATGAAACCGGGAAAGCTATTCGTATAGATGGTTTATCTTCTGACATTACCGAGCGCAAACAGGCAGAAAAAGCTCAGGCAAGACTGACCGCAATCTTAGAAGCAACACCTGACTTCGTAGGCATCGCCAATGCAGAAGGACGCGCCTTATACGTCAACAAGGCCGGTCGCCAAATGATAGGAATTGGCGAGAATGAGGATATTACAACGATGTATATCCCCGATTTTATGGCAGCTTCAGTCATCGACGGGATTCTGAACGAAGGGTGGCAGGCTGTTGTCAGAGAAGGTATTTGGAGTGGCGAATCAGCGTTGCAGCACCGGGATGGCAGAGAGGTTCCTATCTCCCAGGTATGGATGAGCCATAAATTAGAAAATGGGGAGGTTGAATTTTTCTCTACGATCGCCCGCGATATCACTCCTGCTAAGCGGGCAGAGGAAGCCATCCGCCAAAGCGAAACTAGACTTGCAGAAGCTCAAAAAATTGCCCATATCGGCAGTTGGGAATTCGATCTGGCGACTGGAGAAATCGCTTGGTCGGAGGAACTATTCCGCGTGTGGGGTATGGAGCCGAACCAACCCGTACCGACTTACGAAGAGTTGGTGCAAAAAATTTATCCGGATGACCGGGAAGTTTTTGTAAAAGCAGTTGAGCTAGCAATTACTGAAGGCAAGCCCTACGAATTCGACAATCGCACTTTGCGCCCTGATGGTTCGATTGGATATATGTTCTCCAAAGGGCAACCGATTATCAACTCTGAGGGTCGGGTCATCAAGCTATTTGGAACAGGACTAGACATCACCCAGCGCAAGCAACAAGAAGAAGCCCTACGACAAAGCGAAGAACTATACCGCGCCCTTGCCCGAAATTTCCCCGACGGTTCGGTGGCTTTATTTGATAAGGACTTGCGCTACCTGCTGGCAGATGGAAGCGAATTAGCCGCCATCGGGCTTTCCAAAGAACTTATGGAAGGAAAAACCCTATGGGAGGTTTTTCCTCCAGACACCTGCGAAACTGTGGAACCGATGTATCAAGCAGCATTAGCTGGTGCCATGACGGTTTCTGAAATCCCCTATGGCGATCGCACCTATCTGTTGCAAATTCTGCCCGTCACCAACCAGCAGGGAGAAATCTTTGCGGGGATGACGTTGACGCAAAATATCAGCGATCGCAAACAGGCAGAGGAGGCGTTGCGGCAGCGGGAAGAACAATTGCGCCAGATTCTTCAGAATATGCCAGTTATGATGACTGCCTTCGATGCAGACGGAAACATCACTGTCTGGAACCGCGAGTGCGAAAGGGTTGCAGGCTACAGTGCTGCGGAAATTGTTGGCAATCCCAAAGCACTGGAGTGGGTGTATCCAGATCCCGCCTATCGCACATCAATGCTGACCATCTGGGCTGAACTTGGCAATAACTACCGTAACTGGGAATGGGAAATCACAGCTAAAGATGGAAGTGTCAAAACAGTAGCATGGTCGAATATCTCCGAGGGATTCCCCATTCCCGGCTGGACCACTTGGGGCATTGGTGTGGACGTAACCGAACGCAAAGCCGCTGAAGAAGCTCTAGCAGAGAAAGCTTGCTTAGCCGCGTTTCGTGCGGATGTAGACACTGCGCTGACTCAGGGCGATCGCTTGCAGGTGATACTGCAACGCTGCACCGAGGCTGTAGTCCAACATCTCGATGCCGCGTTTGCAAGGCTATGGACGCTTAACAGAGAGGAGAATGTATTGGAGTTGCAAGCGAGTGCGGGGATGTATACCCACCTTAATGGCTCTCATAGCCGCGTACCCGTTGGTCAATTCAAGATCGGCCTAATTGCCCAAGAGTGCCAGCCCCACCTGACCAACTCTGTGATTGACGATCCTCGTGTTGCTGATAAAGATTGGGCAAAAAGAGAGGGCTTGATCTCCTTCGCTGGTTATCCCCTGATTATCGAAAACCAGATATTAGGGGTTATCGCCATGTTTGCCCGGAAACCGCTTACCGAAGCTACGCTGGGGGCGCTAGAATTTGCAGCGGACGAGATTGCATTAGGTGTTAAGCGCCTACAGGCAGAGGAGGCGTTGCGACACTCGGAAGCACGATTTAGACAACTCGCTCAACGCGAGGCACTGCTCAACCGTTTGTCCAGCGATATCAGGAACTCCCTTGATGTCAGTACCATATTAGGAACGGCTGTGCAGGAGATCCGCAATTTGTTGCAGATTGACCGATGCCTGTTTCTTTGGTATCGACCATCAGCAGAACAACCAGTCTGGGAAGTGGTAAAAGAAGCGAAGATACCTACCCTGCCTAGCTTGCTGGGTCAATACCCAGCCCCAGCAAGTTCGCTAACTCAGAAGTTCACCAACTTGGAAATCCTCCAAGTTGACGATCTTGCAAACGCCAGCGATCCAGCCGAACAGGAACTCTATAGTGCTTCGGGCTACAATGCTATCCTATCGCTGCCAATTCAAGCTCCTTCTGGTGAGATTGGTGTGGTCAGTTGCATCCATCATCGTGGTTCTCGGTCTTGGAGTGGCTCGGAGGTGGAACTGCTGCAAGCGGTAACTGACCAACTCGCGATCGCGCTTTTCCAAGCCGAACTCTACACGCAAGCTCAAGACTCTGCACAGCAAGCTCAAGAAAAAGCTCACCAGCTACAGCAAACTTTGCACCAGTTGCAACAAACTCAAAGTCATCTGATTCAAAGTGAAAAAATGTCCAGCCTCGGTCAGATGGTTGCTGGTGTTGCTCACGAAATCAACAATCCTGTCAACTTCATCCACGGCAACCTCACCCACGCAAATCAATACAGCCAAGATTTACTGAATCTCCTCCAGCTTTACAAGCAGCACTATCCCAATCCAGTTCCGGAAATTCAAGATGAAATCGAGGCGATTGACCTTGATTTTGTGGTAGAAGACCTCCCGAAAATCCTGGGTTCGATGAAGATGGGGACTGACCGCATCCGTCAGATTGTTCTATCGCTGCGGAATTTCTCGCGCTTGGATGAAGCCGCCATGAAGGCAGTGGATATTCATGAAGGGATTGATAGCACCCTCCTGATCTTGCAAAATCGACTGAGAGCCGCCCCCAACTATCCCAGCATTGAAATTGTTAAAGAGTATGGCAATCTACCGCTGGTGGAATGCTACGCGGGACAGCTCAATCAAGTGTTTATGAACCTGCTCAACAATGGGATTGATGCCCTAGAAACGCAGCCCGAACCGAGAATCATTACCATTCGGACTGAAGTGGGACGTGGGAAATCCCTTCCTGACCCTTATGTTTTGATTCGGATTGCTGATAACGGCCCAGGGATGACCGAGCCAGTAAAAGCTCGCCTATTTGATCCCTTCTTTACGACTAAACCTGTAGGGAAAGGTACAGGTCTGGGATTATCCATCAGTTATCAAATTGTGGTGGAAAAGCACGGTGGCACTTTAAAATGTGTCTCCAAACCAGGACAAGGAGCGGAGTTTTGGATTGAGATTCCCATTTCTCAAGGTCTAACTTAACTGGAATTATGCATAAAAAAAGAGAGGGAAGATTAACTTCCCTCTCCTCGAATCTTGACGATTTTCAGATGCGCCCTGGTCTTTTAGCTTCTTCCGCAACATCTTCTGTTGCTTTCTAATCTGTCTTGCCCTGGCGGAGCCACCTTTCCCTTTGTCGTTTCGTCCCTCTCGGCGGGGAGATTCCCACCGCTTGAGTCGTTGAGTCATGGTCGTTCTCTTGTGTAAAGAGTGGGCAGGGAGAGAATCGAACTCTCACGATCTCACGATCGTCAGATTTTGAGTCTGATGCGTCTACCAATTTCGCCACCCGCCCTTGGGTTTAGCTTCACTATTATAGCCTATCGAATGCTGTTGTAGCAAGGCTTGATATTCTTGACTGCTAGCCCAACGGTCAATTTCCCGCGCCCGCAGGACGGGTACTGGGTGGCTGAGTTGGGCTGTCTGCGCTTGTTTGAGCATTTCACCCAGCTGATTTTTACTGATATCGTCGTAAGCTCTGGCTTGATCTAAAAAGGCTTCCAGATTCAGCTGCGGCGCAAGAATGGGTGAACCTCCAGCCAGTTTCATTAAGACGGAACTGACGACTTTAGAGTCTTGAGTGGCGAGAAGTGCAGCGCGATCGCAAGTAAATTCTGCACATCGCAGCCACTGTAGCATCTGTCCCCTCAAAGTTTCAGCGATCGCTGCACCCCAAGTCGGAATTAATCCTGCTGCTAACACCATAATATTGACGGGTGTTAGGTACACTCCATGCTCGCATTTTAGGTGTCCCAGTTCGTGGGCGATGACTGCCTGAATCTCTTCGGGTGTCAGCAAATCGATTAAAGAGGTGTGCAACACAATAAATGGCTGCTTTCCTCGCATGGCAAAGGTGTAGGCGTTTGGCGTGGGTGAGGAACGGACATACAGTTGCGGGGGTTCCAAATCTAATATTTGGCACGCTTCTAACAGCAGTTGATGCAGATGAGGCAGTTGTTGTTCGCCTACGAGGACGCCCGCCGCTATATTTTCCAAATAAAAAAACTGTTCTGCGAGGGGACCAAGCAGATTTCTGACCAGGATATCCATTCCCGGCAGTTGTTTTAAGGCGTTAGTCGCTTCTAAATCTAAGGGATGGCGAAATTTATCTGCCGAGAGACCAATTAAGGGTGTCCTTGAAGGCAACATGGAGGAAATCTCAAAAAAAAGAACTAAGACAAAAAAATTGATTGATGCGGTGCTAATCTCAGGCCGATCGTGAGATTAGATATCCCAAATTAGTATAGCGAGGGCGCTTTGTTTTTGTTTCTAAACGGCGCACCTAACTATGTTTTATTAATGCGATTTACAAAACATTGTACCTATTTTATCTTCCTCTTCGTCCACAACTGGTATACTTTTATAATGGAACGGTTTTGCTTTTTTTATAACTGCTAATATTCCATTATTTAAAACATATTATTCATATTTAATTAAATAATTATATCCTGAAAAGCCCTAACTTCTTCAATATCTTACTTTCAAAGTTAGGGATTCTGAGGACAATTTCCAATTAGGTAAACAACCAGTTTTTTACCCGATTTAAACCCTTCCAGTCGGGTTTTCTCGCTAATCCATCCTCAATACTTTCTTGGATATCGGGGCGTAATTCTGGATTAATCGCCAGAGAGCGCTGAGCTTCTTCAATGTGTTGCCGGACGCCGGTTTTCCCTTCTTCAAGCATTGCCAGAACTAGGTTAATGTGAGCCTGGGGATCTTGGGGATTTAACTTAACAGCTTTTTGAGCGGCTTTGTAGGCCAGAGTGGCTTGATCGTCCAACAGATACAGCCACGACAGGCAAATCCAGGCAGCAGTGAGTTTGGGGGCGCGATCGCAAATATCCTTGAAAACAGGAAGCAAAGTATCCGGGCCTTCTCCCGCTTTATAGCGTTCTAGGCCATTGTCAAAAAGGTCGTTAATTGGCTCGGTCATTTCTGAAAGATGAAAGATGTTAGCGATCGCGTAGCGGATGGCGGGCTAGATAGCGACGCTCTCTTCGCCGGATGCGTTATTTTACGGGGCAATGGGAGGTTGAATCCACCCTTATCTGGAAAGCAGGCGGGATACCTGCTTTCCAATCAGAAGTTTTTACAAACTGTACGCCAAGCTTGAACTTAGACACCAAATGCAAATGACTTAGACTCCAAATGACTTACCGCAGCCACAGCTTTGAGCAGCATTGGGGTTTGTAAATTGGAAGCCACCGCCAATCATGGCATCGCTATAGTCCAGCATCAGACCATAGAGGTATAGCATACTCTTGGGATCGCAGACAATTTTGAAGCCATCGTAGTCGTAGACTTCATCGTTTTCCCGAATTTGACTAGGCTCTTCAAAATCCATCATGTACGACATTCCAGAGCAGCCACCTTGGCGGACGCCAACTCGCAGGCATAGATCCTTGCCTTGTTTCTCCCGCAGAGAGAGAACGTGTTTGAGGGCAGATTCGCTTAACTGGATGCCGCGTTTTTGCGATTGAGTAGCTTGTGTCATGGCGCTCTCGACTCCTAATTTGGTGTTTTATCTAGACGACTTGAGGAAGCCAGTCCACTAGGTCAATTTTATCGAAGATTCTTAACTTAACCGCAGACCGGCGAAGCGAAAAGCTTTTTATTATTTATGTTAACGATTAGGCGTTGGGGTTAGATAGAGCGATCGCGCAAGGATTGTATTGTGGTGCTTTCATC
Organism: Trichocoleus sp. Lan; assembly: GCF_039961855.1. Lineage (NCBI taxonomy): Bacteria > Bacillati > Cyanobacteriota > Cyanophyceae > Leptolyngbyales > Trichocoleusaceae > Trichocoleus > Trichocoleus sp. Lan. The sequence goes on along the minus strand of NZ_JAMPKA010000006.1, from coordinate 205,466 downwards.
ACTGCCAAGCATTCGTTTAGAGGAGGACGGCAGAGAGGCGATTAGTATTTAAAATGAGGATCTACAAAGCGCACGGTGTGTTGTTCCCCCAGTTGGCATAGTCTATGTCTGTTCTCACTCGCTCCACGTCTCGTCGGCTGCAAACTTTACAACAAATTCCTAGCGTCTGGGAAGGCGATCGCCGTCGATTATCTGCTGGGATGGCGCAAAGCTTAGAGTCGGATACTCAGACAGACAGCGAATGCATTGTTTGGGTGGATGGCGTCGAAGGAATGGTTCGAGCGATGGATGTCGTGACTTCCGAGACTGGGCCGGAAGCCGTTGTTCGCGCCCTGCTGCGAGCAATGGAACATCCCCACAGCCCTGCCAAGCCATCCCGTCCTCAGAAAATTGTAGTCCGACACAGAGAACTTCAGTTCTACCTACGGGGTGTTCTTCAGGATCTAGACATTGCTGTTGATTATGTACCAGAACTGCCCCTGATTGACGAACTATTTCGCGGGTTCCAAGAAATCACCAGCACCCGTCCCCCCAAACTACCGCCTGAATATGCCGAGTTGCTGGTACAAAAAGCATATGAGATTTGGGACGATGCACCTTGGGAACTGCTTGCCGACCACCAGATTATCTCAATTGAGCTAAACCAGTGGGATGTAGAGACGCTGTACGCCTCGGTGATGGGAATGCTGGGCATGGAGTACGGCATTTTGTTGTATCGCTCTCTGGACTCTCTGAAACGGTTTCGGTCGTCGGTTTTGGCAAAGGAGTCTTTTGAGGAGCTAGAAGAAGCATTTTTAGGGCAAGATTGCTTGTTTGTCACCTTCGAGCAGGCTGAAGATTCCTTAGACGAAGATGAAGAGGACGAAGACATTGATTTAGCTGACTTGCCGCTTTCAGAAATTCAACCCAATTTCGGAAATGTGCATCCGTTAGAGGGGATGCGACCTTTTTTATATGAGGAAGAAGCGATTGCAGTTTACGTGGCACTCGAAGCCCTTCATCGCTTTTTCCGAGCATCCAATCGCCAGCTGGCAGCAGAGAAATTCCCTACCTTGAGCAAACGCTACCGCATCGCTGCACCGCTAGAGGCGGATCTGCAAAAATCGATTCCCGTTAAGGTGGCAACGGTTCCCGATGTGGCGACGGAACTGTTTGAGATGGCAGAGGTGGCAGGGTTGGCAGAGGAGGAAGACAGCGATCTCGAAGAGATGACGTTACCCCTGCGGGATGACTTGGTTCCCAAAGATTCTTTCCTCAGCTTGGGGATGATGACTTGGGAGAAAGTAGAGTTGCTGCGTAAAACCGCTGATTTCTATCAAGCGAAGGAGGCGATCGCGGCGGGAGAGGGAATGCCAGTGATTTTGATTCAAACTTCTCGTCCCAAGGCAAAAGAATTGATTGAGCAAATCCAAGGCGCGGGAGGGTTGAAGGGAATTTGCTTTAATCCGGGAGAAGATCCTTTTGAAGGCGATCGCTATGACTTGGGAATTCTCCAAACTGAAAATGGCAATATGTACCTGTTTGGTGAATTTCAAGAAGACGATCCGATTCATCGCGAAGCTCGTCGCAAATGGGATCAGCGTTGTAAGAAAACTAAAGGCTACTGCGGCTTGATTGTGGCTAGGGGACTAAAAGGCGCATCTAGGGGAAATCCTCAGCTAGGCGACATGATGGCTTTATTTGAAGCGCGATCGCTCTCTAGTAAAGATTTAGGATTGGGGTTGCTCCAGCTGATGCCTCAGTTTGAATTCGAGTGAAGCGGCAAAGGGCTAGAGGAGATGGGGACGCCGTGAGCGATCGCCAATATCCAATTCCTCAATCCAGGCGATGAAAATCGGTAATCTTCTGCTGTCACCTGTTAAACTTTGTAAAGAAATTGAGAAGGACAGATGGCATGCGGGTTGCAATCGTCGGGGCAGGATTGGCTGGAATGGCGGCGGCAGTTGATTTAGTCGATGCCGGTTGCGAAGTCGAAATCTTTGAGTCTCGTCCGTTTGTGGGGGGTAAAGTCGCCAGCTGGGTAGATGCCGACGGCAATCACGTTGAGATGGGGTTGCACGTCTTTTTTGGGAACTACTACCAGCTATTTGAATTGATGAAAAAGGTAGGGGCAGATAACAATTTGCGCCTGAAAGAACATATCCACACCTTTATCAATCAAGGCGGCGTCACAGGTGCCTTGGATTTTCGCTTCATCACGGGTGCGCCTTTCAACGGATTAAAAGCATTTTTTACAACATCGCAGCTGTCATTGCAGGATAAAGTACAGAATGCGATCGCCCTGGGCAGCAGTACCATCGTGCGCGGCTTGGTAGACTTCGAGGGTTCGATGAAAACAATTCGCTCTCTCGATAAAATTAGCTTTGCCGATTGGTTTCGCAGTCACGGTGGCAGTAATGGCAGCATCAAGCGGATGTGGAACCCGATTGCTTATGCACTTGGATTTATTGATTGCGAAAATATTTCTGCTCGTTGTATGCTGACCATCTTTCAGATGTTTGCTGCTAGAACCGAGGCATCGGTGCTGCGAATGCTGGAAGGTTCTCCCTCCGAGTATCTGCACAAGCCGATTATTGAATACATAGAAGCCCGAGGCGCGAAAATTCATACTCGTCGCCGGGTACGAGAAATTCAATATACTGGCGAAGGCAACGAGACGCGAGTGACTGGCTTACTGGTTGCACAAGGAGAAACTGAAGAAACCATTACCGCTGATGCTTATGTCTGCGCCTGCGACGTGCCGGGAATTCAGCGCGTTTTGCCGCAAGCATGGCGTCAATGGTCGGAATTTGACAATATTTATAAGTTAGATACCGTACCAGTGGCGACAGTGCAGCTGCGGTTTGATGGCTGGGTCACTGAGTTGCACGATGCCCAAGAAAGACACCAAGTGGATCATGCTGCCGGAATTGATAATCTGCTTTATACAGCGGATGCCGACTTTTCCTGCTTTGCAGATTTAGCGTTAACGAGTCCCTCTGATTATTACCGCGAAGGGCAAGGTTCGTTGTTGCAGTTGGTGCTGACGCCGGGAGATCCGTTTATCAAAGAAAGTAACGAAGCGATCGCTCAACACGTCCTCAAGCAAGTACACGAGCTATTCCCTTCCTCCCGCGATTTGAACATGACTTGGTACAGTGTGGTGAAGCTGGCTCAGTCTCTCTACCGCGAAGCCCCTGGCATGGACCCCTATCGTCCTCCTCAGAAGACGCCGATCGCCAATTTCTTCCTTGCGGGTAGCTATACTCAGCAAGATTACATAGATAGTATGGAAGGGGCAACCCTGTCTGGGCGTCAGGCAGCAAAGGCGATTTTAGAAAATGTACAGGAAATAAAGGGTAAGAGCCAGTTGTCGGCAGTTTAGGGGAATAAACCGAAAAAACGCTGCATAGTGCGAAGGAAAAAAGAAGTAAATGGCTGAGTGGCTAGAGCATAGCGTGCAGGTAGAGGTGCCGGTTCCCATTGACGAGGTGTGGAACCTCTGGTCCGATCTGGAGCAAATGCCTCGGTGGATGAAGTGGATCGACTCGGTTACAGTTCTGGATAATGACCCAACCTTGTCGCGCTGGAAACTAGCCACGGGTGGCTTAGAATTCACTTGGCTTGCCCGTATCGTCAAAAAGGTGCCTAACCAGATTATCCAATGGGAATCTGTTGGTGGATTACCCAATCGGGGTGCGATTCGCTTTTATGACCGGCACGGCAGTAGCATTGTTAAGCTAACGGTGGCTTACGCCATTCCAGGCTGGTTGGGCAGGTTAATGGATAATCTCTTCCTGGGGCGCGTTGTCGAATCCACGATTCAAGCTGATTTGGATCGGTTTCGAGAATACGCGATTAAATCCCAAGGGAATACTTAGTAGTAATCACCCCTTCTTAAAAGCTGAGAGAGATTTTAGAGGGAGATATTAAGAAAAAAACGCAAATGCGATCGCATTTTCCGTCTTCGCGGTTCAAGAACTTTGGGGTAGCAGCGTGACAAACGCAATCACCAATCCGCCAAATAAGCACATCAAATACACGCCTAACAACAACAGCCGAGTTCCCCAACTAGAATGGGATTCCCGACAGCGTTGGGCAATATCTTTGACCATTCTGTACTTCTGAGCAAACGGTAGGGAACCGTAACCAGACTTTTTGAGCGTTTGGAAAATAGCCATCAGTACGCTATCAGAATCGTCAGTTGATTGGGGCAGTTCTCGCCGCAGTATCTTCAGAATCTTGGCACTGCGAAAGCTAGCAGGGATGCTAAACGCAATCAAAAATCCGAGGAAAAGAAAAATACCAGTCCCCGGACTCATACCGATAAAAACTAGCAACCCAACTGCGAAAAGTTTGAACAGAACATCGGTGTAGGGATGGCGGGAAAATATTAATAAGTCTAGGATGCGTCCTCCATCTAAAGGCAAGATAGGAAGTAGATTGAAGTAGTTAATAATCACCAGAAAGCTGATTACCTCTTGCAACCCTAAGGAACGCTGGAGAGAATCAGGAATTGCCAGCGCGATCGCAACTCCTAAGATTATCCCTGGAACCGGACCCGCCAGCAAAACTAGAAATTTTTCCCGAATCGTCGCATTTTCTTTGCGTCCGGAAGCCGCAGCACCAAATAAGGGCAAGAAGAAAATCGACGTATCTTTATAGCCGCACCCTCTCATCGTCAAAAAGTGTCCTAGTTCGTGCAAAAACAGGACGCCGATGAGAATCAGCAGTGTCTGCAAGTCGAAAAACGGCGTAAAGGAGATGGCAAACACTACCAAGCTGCCAAGCAACAACCACGACTTTATTCCTTTTCTGGCGCGTCCCCGTTCGATTCGTTCCATCCGGCGGAATCCCTCCACTTCTACCGCCGAAGGAATCTCCACATACCGATAGGGTTCTGTTTTTGCCTTTTGCGTCCACTTTTTGACCAGAGTTGTATACTTGCCGCTATCCCGTCCCAGCTGAATCGCTGTTTTCATCGCAGCACCGAGCTTAAGTTCTAGCAGTTCCGTTCCTTTAATCGGTGACAGCTGCCCTGATTTCACCAAGCTGTCTATGTAGGTGACATGATGCGATCGCAATCTCTCAATAAACGCTTTTGATGACATCGCGACGGGCGTTTTTGCAAGTGCCAAATGCTCAAGCTTGTCTTGATGGACTTGCCACTGCTCTTGGGTTTCCACCGCGTAAGGATCTTGGAGAATGGTATTGGGTATTTCTCCAATCACCCCGAAAGCCTGTCCATTCATCGTGTGTAATAGGAGACCATCCTCAAAAAACGTAAGAAACTCGATCGTAAACAGCCTCACCGATTCCGGTAGGCTACGAATGTTTACATTAGCGAATGTTTTAAATACCTCGTTGTATAGCACCATCCCCCAGCTTTTCGAGACATCCAGGTAAATGTCATTAAAGCTGAAATAGGAATGGAACTGAAACCCTAGCTTTTCAAGTTCTGGCAACGGAATCTCAAATAAATCTTTGATATAAGCAGGGATTTCCTCGCCGCTCCGAATTTCGTAATCGATGTACTGTAGAGTCAAGCCTAAAAGTCGCTGAAAAAAAATCAAGTAGCGGCACGCTACTAGCAACCCATAGACTGCTAATCCGTAAAGCAAATATTCCATTAACGGCCCAACCCTGTGTGTAGTTTGCTACCAGGCGGGGTCAACGTAGAGATTGATTGTTAATTGTTCGCACCCTGCCGGTACTGCTGTGATACAAGCACAGATGGTATGTCCGTCCGCTACCTCCACTTCGCAGGCGTGACACGAACCCATCAGGCACCCGGTGGGAATGAACACCCCAGCCCGTTCTGCTACCTGTAATAACGCTTCTCCTACCTCAGCGTCAACCGCAATCTCGTCAGGTAAAAAAAGTACACTTACGCTCATCAGTAGTTGGTAATGGGTAATGGGTATTTGGTAATGGGTAATGGGTGAAAAGCAATGACCCATTACCCATGCCTTAAGACAAAATAGGGTTTAAATCCAGGTGAGCTTCCACCGTATCTGCCAGCGAATCCAGAATGGTTTCTCGGTGTTCGCGGTAGTTGGCAACGCCTGTGGGGAGAGATGGAAGCCCCCGTTGCTGCCGTAGGTGATTTAACCAAGCTCTTCGCCAAGGGCCATTATCAAAAAGACCGTGGAGATAAGTACCCACAACGGATTGAGTAGCATCGACAATCCCTAAACTCGGGTCGTCAAATAGGGTTTTGTAGGAGTATTGCTTGGGTGCGTGTCCGGATGCTCCCATTCCTTCCTCTGAATCCAACAGCCGCGTGCGCCCTTGATGGATTTCATAACCGGCGACAGGTAAACCAGTTTGAGGATAGTTAGAAGTTACGAGTCGTTGGCGGGCAATTTTTTGGGCGGTAATTACGGTTTTTACGGGTAACAATTCCAGACCTTTGTAACGTCCGGTTTCACCTTCAATTCCTTCAGGATCGGCTAAAAATTTGCCTAGCATCTGGAAACCGCCGCAGATTCCCAGAATAGTACCGCCTGCTGCCGCGTAATTTTGAATTGCCTGCGCCATGCCGGTTTTTTGCAGCAGCATCAAGTCAGCGATGGTGGTTTTGGAACCTGGAATAATCACGGCATCCGGATGTCCCAAGGGTTCTCTGGGGCTAATGTATTTCACCGTAACGCTGGATTCTGCTTCCAAAGGGTCAAAATCGGTGAAGTTAGAAATCCGGGGAAGGCGGATGATGGCAATGGTGAGATCGCTGTGAGATTTGGTCGTGCGACGCTCAAACAAATCTAGGGAATCTTCGGCGGGCAAAGCTTGATCGATCCAGGGAATGACACCTGCAACGGGAATGCCGGTGCGTTCTTCTAGCCAGGTGATGCCGGAGTCTAAGAGCGATCGCTGTCCTCGGAATTTATTAATGACAATCCCCTTAATCAGCGCCCGTTCTTCCTTCTCCAGCAACTCCAGAGTACCGACTACATGGGCAAAAGCGCCCCCCCGGTCGATATCCACGACCAGCAAGGTTGAGGCATTTAAATGCTTCGCGACCCGCATATTCGCCATGTCGCGGTGCTTAAGGTTAATCTCCGCTGGGCTACCCGCTCCCTCACAGACCAGTAAGTCAAATTCTTCGGAAAGACGTTGCAGCGATTCTTCAATTGCCTGCCAACCTATATCAAAATACTGCTCGTAGTACTCCGCAGCACCCACTTGCCCGACGGATCTGCCCTTGATAATCACCTGGGAAGTCATGTCCCCTTGGGGCTTAAGTAAAATTGGGTTCATCTCCACCCAGGGCGTGACTCCCGCAGCCCAAGCTTGGACTGCCTGGGCATAACCAATTTCTCCTCCAGTGGGCGTTACGTAAGCATTCAGCGCCATATTCTGCGCTTTAAAGGGAGATACTCGCCAGCCGCGCCGAGATAGAATCCGGCAAAGTGCTGCGGTTAGTAGAGATTTTCCTGCGTGGGATGTGGTTCCCACGACCATAATCGCTTTCATTTTAATAGTTTGGGGTTATAGGGAAGAGCAGGCAAGCAGGCAAGCAGGCAAGCAGGCGAAAGGCACAAAACAGGGGGGCAGGGAAAAATTCTTACTCAGTCCTCAGTCCTCAGTCCTCAGTCCTCAGTCCTCAGTCCTCAGTCCTCAGTCCTCAGTCCTCAAAACAACCGGAACCAACGATTTAAGGCATTATAGAAGCGATCGCTAAAAGAGGGGGTAGGCCACGAACCACCCTGAAGTTCCCATTTTTCAACCAATTGGCGTCCCAAGGGTGTGAGGCGAAAACTATCGGTGATTCCTTGACCATCCACCTCTCGCCGCAGAATGCCTACCTGAATCAGCCACAACAGCGAACTTTCTGCGCCTAGTTCCCGCACAGGATGGCGGGTGTACTGGTGTTGGACGCCTGAAGCACCCGCGATCGCTTGCAGGGGAACGCTGGTTGAGCGCATCGCTGCAAACAAAGGCAGGAGGAAGGGCGAACAGCGCATCGCTCGTTCGGCACGGGATACACTGCCAGGGGAATATTGAATCGACTGGGAGTTTTTTGCCTCAACAGAATTCATCTCTTCATCTAATTTCAGGAAACAGCAGAGGATTAAAAATTGCCATCTAGTCAATATCGATTATTTATTAACCGACTTTTAGCGATCGCACCCACAAGCTTTATGGTTTTAGCTGTAGACGCTCTCCGGCGCGTCTCGTTAGGAGACTGACTGCCGTCATCCACCTTAGCTTAGCCCAAGCGGAATTTTAAAATATTGTAAAATTTGATTTTCACCAAACAATCATAACTGAGCAGGAAATAGAATTTATGGCTCTAGCAGTCGGTACAACGGCACCCACTTTCACCGCCAAAGATACCAATGGGAACACTGTCTCGTTGTCTGATTTGGCAGGAAAAACTGTGATTTTGTATTTTTATCCCAAAGATGATACACCCGGCTGTACCAAACAAGCTTGTAGCTTTCGAGATGCCTATGCAGACTATCAAGGCAAAGATATTGTAGTCTTGGGCGTTAGCAAGGATGATGAAGCGTCTCACCAGAAATTCACCGAGAAGTTCAATTTGCCTTTTCCCCTACTGGCAGATGTCGATGGTAGCATTATCAAAGCTTATGACGTTGAAGGAAGTAGCGGTTATGCCCAGCGCGTAACCTACGTGATTGGTGGTACTGGCATGATCGTTCACGTTGATTCCAGCGTTAACACGGGTAGTCATGCTCAGGATATCTTAGCGGCACTGGCTTCTTGAGCCGACGACTTTAGTCTTTAGAAATAATCCGAGAAGCCCGATTTCCATTAAGGAAACCGGGCTTCTCCATCACAGGACTATTTGAATACTGATTAGTTATGGCGTCGAAGATGCAGGGGTAACTGAGTTTGCTGGAGTGACAGGTGCTACAGGTGCTGCCTGATTTGGAGTACCAAGAAGTTGTAGTTGTTGACGCCGGAACTGATCGGCGGCAGTATTCAGATTGTTCTTCTGGTCGTTATTAAACTCGTCCATACTACGAATGTTGCCTAAGGTGGCTCGATGCATTAGGTCAAAAACACCGGAAGCACCGCCATTATTCGTCCGAGAAAATGGATCTGTATTTTGCTCTTGGAAAGTGTCTGCGGGATTGACCTCTCCTGGTTGCGACAGAGTTGATTGAGCCAGAGTTAATTGAGGCAGCAAGCAGGAGACAAATCCCATGCCAGCCAGGACACCGAGAACCAGTTTAGTTTTTTTATTCATGACAATTTGGGGCGAAACACGTTACGAAAGTTTTGAGTTTTGAGTTTTGAATAAAGACGAAAAATTTGACCTCTATGTTCAACTTTACAACTCAAAACTCGCTCAAGACTTGGTACTCATCACTCAAGACGATTCTTAAGCAAACCGACGACGCAGCAGTGGTTGAATTGCTAATAATATTACTGCATCAAAACCGAGAAGCACTAATATCGCAGTCCCAAAAGTTACAGCACCCCCAGGCGCTTGCATGACGACGCTACTGAGTGCCCAATCACTGTGGAGATACAGATAACGAATTGGCTCAATTGCATAGCTTAGAGGATTAAGTGTTGCGACAACCTGCAACCAATTGGGCATGAAAGATAGAGGGGCGAGGGCTGTGCTAGCAAACAGTAAAGGCAGGTTAGTAACAAAAATTACAGCAATCAGCTCGACGTGACCGGGCAAAGCAAAAGCTAAACCCAAGCTCAAAGCAGTGACACCTAGAACCAGCAATAGAACAATCAATGCGATCGCGCCCAAGCCTAAAAGATTGGGTAAACCGGCTCCTAAAAAAGCACTGGCTGCCACAATCACTGCCGCTTGGATTAAGCTCAGCGTCACAATATAGATAGCTGAGGCAGCCACAATCGAAAATCGGGATGCCAGAGGAGCGACTAATAAGCGGTTGAGAAAGCCAAATTCCCGGTCAAACATCACTGGCAATCCAGCATTCAGTGCCCCGGCAAAGGCAGTAAAAACAATCACACCGGCACCGAGAAATTGTCCGTAGCTCAAGTTATTCCCAAAAATGCCTTGAGGAGCATTTTGAAATAGCGCCCCGAAGAGAACCAACCACATTAAAGGCTGGATAATTCCTGCCACGAGCGTTGAGGGACGCCGTTGCAATTGAATGAATAAGCGCTTCGTTAAAGCCAGAGTTTCTTGAATAAAGTCGCTGACGAGGCTGGATGCAGCACCGGCATTAGATTTACCCGCTGCCTCTGGCTGCAACCGGATATCAGGTTTAGGAGGCGTTATCGTACTGCTCATATTAATTTCAGATGTTGATGTTGGATGTATGATTTTGGTCGCTTGGTGGTGTAAAAGCTTGCTCTACCGCATATTCTGCTTTTTCTCTGCCTTCGGATCGCGGCTACCCGCCGCCGCAAGTTCTGCATCCATCAGGGTTCTCCCCGTAGCGGCGAGATAAACATCATCTAAGCTAGGTCTAGCTTGGGCAATGCCAAAAATCGGTAAATTAGCGGCTTGTAGAGATTGCTGTATTGTCATCAGCGCGTCGCTTTGGGGCGTTACGACTAAATTGAGGGAATTCCCCTGTGCGCTATTGATGATCGCTTCTTGGACAAAAGGCAAAGATTGCAGCATCGTTTTCGCTTTCTCTGCTTCCTCAACGGGAGAAAATTCGCGGATACGCAGGGTGATGCGATCGCCTCCTACCCGATCCTTCAACTCAGAAGGCGTCCCAGCCGCAATCACCACCCCTCGATCGATAATCGCCACCCGGTCGGCTAAAGCATCAATTTCTTCTAAATAGTGGCTGGTGATCAGCACCGTTGTCCCGGATGCTCGCAACTGGCGCAAGAAATCCCACACGACGACACGGCTTTCAATATCCAACCCCACTGTTGGTTCATCCAGAACTAAGACATCTGGCTGATGCAGCAACCCAGCGGCTAAGTCGAGGCGCTTGCGTAAACCACCAGAGTAGGTGCCAGTTTTTTTATCGGCGTATTCTTGCAATCCCAAGACGCTCAGCACTGCCTCAATTCTCTGTTTCGCCACGGCACGGGGGAGGTGATACAGTGCGGCTTGCAGTTGCAAGAGTTCCCGCCCCGTCAGCACCTTATCTAAGGCTACCTCCTGAGCCACATAGCCTAAGCGTTGCCGTGCCCCCCTAGGGTTATCCACAACGGAGATGCCAGAAACTTCAATTTTGCCAGCATCGGGTGTGGTCAGGGTACACAAGACCCGCAGGGTTGTGGTTTTCCCGGCACCATTGGGTCCCAATAGACCAAAAATTTCACCAGGTTCGACCTGAAAGGAAACATTTTTAACGGCTTCTACTGAGCCGTAGCGTTTCTGAAGCTTTTCGATTAAAACAGCGGGAGCCATAAATGTCCCAAATTAACAAATCTAAACACTATTTGTTTCTATTGTATTTCAATCCCTCCTAAGGATTTATACTCCCACCGTGCTGGACTTCTCTACTTGAAAGGCGAGAAGTCCGTACCGTGACATCTCAAAAAAGCGAACAGCGCCGATCGCGCTAGCATTGGCTCAGTCAGACCCAGACCGCCGATTAATACTGCAAAGGAGAGTGAATACCTATGGTGACTGCTGCTGTTGTCCCAGCAAATTTCTCTCTTGAAGACTTTATGCGAAATCCCCCCGAAAAGGCTTTTACTGGAAAAGCTACACAATCTCAAGTGGACAGGGAGGCAAAGTTTATACAGATGTTCCTTGTCGTACCCACAAGCCAGGGCATCGTCCAGATGTAGCTTATCTCACCCCTGAATTAGTGGCTCAGTTTGGCAATGTTGCTGTATTACCGCAGAGTTTCCCTCTGGTTGCAGAAATCGTTTCATCCACTGATTTGGGTGAGGAGATATTTCTCAAAGCACGCGAGTTTTTGGATTCAGGTTGTTTGGAAGTTTGGCTGGTATTTCCTGAAAGTCGATGGGTAATTGTGATTACCCAAAGCCAAGCGTTGATGTTTACAACGCATCGGATAGTCAGCACTCAAACGGTATTGCCGGGATTTAATGTAGCGGTGGACGAGTTGTTGGTTTGAGGCTCAATACTGCCGCTTTTATGTTCAATGAAGGCGATCGCGCGAATTGTTGATAGGAATGCGATCGCCCTCAAACTTTACTACTACAAATCCTCTTTTCGTCGGGCGCGATGTTTTTCTAGCAACTCAGGAAAATGTTTAAGATCGTCAATTGATTGCGGTGCCGGATATATTTCTGTAGCAGGTTCAGCCGTCACCCTATCCATGTAAATACGGAAGGCTTCATCGTCGTCTCGATGTTCTTGTATGTAGGCTAGTAGTTCTTTGCGACTCATTGCCTCAAAATTAGGTTTTATCATAAATACCTCCAGCTTCCATTGCGGAAAATCAAAATTTCGGTTTCTTCTCCAGCTAGGAAGAATACTCCTCCTGTAGGTTCATCTATGCGAACTATATAAATAGGCAAATACATCTTCGTTGCCCAAGAACTCAGGATGAAGCAAGTCAATAGCTGTGCTGATGTAGGAATAATTCATACCCTTCCTTACTTTATGTTTCCTAGTTTAGCCTTGAGTGCCTCTTGAGAGTTCCTTGCCAAAACGCGATCGCTTTCAACGCAAAAAACCCGCCAAGGCGGGTTTTTTCGTTTAGACGCGATTTCTAATCGCCGGATCATTGCAAAATTGCGATCGCGCTAATGAATGTCTGTAGATGTTCGCCAACAAATGCGGTGAATTGATGCGTTACTGGTAAACTATCGACGACAATGCCGGTGCAGAGCAGCATCATGTAGAGGATGGAGTATTTAAACAGCGATCGCGCGACCTGTTTATCTCCAGGTGACTGCAACATCTGCCATGCTTTCTTAATAAAGAGACTCCCCAGGATTGAGGCAACAATCCCATAAACGATACCAGACGCGCCCAAAGGATAAACCAGCAACAACGTCATCGGTACCATAATCAGCGTGTAAAGCCAAATTTGCCGAGTCGTGACCACTTCCCCTTCAACCACTGGCAGCATCGGAATCCCGACCTTGGCGTAGTCATCTCGAATCATTAAAGCTAACGCCCAGAAATGGGGAGGCGTCCACACAAACACAATGGCAAAAAGCAGCCAAGCTGCCCAGCTTAAGGTACCGGTAACAGCTGCCCAACCGACTAGCGCCGGGATCGCTCCTGCGGCACCGCCAATCACGATGTTTTGCGTGGTGTGGCGTTTTAGCAAGTGGGTGTAGATGCCCATGTAGAAGACAAGGCCTGAGATTGCTAAGAGGGCAGACAGCAGGTTGGCGAAGACGGTCAGCAAGGTGAAAGAGAGACAAGCCAGGACAATTGCAAAAATTAGCGCATCGCGGGACTGCACCCGACCGGAAGGAATCGGGCGGTGGCGGGTGCGCTCCATTGCATAATCGATATCGCGATCGTAGATGCAGTTGAGGGTTTGAGCAGATGCGGCAGCGAGAGTCCCACCCGCCATCGTCACCAATAACAACAGCGGATCTACCTGTCCATCTGATGCCATCCACATACTCGCCGCCGTTGTGATCAACAGCAGCGGGATAATTCGGGGCTTTGTCAGCTGGTAGTAACTCTGAATGACCTCTAGGAAGTTTTGGTGTCTGCGGGAGACATCGGTTCCAACTATCATTTCCTGCATTATTTATTTTTTCCTAAATTACTTAGCCTGCCGCAACGCGATCGCTCAAGGGTAAACGAGTGCAGGCTTTGTTTGTAGAGTCCCACCCTGAGGGGTGCGGATTGATGAAGAGCTATACGGAAGGGTTGGGAATGACACTGGCGCGATCGCGCAACGCCAAAACAGTAAAAGCAACGAGCGTTCCGAGTAAAGCGGCTCCAACTGCCTGGTGAGCGACTGTCAAGGGTTCTACTTGGAGGTGCAAGCGGAAGGTTGCTACACCGAGAATCACTTGTAACACCAGTAAACCACCACCCAGATTAGCCAGACGGCGCAGCATCGGGTGCAGTGCGGGTGTGCGCCATGCCAAAAGCACGACAGCGACGATCGCTAAAGTTGGGGGAACGACACCCGCAATGTGGCTATTCATCACCGTACACAACTCTTGCGCCCCAAAGCACTGATGGAGCGCCCAGCGAGAACCCACTAATCCACCCAGGAGGCTTTGTAGATAGACCAAAATTGCAGCCGTTAAACTCACCCACGGCAATTTTCCAACCGTGCCCGTACCTTGATAAGGCAAGAGTGCCGCGCCGATTGTCAGTAGGGTGATAAAAAACAACAGTGCTGTTCCTAGGTGAGCGGTGACAATATCAAAACGCAGCAGTTGCGTGACCGTCAGCCCTCCCAAGACGCCCTGAAATACGACTAAAAAGAGTGCGAAGGTGGACGCCCAAGGCAGCCACCTGGGGAGCGATCGCCGATGCCACCAGGAAAGAACTGCTAGCGCGATCGCGCCTAAGCCGATCGCCGATGCATCCAACCTGTGAAACCACTCCAGAAACACCTGAAGATTCATCTGCGAAGAAGGCACCAGTTGACCGTAGCATAGAGGCCAATCCGGGCACGCCAGCCCAGCATTCATCACCCTCGTGGCACTCCCAATCGCCATCAAAATCAGCGTAGCTACGCCCAACCGAAACACCAAGCGACGGATCTTGTCCCTAGGGTGGGAATCCTCCGGAGTGCGAACATCCTGATGAAGGACGGATTCTGTCATAGCGTTCAAAAAGCTAATTTTTCACCAATCAAATCAGAGTATCCGCTCAATTCCAACCTAGCATCTGAATGGAGGAAGATGACCGGCTCTAGCTACCACTCTAATGACCCCGTTGCATCATCAGCCACCGCTTTAGGAATTTCTTCCAATTGCCGAGATTTTGCGGAAATTGAGGCGAATTAGGGCAATGCAATAATCTTGGTAGCTAAAATTTTTAGATTTCTTCTAAATTAGGTATTTCATTGTAAAAAAGAATACTGGTATTCAAAGAGAAAACCGCTAGAATCCAGAAGCAATCTTCTAGCTCTAAATCCCGAATCCCTGACAGGGCGGGAGACGCCTCCCAGGATTCATCCTAGCGGAAATGGCTTTGTCTGCTGGTACCTTTCCTGAAAATGGCGGCGATCCCAAAAAAATTCCAAAAGATAACTCAGATTGGCTCACCTTTATGGGATCTCTGCCTTACCGTGGTTAATGAGGCTCTTACTGATTTCCTAAGATCGAACACAAAGGCAGCTTCACTTCGAGGCAGTCTAGATAGACCAAATCGGTCTGGGCATCAGCCCACACTGTTTTGTTTAGAATTGCACCAAATCCAAGACAAAGCCCGTGAAAATCCCAAGCTCGATATTAACTTTACTGGTTGGCATTGTGCTGACCCTTGTCAGCCTGTGGTACGGTCAAAACCACGGTCTTTTGCCGATAGCAGCCTCTGAAGAAGCAACCCTAATCGACAGGCTGTTTAACGCGATGATGACCATTTCCACAGGTCTGTTCCTGCTGGTTCAGGGAATAATTATCATTGCGGCAATTAGATTTCGGCAACGTCCTGGCGATGATACGGACGGGCCACCCGTGCATGGCAACGTTCCCTTAGAAATTTTGTGGACGGCGATTCCAGCGGTGATCGTCCTGGGAATCTCGATCTACAGTTTTGAGGTTTATGGTCAAATCGGCGGACTGAATCCGATGGATCATTCGGTTGCTCACGCTCCGAGTCATCAGCAGGTTGCCAAAATGCCTGGAGCGGCGATTGCAGCTACCTTAACAGAGGCTGAAAACGCCACGGACACTGAAAATCGCAATCAGCAGCTGCAAGATAAAGTCTTAGAAGACCCCGCTACGGCAAAAGTCCGCAAGGAGCTTCCTCAACTGCGGGATTCAGCCGATGTAGGCGTAACTTCCGGTCGCATTGGTCCCACACCTGACAAGCAAGGTCAAGATCCAGAATTTTATGTGAATGTTACGGGTCTACAGTTTGCTTGGCTTTTTAGCTACCCCGGAACCGATGTGACAGCGGGCGAATTGCATCTTCCGCTTGGACGGGAAGTGAAATTGAACATCTCGGCAAATGATGTTATACACGCTTTTTGGGTGCCTGAGTTTCGCCTCAAGCAGGATGCGGTTCCAGGACGCCAAACTGAGCTGCGGTTTACACCCAACAGACTCGGTGAGTATCCGCTCATTTGTGCGGAACTCTGTGGTGCTTATCATGGAGTCATGAAGACAACGGTCATTGTTCAGACCCCCGAAGATTTCCAGAATTGGCTTGCCGAGCAGCAAGAAGTTGCCAGTTCGGAGGCTCTCGATCGGGCGGTGGCAGTAAACCCCGCAGAACGCTCAGATGCTGAGTTTTTGGCTCCCTACGCCAGTGAAATGGGGATCGATGCCGAAACTCTACACCCTCTCCACCACCACTGAGTAAGAGAGTGATGAGTGATGAGTGTTGAGTTGTGAGTTAAAAAAGTTCTCGTAAAAATCTTTTATTTAATTCAAAACTCAAAATTCAAAACTCAAAACTCTTTTGACCCCCCTTAACTTCTGAATTTGAGATGACACAAGTAGAGCTTCAAGAAAAAGCAAATCTACCAGCCCACGGTGAACAACCGAAGGTAACGCATTGGCGAGAATACTTTAGCTTTAGTACCGACCACAAAGTGATTGGGATTCAATACCTGGTCACGACGTTTATCTTTTATTTGATTGGTGGAGTCCTGGCAACAGCCGTTCGCACGGAACTGGCAACCCCAGAGTCCGATTTTGTCGCCCCAGATGTTTACAACAGCTTATTTACGGTTCACGCGACGGTGATGATCTTCTTGTGGATCGTGCCTGCGGGAACCGGCGGCTTTGGGAATTACCTGGTGCCCTTGCTGATTGGAGCAAGGGATATGGCGTTTCCGAGACTGAATGCGATCGCCTTCTGGATCATCCCACCGGCTGGGTTGCTGCTGTTGAGCAGTTTCTTAGTCGGGGCACCCGGTGCGGGTTGGACTTCTTATCCCCCCTTGAGCGTTGTCAGTGGCAAACCCGGTGAAGCGATTTGGATTCTCAGCGTCCTGATCCTGGGAACCTCCTCGATTTTGGCAGCGATCAATTTTCTCGTCACCATCTGGAAGATGCGGACGCCAGGGATGGGGTGGAATCAAATGCCCTTGTTCTGCTGGGCAATGCTCGCCACTTCTGCATTGGCTCTCATCGCTACGCCTGTATTAGCAGGGGCACTGATTCTACTATCCTTTGACCTGTTGGTGGGTACGTCCTTCTTTAACCCGACTGGGGGGGGCGATCCCATCGTGTATCAGCACCTATTCTGGTTTTACTCCCACCCGGCGGTTTACATCATGATCCTCCCCTTCTTCGGGATGATCTCAGAAATTTTGCCGGTTCACGCCCGCAAGCCGATTTTTGGTTATAAAGCGATCGCTTATTCCAGTCTGGCAATCAGCTTTTTGGGGCTAATCGTCTGGGCGCACCACATGTTTACCAGCGGCACCCCTGCCTGGTTGCGGATGTTTTTCATGATCACCACAATGGTGATTGCTGTCCCTACCGGGATCAAAGTATTTAGCTGGTTGGCAACCATTTGGGGCGGCAAACTGCGCCTGAACAGCGCCATGCTGTTCGCAATGGGCTTTATCTCCATGTTTGTCATCGGCGGCATCAGTGGCGTCATGGTGGCAGCTGTGCCCTTTGATATCCACGTTCACGACACCTACTTTGTCGTGGCTCACTTGCACTACGTCCTCTTTGGCGGCAGTGTTTTCGGCATTTATGCCGGATTCTATCACTGGTTCCCCAAGATGACGGGACGGATGCTGAACGAAACTTGGGGCAAAGTTCACTTTGTCCTGATGTTGGTTGGCTTCAATATGGCATTCCTGCCGATGCACAAGCTAGGTCTAGAAGGGATGAACCGACGGATTGCTTCCTATGACCCGAAATTTACCACTCTCAACGTGATCTGCACGATTGGGGCATACATCCTCGCCGTCTCCACCATTCCTTTCATTGTTAATGCCTGCTGGAGTTGGATAGCGGGTCCCAAGGCACCTGATAACCCCTGGCAAGGACTGACCCTAGAGTGGATGACAACCTCGCCCCCGCCACCGGAAAACTTTGAAAAAGACCCAGTGTTAGCCACTGGGCCTTATGACTATGGGATGGGCGATCGCCGCACTCAAGTAGAGGTGCCCTTTGACGAGCCTCGAAATCCAGTCTTGGCTGCTGGCCCTGACTCGGCTCTCCGTGCCGATCCCGATCCCGCAGTGGCGGTGAATCCCGATGACCGCCAAGGAGAAAGTCACAATCGGTAATGGTAATCGGTAATCGGGAAACGATGACCTATTACCGATTCTCCACTACCCATTACGTATCCAACTCTTTCTAGAGGAGATTCATGCAAGGTTCAACGATTGACCCAGCGAAAACTGCCCTCAACTATCACCACAACTCAGAAGCGGCTGTGGAAGCCCACGGCGTAGAACATCATGATTTCCGCATCCAGGGGCTGATTGTGTTTCTGATTGCGGAAGGCATGATCTTTGTCGGCTTATTTACCGCCTATCTCGCCTTTCGCGCTGTGGCACCCAGTTGGCCCCCGGAAGGAACGCCAAAGTTAGAGCTATTACTGCCCGGAATCAACACACTGATTCTGATTTCTAGCAGTTTCGTGATCCACAATGCGGATACTGCCATCAAAAAGAACGATGTGGCAGGTTTAAGGACTTGGTTTGCCGCAACTGCCTTAATGGGAGCGATTTTCCTGGGGGGTCAGGTTTACGAGTATACCCATTTGGAATTTGGCCTCAGCACTAACTTGTTTGCCAGCACGTTTTATGTTCTGACTGGTTTCCACGGTCTCCACGTTCTTTTAGGACTAGGGGCGATGATTGCTGTTTTGTGGCGCAGTTTAAAACCCGGTCACTACAGCAGCGAACACCACTTTGGCGTTGAAGCCGCAGAGATTTATTGGCACTTCGTCGATATTGTGTGGATTATTTTGTTCACCATCCTCTATCTGATTTGAATCTTTGTTTTTGCTTTTTTGACAAAGCTTGCCCCCAATTGGGGGCTTTTTTATGAGGAAAAGTTACTCTACTGATTGGAGGCGGGAAGGAGTCCTAAAATTTTAGATTTGGGGTTTGGGATTTTGGGTTGAAAATCTTAGACAGTCAGCGACTTTCCCGATTGAAAATCATGCAACTGTTCCGCAAATTGGTATGAATCGATGGACGCAGATGAACTACTGAGGAAATATGTAGAGGGCGAAAGAGATTTTTGTCTAGCCGACCTAAGTGGAGCCGACCTGAGTGGGGTAAATCTCAGTCAGGCGGATTTTAGTGGGGCCAACTTAAAAAAAGCTACCTTGAGTCGAGCGATTCTGAGCCGATGCACCCTAGCCGCAACCCACATGGAGGAAGCCGACTTGTGTGAGGCAGACTTGCGTAGAGCCGATTTGAGTGGAGCTGAAATGTTTGGAGCTTTCTTAATTGCAGCCAACCTGAGTTTAGCCGACTTGATTGGCACCGACTTGACGAAAGCCAATTTGAGTTTAACCGACTTGATTGGAGCTGACTTGATTGGAACTGACTTGAGTGAAGCTAACTTGAGTTTAGCCGACCTGCGGGGAGCTGACCTGAGTGGAGCTAATCTGAATGAGGCTAATCTGAGCGCATCCCATCTCTATGAAGCTGACTTGAGCGAGGCCAACTTGGAGGGAACGAACTTCCGTAGAGCGCTCTACAACGAACAAACTAAGTTTCCCGAAGAGTTTGATCCAAAACTAGCAGGAGCATTGTTGATTGCCCCGAATGTATTGCTGGCAGGGCTAGACCTGAGTAGAGCGAACCTTCCTGGGGTTAATCTGCGTGGAGCTAACTTGAGCGGTACTAACTTGAGCAAGGCAGATATGGTTTGGGTAGATTTGAGTGGAGCCAATTTGAGTGGAGCTAATTTGAGTGGAGCCAATTTGAGTGGAGCCAATTTGAGTGGAGCCGACCTCAGCGAAGCTAATTTGAGTGGAGCCATCATGCCGGATGGCAGCCTTCACGACTAGGTCAGCTCAAACAGTGAGAGATTAGACAAGACTCGTAGGGCGAATCTCTAAAGGATTTATGCTGTTAGCGATCGCTCCATTGTTTCTCAAACTGGGCATAAGCTTGATTAATTGCCTGCATTTGAGCTTGGGCATTGGTAGAAGGATTAACATCAGGGTGATACTGCCTTCCCAAACGTCGGTAAGCACGCTTAACATCATCAGCATCAGCGTTCCTTTCCACGCCTAAAACTTCCCACCATTCCCCAGATGGCACTGCGTCAAGTGTAGATTCACTCACGCCAAAGCATTTTTGCCAAATTTTCAGTGTGTTCTTCTCACCGCCACTCACCAGCGTCTGTCCATCGAAACTGAAAGCAACAGGATGACGCCCAGGCAGAGTATCCAGCAGTTCTCCATCTAGGTTCCAAAGTTTGATAGTACCGTCTCGGCTGCCACTGGCGAGGGTTTTTCCATCAGGGTTAATAGCGATAGAAACAACCCCAGATGAATGTCCTGTAAGAGTGCGAAGCAATTCTCCAGTCTGGAAATTCCACAACTTAATTGTCGCGTCTCCACTCCCACTCGCTAGAGTCTTTCCATCCGGGCTGAAGGCGACAGAAGTAACCCAGCCTGAATGTCCGATAAGGATGCGATGCTGTTGTCCACCGCTCAAATTCCAAAGCCTGATAGTTTGATCGGCACTTCCACTAGCAAGAATTTGGCTATCAGGACTAATCGCAACAGACAAAACCGCGTCAGAATGTCCATTAAGAGTGCTTCTTAGTTTTCCCGTATAGGCACCCCAAAGCCTAATCGTTTTATCAGCGCTTCCACTCGCAATAATTTTTCCGTCAGGGCTGAAGGAAACTGAGTAAACAAAGCCCGAATGACTGTAAGAGGAGTTTAAATAAAAAAAGGTGCGGAGAAATTCTTTTTTAGGCAGATTCCAGGTAGTAATTTTTTGGTCAAAACTGCCACTGGCAATCGTTTGACCATCTGGGCTAATTGCCACTGAAGAAACTTCCTGTCCTTGCCCAAAGAAGTTAAAAATCTGTTTTCCAGTCTTCAGGCTCCACAGGGTAACGATTCTATCATCACTCCCACTAGCAATCGTCTGATTATCAGAGCTGATGGCAATTGAATTGACTGCGGCTGAATGCTCTTTTAGGGTGTGTACGCATTTCCAGCCTTGAGGTGTCTGAGACTCAATTTTTGTCAATCCTGGTGCCATCTTAGGCTGAGAAGATTCCGGTTGAGGTAACGGTGTTTGATGAGTAGAAATTTTAGGCGTTACAGAGGGATTTAAACTTGGGTGAAATGTAGAAAATTTGGATGAAATATTTTTATAAGGTGCAGAATAATTTAGATTTAAAACAGTCTTCGCTGGTATTTTTGCTTTTAGCGCCTTCAACTCGTCTTCAATTTCTATAGCGGCAAATTTTTCCTCTAAAACATCACCTGCTAGCTTCTTATCTAGCGCTGCTAATTCTAGCTCTAGAAGAGCATTAGTATAAGCTTCTTGCCATGATACTTTCTCTTCCATCCGCTCGAAAGCTTGATATGCGGTTTCCCCGCTTCCAGAGCCGTCAATCAGCTTCAATAAACCGTAAACTCCCAGCCCAAAAACTGCACCTGTTGCCGCAAAAGAACCCATACCAATTCCAACCGCTGTTCCCTTGAAAGCTAATCCCATGCCGCCAAAAACAGAGGAAAAACCTGCGCCGCCTACTGCACCAATTCCCATCGAACCTAAAGCGAAAGCATCTCCTTCTCCTACCGCTTTGAATGCTCCATAAGCAGCAGCACCAGCAACCGCGCCCGCTGCTGTAACGGGTGCCATGCTAATTCCAACTGCTCCGAATCCTCCGACTAATCCCATCCCACCAACTGCTGCGGAAACTCCAGCACCCGCCGCCGCGCCTCCGGTAACAAATGCAGCACCTGAGATAACATCATCTTGTTTATGGGTTTGAAACATTGCTTTTTTTGCTAGATGGCTGGGATAATTTGGCAACTGGAAGTTTCCTTATATACCTAGCACAAGCAAGTTTAGCCTTAAATCGTATTTTTACTTAATTTTAAATTTGTTTACAACAAATCCAATTAGTATTTGTTGCTATCTGAAATTATTTGTGAAGGCAAAAACAGTGTATTGAACCGCAAAGACACAAAGAACACGTTGGCGTTCGCGTAGCGGCGCGGATGTGCTTAGCCTGTGCGTTAGCGAAGCGGCTCTGAAAGAGCTAGCGCTTAGGAAGAGACAAAGAGGAACTGATTGGTTCACAAAGGAAATAGATTGCTATAGTCTCAATTTCATTGACGTTATGTTTTTAGTGAATAGCACATGAAAAGCGCCTCACTTTTTTCATCGACATATAATGATGTTAGATAGTCTTGAGTTATAAGCCTTATCAAAAAATGCAGTGTGAATTGTGTGAAAGAGAAGTGGAGCGGTTGACCGTCCATCACTTGATTCCAAGGCAGAAAACGAAACGGAAAAATGAAGATCCAGGACCGACTGCAAAGATATGTTCTGCCTGTCATCGGCAAATACATAATTTATTTGACAATACGCGATTAGCCCAGGAACTTAATTCTTTGGATAGGCTGAAGGATGAGCCGCAAATGGAGAAGTTTTTGTCTTGGGTGAAGAAGCAAGACCTGAATAAGCGGGTTAGAGTGCATCGGGGAAACAATTAAAGATTAAAAAACTAATTTTTAATTGTTTAGGGGTTTTGCGATCGCTTCAATAACTCCTCTGCATTAGAAGCCCACTGGCTATTCCCTTGGGCAGTGTAAAGCTGTTTGGCATATTGCAAAACTTGCTGGGCATCACTGTAACGACCTTGGCGCAGAAAGACTAACCCGGCAGCGTAGTAGGCATTGGGGTAGTTAGAATTAGCCTCTGCTGCCTTGCGAAAGGCGGCGAGAGCTTCGTCTAAATTTCCCTGATTCATCAGGATGGAACCGAGATTATAGTGGGCTTCTGGATATTTAGGGCTGATTTTAATGGCTTGCTGGAATGCTTTTTTTGCTTGGTTCAGGTTGTTCTGTTGGAGATAAGCGAGTCCCAAATGATAAGCAGGTTCTGGTGCGTTGGGACTCAACTGCATCGCTTGTTTAAAAGACGCGATCGCTCGTTCCTCATCTCCTTGCTGTTCCCTTACCAAACCTAGATTGTAATGAGCAACTCCCAACTGTGGGTTGAGTTCCAGCGCCCGTGACAAATAATCACCCGCCTGCTGCAAGTTGTTTCCCTCAAGCAGCGCTGCACCCAAATTGGCATAGGCGAGAGCAAAGTTAGGATCGGCTTGAACTGCTTGGTAAAAGGCATCCGCTGCTGGCTGCAATTGCCCCACCTGACGCAAAGCCAGCCCCAAGTTGTAATGCGCGGGTGCCAGTTTGGGGTCGAGTTTGGCGGCTTGTCGAAAAGAGGCGATCGCTTCTTGTGTTTTTGCTTGACCGATCAGCTGGAGTCCCTGATTCATCAAGTCCACTGCCGATTGAGCTTGAGCAATTTGTACCGGCGTCACGGGTGTCCCAGCCACCGCTGGCGTCATCCTCCCACCCAGTAACAGTATTAACCCTCCAGCTATCCATCTCATCTGCTGGTACGTTCTCATTCTCCGTGTCACCTCTTTACAATTGTTACGTTTGTCGCCACCCATTCAGATTTTCTTCTAACAAATTTGCGGTTATTTGTTGCATATATTCATAAAATTTATAGCTAATTAATACTGATTCATTCAACTTAAGTTTTTGCTGGGTTTGCTTTAAAAGAAATTGCAATTTCTCAGTCATTGCCCCTAGAACGCGCTAACCTCACATTCAGGGATACAAAATTCCATCTAACTGTTAACAGCGATCGCCATCGGCACGGGAGGGCAAAAATTCTCCGGGAGCTGCCAATGGCATCAATCCCGTATACCCATGCGATCGCTCACATCTCTACATCTTTTTTATTTTGTTGGGGGTGAATCATGAACGAAAAAGTCATGTCCGGGGTACGCAATGTTGCAATTGTTGGCCCCTATTTAAGTGGCAAAACTACGTTACTAGAAAGTTTGCTTTTCGTCACGGGTGCGATTTCCCGCAAAGGTCGCACTTCAGACGGTAACACGGTGGGAGATAGTTCCCAAGAGGCACGCGATCGCCACATGAGCGTGGAAGTATCAACTGCCAGCACCGATTACGACAGTGTCCGCTTCACCTTTGTCGATTGTCCCGGATCGGTTGAATTTGCTCAAGAAACCTACAATGCTCTGATTGGCGTCGATGCGGCAATTGTCGTGTGCGAACCCGTGAGCGATCGCGTCATGACTCTCGCGCCGCTATTTAAATTCCTCGACGACTGGGAAATTCCGCACCTAGTCTTCATCAACAAAATGGATCGGGCGAACAACAACTTCATGGACGTGCTGCACGCCCTAAAAACGGTCTCCAGTCGCCCCGTGATCCCACACCAGTATCCCATTGGTCAAGGCGAACAGCTCAGCGGCTTTATCGACCTGGTGAGCGAACAAGCTTATCACTACCATCCTGGTGCCGCCGCCGACCCGGTGCCGATGCCAGATAACCTCAAAGAGCAGGAACAAGCCGCCCGTGCCGAAATGCTGGAGGAATTGGCAAATTTTGACGACCACCTGCTAGAAGAACTGCTAGAAGAAATTAACCCGCCCCAAGAAGAAATTCTCCAAGACTTGAAGATGGAGTTAGGGGCAGATTTAATCGTGCCTGTATTCCTGGGCGTTGCCGAGCAAGATTACGGAGTGCGACCGTTGCTGGAAGCGTTGTTGCGAGAAGCACCCGATCCATCCACCACTGCCGAACGTCGGGGAATCGTTCTCCATGCCGATGCCCCCCTCGCACAAGCGATTAAAACCTATTACACTCCTCAAGGCGGGAAAATCTCCCTGGTGCGGGTGTGGCAGGGCACGTTGACTGATGGAATTGTCCTCAATGGCGTTCGGACTGGTGGCTTGTATCGTCTGATGGGTCAGCAACAACAGCCGCTGACTTCAGCCGAAGCCGGTGAGATTGTTGTCTTGGGACGCTTAGAGGGAATTAAAACAGGCGATACCTTGACCGCTTCCGGCGACCCACTGGCGACCGAACTCCCCAAAGCCGAGCAAATGGCACCCGTTTTTGCTTTAGCGATTACGCCCGAAAAACGCAACGATGAAGTTAAACTCAGCAGCGCCATCACAAAGCTGCTAGAAGAAGACCCCTCCCTAGCTTGGGAACAACATGGAGACACCCACGAAGTCATCCTTTGGGGTCAAGGTGAAATTCATCTGCAAGTTGCCCTCGACCGACTGCGGCGCAAGTACAACCTGCCAATGACGACTCACCTGCCCCGCGTACCCTACAAAGAAACCATCCGCAAACCCGCATCCTCGATTCACGGGCGCTACAAGCACCAAAGTGGCGGTCACGGACAGTTTGGTGATGTTTATCTGGATATCAAGCCGCTGTCGCGTGGCGAAGGCGTTAACTTCAGTCAAACAATTGTCGGTGGCGTCGTACCGAGACAGTATATCCCTGGCGTTGAGACGGGTGTTCGGGAGTATTTGGTACATGGCCCCTTGGGCTTCCCCGTGGTCGATGTAGCGGTGACGCTGACGAATGGTTCTTACCACTCGGTTGATAGTTCCGAACAAGCGTTTAAACAGGCAGCCCGGATTGCGATGCAGGAAGGAATGCCCAAGTGCGAACCAACGCTCTTAGAACCGATTACCGCGATTCAGGCGTGTGCCCCAGCCGAATTTACCTCTAAGGTTCTCCAGCTAGTCAGCGGACGTCGGGGACAAATTCTCGGCTACGAAGGGAAGTCAGATTGGCCCGGTTGGGATTGCATTTCTGCTTACTTACCCCAAGCAGAGATGCACAATTTTATTGTGGAATTGCGATCGCTTACAATGGGCGTCGGCTTCTTTCACTGGAAGTACGACCATCTCCAAGAAGTTCCAGACAAGCTGGTTGAACGCGCGATCGCAACTTCTGGAAACGGCAACGGCGCACATTAACTAGAAAAGTTATGAGTTTTGAATTTTGAATTCTGAATTAATTGCTCATCATTCAAAACTCATCACTAAGCTACTCTTCAAGGCGTTTTTTGCGAATCTTCACCGAATGACTGCTACACAAATCTGGTATATTGTCAAGCGCCAAGAAGGGAAATGCGAAATCCTCTCCAGCGAACAAGTCGAAGGAGAGGATAAATCAGCTTTTGTGGAACGCTGGGGGCCATTTGATTCTCAAGCGGAAGCGATCGCTCGTCGTGTCGGCTTAATTCGCGCTGGAAAGTGCCAACCCCAATAAGGGATGAATTTTGAGAGTTGAGAGTTAAGTTTTGAATTTCAACTCAACTCTCATAACTATTTCTGCGCCTGATTTCCTCGCTGGGCGGCAATCTTCTGATTTAGCACTTCCAGGGCTTTGGCATATTGAGGATCGTCTGCACTGCCGATTTTATTGCGATCGGTTTGCAATGCCTTGCGTTGCTCTTCCGTCATTTCCAGCACCACATCCGGCTTAATCCCCGCGTGATTAATATCGCGCCCAAGGGGAGTGTAATACTTAGCGATCGTCACCGCCAGCCCCGAACCATCCCCCAGTCCCCGCACCGATTGCACCAAGCCCTTTCCAAAGGTCTTTGTTCCTACCAAAACAGCCCGCTTGTTATCCTGCAACGCCCCGGAGAGGATTTCACTAGCACTCGCCGAGCCGCCATCTACCAACACCACCAACGGTTTATCTGTGAGGGCGCGATTATTCGCTTTCTCTCGCTCCCTTTCGCCCTGCCGATCCACCGTTGAGACAATTGTGCCGTCTTTTAACCACATCTGGGCAATTTCAATACTGGCGTAGAGTAATCCGCCTGGATTAGAACGCAGATCCAAAATGTAGCCATTCACCTTCTGCCGTTCTAAACCCTTAATCGCATCTGCCATTTCCTTAGCAGCATTGGCGCTAAACTGATTCAGGCGAATGTAGCCTATCTCACCCGTAGGACTGTTCTGCTTGCTAGAGCGCACCGGATGGATTTCAATCCGCGCTCGTTTCAGAGGAAATACTAATTCCTTTTCGCCCCGCTGAATGGTCAAGGTTACTTGCGTTCCCGGTTGTCCTCGGATCAGGCGCACAGCATCATTGACATCCATGCCCTCGGTACTCTTGCCATCAATTTTAGTGATAGTGTCCTTTGCCAGAACACCAGCCTTAGACGCTGGTGTATCTTCAATTGGCGCAATAACCGTTAGCTTTTTCGATTTCTCATCTTGAGCGAGTTGAATGCCAACGCCAGTTAATTCCCCAGAAGTATCAATCTGCATGCTCTTGAACTCTTCCGGGTCCATGAAGCGGGTGTAGGGATCGTTCAGCTTTTTCAGCATCTCCCGGATCGCCTCATAGGCTTCCTTCTTGCTGGGGTAAGACCGATTCAGGTAGTCTTTACGAACTAACCGCCAATTGACTTTATTAAAGGTGCCATCTACGTAACTGCGGTCAATAATCTGCCATACTTCATCTACAAGTTCCTTGGGACTTTCACGAAAAAAAGCCTGACCTTGAGACAGATGAATACCAGCGCCCGTAACAGCAACAGTCGATAAAACCAGTGCTGTCGCACCGAGAACGAGCCCGCGTTTTGTAATTACCATGATCCTTTCTGAGCCGGGGGGAAACTACTGCCAAGGAATTACGCTAACTCTAGCACAGGCCATATATGGAAGCCGGAGAGCGCAATTATTTATCCAGCTGCACTAAGTGCAAGTCCGGAAGTAGAGAGTTTTGAGTTTTGAGCTGTAAAAACGCGATTTCTCGCGATTGAGTTTTAAATTAATGCTTTCCTCAACACTTATTATTTTGTGAGTTTTGAATTAACTTTTGTCTCGACACTCACCACTCAGCACTTACTTAAGGATCGACCCAACGTCCATCTGCCTTAATTAAATTAATCAACTCTTCAACTCCTTGAGACTCTGGCACTTTTTTGATTTCTTCTCTGCCACGATACAGAGAGATGTAACCGGGCTGTTTACCAACATAACCATAGTCGGCATCCGCCATTTCTCCGGGACCATTGACAATACATCCCATGACTGCTATGTCCAGACCTGTAAGATGTTTGGTGGCTTCCCGCACTTCGTGCAGCACTTCTTCTAGATTAAACAATGTCCGCCCACATGAGGGGCAGGCGACATATTCCACCATCGTTTTCCGCAATCCCAGAGCTTGCAGAATGCTGTAGCAAACGGGAATCTCCTTTTCCGGTGCTTCAGTGATTGAGACTCGAATCGTATCGCCAATCCCATCAGCAAGCAGAGGCGCAATGCCTGCGGTAGACTTAATCCGTCCGTATTCGCCATCACCCGCTTCAGTGACGCCCAAATGCAAGGGATAATCCATGCCTAGCGCATCCATCCGCTGTGCCATCAGACGATAAGCGGCTAACATCACTGGCACCCGCGAGGCTTTCAGAGAAATTACCAGGTTCCGGAAGTCGAGAGATTCACAAATTTTGATAAATTCTAGGGCAGATTCCACCATCCCTTCGGGGGTGTCGCCGTAGGAAAACAGCATTCTTTCAGCAAGAGAACCGTGATTTACCCCGATTCGCATTGCCTTACCCTGATCTCGCAAGGAAACTACCAGGGGTTCTAAAGTTTCGCGAATTTTTTCGCCAATTTCATCAAATTCAGCTTGGGTATATTCCGTTCTATCCGCTTTTGGCTTTTCAAATACATACAACCCTGGATTAATCCGCACCTTATCAACGTGCTTGGCAACTTCCAAGGCAATCTTCATGCCGTTGTGATGCACATCAGCGACCAGGGGCACTGGTTGATAGGTTTGAGCTAATTTATGCTTGATTTCCGCTAAAGCTTTGGCATGACCGATACTTGGCACGGTAACGCGGACAATTTCGCAGCCAATCTCGTGCAGGCGGCGAATTCCGGCAACCGACCCATCAATATCAAGCGTGTCTTCATTAATCATCGACTGCACTACTACTGGGTAGTTGCCGCCAATCGTGACATTTCCCACCTTGACGGGACGAGTTTTGCGCCGCTTGATAGTGGTTTCAAAGGAGGGTTGACTGGAAGATGCACTGGTAGTGCTTGGATTGGGCAGGGTTTGCATAACCTTTTGTTTAATTTTGGCTTTCCTCTCTGTTTCTCAGATTGCCACAGAAAGGAGCAAATTTGGCTAAGTCCGTTTTTATCTGTTTATATCTGTTTAGTAGTAAGGAGAGATATTGTCAGCAGCAAGCCAACCGTTTTGACAGTCTCTATATCAGTGCTAAAATATACAACTTATATCCGTCTTTATATTGAATAGGAAAACCAAGACTTATATAAGCAAATGATGCAATTCTTTGGCATTCTGCATTCCTAATCATGAACCAAAAGGAGTGTTTAAAGTGTCTGGTTTACTCAGCATTGAAATTTATTTTTGCTTATTCACAAAAAGGAATCGGCTCAAGCTTGAGCCGATTCCTTTTTGTTGCGAAACTACGGGCATTGGGTACCAAGCTAGATACTTTGTAGGGCTTAAACTGAATTTGCCCACTTGTTCGCCCACTCTAAGGTGTGATGAACTTGTTTCAGCGTTGGCGCTTCGCAGTACAACCGCAAAACGGGTTCGGTTCCGCTGAAGCGAATCATCAACCAACTATCATCGGCTAACCGGAACTTATAACCATCAATCGTTAGGCAATCAATTACCGACCGACCGGCAATCTCAGTTAAGGGTGTATTTTGTAATTGTTCTAGCAGGCGCGATCGCACTTCCATACTCGCTAATGGTAGGTCAATGCGGTCGTAGGCAGAATGAAAGCCAGTTTTCTCCTGCAAGCGCTGGTAAAGATCGCTGAGATCCATTCCTGATTGCGCGATCGCTTCTAGCAGATACAGCGCTGACAACAGCCCATCCCGTTCTGGAATATGATTGCCGTAGCCAATCCCTCCTGACTCTTCACCGCCGACTAACACCTGAGTCATTAACATCCGGTCGGCGATGTACTTGTATCCAATAGGCGTCTCATACACCGGCAGATTGTACAGGGCGGCTACGCGGGGAAACAAGTCGGAACCACTCACCGTTTTCACGACTTCTCCCGTCAATCCCCGCCGAGATGCCATGTGTTCGATCAAAATTGGGATGAGGATTTGGGAACTGAGGAAATTTCCCTGTCCATCGACAGCCGCAATGCGATCGCTATCTCCATCAAATACAAACCCCACTGCCAACCCATCACCGCTGCGGCGTCGGTGAGTCCGCATCTGCCGAAACATCTGGGAAAGGTAACGCGGCAAAGGTTCCGGTGCACTGCCACCAAATAAAGGATCGCGGGAACTATTAATTTCCTGGATTGGCGTTTGCAGCAGTTGTTCTAGTCCTGTCGCAGCAGCACCGTGCATCACATCAGCAAAGACAGCAAGCTTATGTTGGGCGATCGCATCCTGAATGCAAGCAATATCGACTTTCGCCCGTAGTGCTTCGCAGTAATTGGGCCACGGGTCGAACATCTCGAAGCTTCCCGCCATCGTCGAGTCAGGTGACGGTTCCTTCTCTAACAACGCTTCAATCTGCTGAGTAATTTCCGGAGGTACCGATCCTCCAAATGCACCCTTGACTTTTAACCCTAAATATGATCCGGGATTATGACTAGCGGTTATCACCAAAGCTCCCAAAGCTCTCCGTTGATAAGCCGCCCAGCTGAATGCCGGTGTGGGGGCATAACTACTGCTCAGCAGCACCTCAAATCCGGCTGCTTGCACGACTTGGGCCGCTTTACGGGCAAACGTTTCCGCCATAAAGCGCCGGTCATAACCCACAATAATTGTGCGGCTACCCGTCGTCTCGCCATAGACATTTGCCAGGACTTGTGCCGCCAACGGTGCTACCAAAGCCACCCGCTCAAACGTAAAGTCTGCGGCGATGATGCCTCGCCAGCCATCTGTACCAAACTTAATCGGATTAACAGCAACCGGCATAAATTAAGCAGGGGGTTAGTGTTCAGAGATTGCATTAATAACTGGAGGATCTTAGCATTTGTTGTACTCTATAGCCCAATAAAGATTGACAAGTTCACACGCCTAGAGCCACGCCAGTGAAAGAGTTTTGCCTTCAACCGTGTAACTTCAACCAGGCTGAGGTGGGTGAGTTTCTGACTCCAGTGGTAGAGGGTGTGAAGAATTGGGCGATTCTGCGGCTGAGAGCTTTTCCAACAGCGATCGCACCTTCATGCGCTCAATATAGGGCCAGCCGCCTTCTTCTTCCATATCCTTCAGCAGGGCATATAGAGCCTGACGATTATCCGGTAAAGACGCTTGAAACACAGTATCTCGAATCTCACGATGCCAACTTTCTAACGCCCGCAGCAACGCCAACAGAGCCAGAGTATCCCCCTGGCAAGTCTGTGCCAAAGCGCGAACAGAAGTAGCGATCGCTTGCAGTTCCGGCTTCAAAAGCCCCAATTCTAAATTCTGATCGCTGTTCACGCCATCCCCTTTACTCCGTTTGATAAACTCAACTTTAACCGAGTCTTTCACTGACTGGAATGGTCAATTTACACTGAGCTTCAGGATAAAGGCAACACAAAGCCTTGTAAAATTCACTGTAGAGATTCTGAGCCGAACCATTCCGAGCCTGATTAAGAATTTCACTTTTGTCTGTTGTAACTTAAGCCCAATATCAGATTCTACTGGTAGGGATTCCTAGATTAAATATTTGAGGTTGACCATGAGGTATCGCGCTTTCATTGTTGCCTTCCTAGCTTTGTGCTTGGGAGTATTAACTGCTTGTAGTGAAGGTCCAGCAGCTGCGACCAGTGTTCCCACTCCACTCACTTACGACCAAATTCGAGGTACCGGGCTTGCGAATAACTGCCCGCAACTGTCAGAAACGACACGCGGTGCCATTCCCATTCAGCCTGGACAGTCGTATGCTTTGACGAATCTGTGCCTACAGCCAACCAGCTTCTTTGTCAAAGAAGAATCTACAAACAAACGTCAATCCGCCCAATTCGTTCAGGGTAAGTTGTTGACCCGGTTTACTTCTAGCATCGACCAGGTGCTGGGTAAATTGCAAGTTGATCAAGATCGTCGTTTGACCTTTATTGAACAGGATGGTCTCGACTTCCAAGCTATTACCGTCCAGCTACCGGGTGGTGAGCGAGTACCCTTTCTATTCACGATCAAAAATCTGGTTGCCAAAAGCCAGCCAGGAATGGACAGTATTAACACCTCGACTGACTTTGAAGGCGAGTTTAACGTTCCCTCCTATCGGGGAGCAGCTTTCCTCGATCCCAAGGGTCGCGGTGTTGTCACTGGTTATGACAATGCAGTAGCACTCCCCAGTCAAGCCGATCAGGAAGCACTGACACGTGCCAATGTGAAGCGTGCTGAAACCCTTAAGGGCGAAATTTCTCTCCAAGTCGCTAAAGTGGATAACGCCACAGGTGAAATTGCCGGTACATTTGAGAGCGAACAGCCATCCGATACCGATCTAGGCGCTGGCGAAGCTAAGGAAGTGAAAATTCGCGGCATTTTCTATGCTCGGATTTCACCAGACCAGGCTTAAATCTGATCGTTAGCACCGAGCCACGCGGCTTGGCTTTGCTTGCAGGTGAGGAAAAGGGGTTTGGAACCCCTTTTTTCTTTTCTTTAGCAAGGTCAGCATCTGCTGTTTAATCCTTCTGCCTACACTCCGCAATCATGTGAGTGATTCCCACAAGAGAGTTTCTCGGTGAAAATGCTGTTGTAATTGACCAGGTTCAGAGAATAAACTGAATTTTGAAGCGAGGAAAAGAAAGCAACTTATCGCAATTTGGGGAAAAGGCTACATTCCTGGGCGTTTCCCCAACTGCATTTGTTCGCTTTCCGGCTTAAAGTTTTGTTATCGCAACCTATGTTTAGTATCACAGCACCCACTTCAAAAACAGAATATAACTGAAACAAACGTTTTTAACCGGGCCACTCTACCAACTGAACTTCGTATATGTATAGCACTGCCACTCCTGAACTGAAGCATGAAAGCTTACGGCTGTTGCGAGAGTACCAGCAAAATCGTTTAGATACTGTTCGCAATCAGCTGGTAAAACTGAATTTTGGATTGGTGAGAAAAGAAGCACATCACTGGACTAATCAGTGTACAGAAAGTTATGAAGACTTGCTTCAAGTCGGCTGTTTAGGCTTAATTCGAGCAATTGAGCGCTTTGACTTGTCCAAGGGTCACGCCTTCAGTTCCTTTGCTATCCCCTACATTCGCGGAGAAATTCAGCACTATTTACGGGATAAAGGCGGCTCATTCCGCATTCCTCGCCGTTGGGAAGCACTGCACTATCAGGCAGTTTCTTTGACGCGGTATTTCCAGCAGAAGTACAACCGACCTCCTACCGATTCAGAGGTGGCAGCAAAGCTAGAAATTTCACAGGCAGAATGGCAGGAAATCAAGTTGGCCTTTCAAAACCGCGAACTTGTAAGTTTAGATGTACCCCTAGGGGATGGTTCGGAAGGTGAAACTTGCTTAGGTGAAATCGTCCCAGACCCGCAGTATCGGAGTTTTCAGTTAGCGCAAGAAGACCAGCTTCGCCTACAACAAGCTTTAGTTCAGCTAGAAAAGCGAACCCGCGAAATCTTGGAATTTGTTTTCTTACACGACTTAACGCAAAAAGAAGTTGCAGAACGCTTAGATATCAGTGTTGTGACCGTTTCTCGACGGGTCAAAAAGGGACTGGATGCACTGAAAAAGTCAATGGTAGGGATTGACGATTGATTCTTCCAACAACCGGAAACTGAGATTCCCGATTCTTTGAAGATAAGGAACACAAAAGCGATGGATCGATCTCTGTCCAGTAAACTGAATATATAGATGGGTGTTTTTGCACACATTTAATAAAATAAATTATCCGCATATATTTAGAACTGTTGAAAGCAAACAGGGAATTTCTATGGGCGGATGCAGGTAAAGCTCTGGGAGACTGGTCATGCGTCAACATTCATGGATTGCGTTTTTGGGAATACTTGCTGTGTTAGCGGGGGGCTGTTCTCAGGGAGAGGATACGGCTGTAGCTCCTAGCCCTAGTATTGCTCCAGTTACTGCTCCGTCTGCTGTACCAACTGCTTCACCAACAACCCCGTCATTTCCCGATCCGACAGTTACCCCAAAACCGCCCCTTCCTGGGCTTTCCGGCTTGATTCCATCCACTAACTCTGATGCACGGCTGCGAGGAATTCAGAAAGGGCGGCAAGATCCGTTTGCACTTGTTCCCCTGAAACCAATTGTGGAAGTGACACCAAACGAGACGGGTTCGGGTTCGCCTCCCCCTCCGTTTCCGGGTCCGGGTTTAGCTCCTCCTCAGGGTTTGACTCCTAGCGGGCGTCCCATTCCCGTACCGCCACCCCTGCCCAATGTCAGACCTCCCAGACCGAATCGAGGCGGAGGCAATGGCAGTCAAGGGAGTACAGGCGGAGGGAGGACAATACCACGCGCTCCCGCTCCCAGTAGGCCAAATGGGGTGCCTCCGCGTGGGAGAAACACTACACCTCCAGGGAACAGAAACCGTGTAGCTCCAATCCCGATTGTTACGGCTCCTCGGATTCCGGCTCCCGCGCCACTTCTACCCAAACTGCCACCGCTACCAGAACCAAACTTGGCAAGAAGTGTAGAAGTCACAGGAGTGGTTCAGGTGGGGGGTGAACCTCAGGCAATTGTGAGGGTACCAAACGAGCCAAGTCGCTACGTCGGAGTGGGACAGCGTTTATCTAATGGACAGGTGCTAGTCAAGCGGATTGAAGTCAATAATGGTGCCAGTCCGGTAGTGATTCTGGAGCAATACGGCAGAGAAGTTGCCAGACGGGTTGGGGAAAAACCAGTTGCAACGCCCGATCAACCCGGTACACCAACGGCTGTTGCTCCTGCTAAGGAACCAGGAATCAATGGCTCTCCTCAAGCTTAAAACAAGTACCACGATTCAGTTGTTGTAGGAGTTGAAAGGGTGCAGACTACTGGAGGAGAAAACCTGCGGTATGAAATTCGCTTCCCTGGGTTACCCTTAGCGGTATATCGGGAAATTGCTGCCCATTTGCGTCAGGTGGGAGGGGTAGACACAGGTTTGGTTCCTCAGCCTTCGGGGCAATCGTTCGACTATTATCAAAGCCAAGTTGGCGGCTTGTGGATTCAGTATGCAGAAGATGCCGATTCATTGAGTCGCCAATGGGTCACGCAGATTTTGGACTACTATAGTCAGCGCTATTGTCCTTGGGAGGAAAACCAATAATTTTTGGATTTTAGATGGGATTGAATTTAAAATCTTCAGTGTCATGAAGTTTTCGCCATTGCAATGACCTAACCCCGAATCCCCGAAGGGGGTAAAGTTAAAATCCTGGGGGTGAAAAACTCATGGCACTCACTAAAATCTAAAGTCTAAACAATGGGAAGCATTCAAGCGATACGGGGAACGCGGGATATTCTGCCCGAAGAAGTCGGTTACTGGCAATGGGTAGAATCGATCGCACGGGATATTCTAAGCAGAGCGGCTTATCAAGAAATTCGCACCCCGATTTTTGAGCTGACGACGCTATTTGAGCGCGGGATTGGCGAAACCACAGACGTGGTCGGGAAGGAAATGTATACCTTCAAGAGTCGGGGGGAAAATCCCTATTCCATGACCCTGAGACCGGAGGGAACGGCTGGGGTTGTGCGCTCTTATATTGAACACGCTCTTGATGTCAAAAGTGGGATTCAGCGCCTCTGGTATTTGGGTCCGATGTTTCGTTACGAAGCTCCCCAGAAGGGACGACAGCGGCAATTTCATCAGCTGGGTGTAGAGGTGTTGGGGACTGCCGATTCGAGGGCAGATGCAGAGGTCATTGCGATCGCTACCGATATTCTGCAAACCCTGGGTCTAAAAAATCTCCGCATGGATATTAACTCAGTCGGAAATCCTGAAGATCGACAGCGTTACCGGCAAGCATTGGTAGATTACCTGACTCCCTACAAAGAAGAGTTAGACCCAGATTCACAGGTACGGCTGAGTCGCAATCCCTTGCGGATACTCGATAGTAAGGATCGGGAGACGCAAGCAATTGTTCAAAATGCTCCCAGTATCTTGGATTATCTGAGTGCAGATTCTGGTCGTTACTTTGAGCAAATCCAAGCACGTCTGGATGATTTGGGGATTGCTTACCAACTCAATCCGCGTCTGGTGCGCGGTCTGGATTACTACACCCACATTGCCTTTGAAATTATCTCGGACGACCTGGGAGCGCAAGCAACTGTCTGTGGTGGCGGACGCTACGATGGGCTGGTAGCAGAACTAGGGGGACCCAAGACACCCGCAGTGGGTTGGGCAATGGGCTTAGAACGCTTGATCATCCTGCTGCAACAGCTGCAAGAGGCACCCGTCCCGGCGTTGGATTTTTACGTTGTTTCCAGAGGCGAGAAAGCAGAATCCCAAGCTTTACAATTGGCTCAAAAATTACGTCAAGCTGGGTTTAGCGTGGATCTAGACCTGAGTGGAAGTGCTTTTAAAAAGCAGTTCGCTAGGGCTGACCGTAGCGGTGCAGTTGCTTGCTTGGTTTTGGGAGAAGAGGAAGCAGAGAACCAAACTGTCAAGCTGAAGTGGATGGCATCGAAAGAGCAGAGTGCGATCGCTCAAAGTGAATTATTAGGAACGATCGAGGAACTGCGGCAGCAGATTAAAGTAAAAAGATAACAAGAATATGAAGTATGAAGTGTGAAGTTTGGCGTGTAATAATACGTCACACTGTCTTTCAGCCGCGCCTCTAATAACTTCATCCTTTATACTTCATCCTTTATGCTTGCTGCTTGCCTCCTATGGAATACTGGCAATTTCTAATACAACAAGAGGGTGATTCTTCCTGGCTCTCCCTAGAGACGCCAAGTGTGGAAATCCAAGAAGGTCGGTATCGGGTGGTTGCTCACTCCAGCCGTCCCAACATCGAGGTGGAAATTCGCATCACCTATGACAGCACTGAGGAAGTTCCCCCCAAGCGGCGGTTTCAGAAGCGATCGCGCCGCACCAACGCCGAAGGCTTGATGGTGGTCATTCCCTTCACCTATCTCAAGTCGGGGCGCTGGGAGTTGCGCTGCTCTGGCGATATTATGTCAGATTTCCTCGGCAACACTTGGCAGCAGGCAATTCAATTCCAGGTTTTTCCAACCACCCCGGCAGATGCAGATGTCGATTTAGTTGGACACATGCGACCCGTTTGGAGTGCCCAGGTAGGTGTCGCCACCGAAACCGTCCAAGAATCATCCGCAGGTTCTGCCGCTGACCGCCCCGTTAACCCTGCCCCGACAACCACTGAAACGCTCACCGCCGACGTTGACCTTCCGAATCCAGTGCCTCCTTCCCCAGAGGACGAATCAGTGACAGAGGCGATGACTAATGCTGGGTGGGAAGAAGACGATGATGAAGCAGTCAATGAATTATTCCTCTCTTTCGGGGCATCGGAGTCACAAAGATGGGAGACGGCACTCAACCGCACCCCTCCAAAGGCGGCAGTGCCCGTCAGCCGCCTCGTAGAACACTCGCTACAAATGGTGGACGAAATCTTACAGGAAGTCGTCGATCCCGTCTGGCAAGCGTTTGAGCCGACATCTACGGCTCGTGGAGCTATCCCGCAGAGTGAGTTTTCCCGCGATTCCTTAACGTCTCCCCCTGTCAGTAACTCGTCGGAGCTTTCCTTTGCTGCCGCCGGAAGAAGTTACTCAGCAGAAACTGAGCCACCTGAAATTGATGAAGCACCGATCCGACTGACCCTCGATCGGGAGACGCTGGTCGTGCGTCGAGGAGAGCTGATTGCCTTCAGCGGACAAGTAGAGATCCTAGACAGTTTTAGGGATTTGCATCTTTTGCCGCCAGACGTACTGCGAATTGAAATGCGCGATCCGCAAAACTCACAAATCTTGGTAGATGTCCAGCAGCTGATACCCGAACAGGTGCCGAGTTTTTCTTTTAGCTGTAATTTAGAGCTGCCCGAAAATTGCCAAACCCGTTTGATTTTAGGAGAAGTCACGTTAATCGATGCGGCTGAGACAGTCTTGGTGACTCACTCATTTACCGTGACCGCCGATTTGGAAGACTTGCTCGATGCGATCGCTCACGATAAACAGCACGCAAATTTATTGAACCCGCCATTAGATTCTCTTTTGGGAGAGACACCCCCGATCGATTCATCTTTCCTCGATCTGGTGGAAACGGCAAAAGATACTCCGCCGCTGCACTTAGAACCTTTACCTAATAAACCCCTACCGGAGCAGATTGCTAAAGCCGATCCTGCCATTGCAGCGCTTAAACCCCCGGAACTTCCAGCAATTGCTTCCGATACTGAGGCAATAGGGAACAGGGAGGCACCCGATAGCGATGAGCCTGAGGACATTCTCGCTTTGGGCGATCGCAATACATCAGTGACTTCTGAACCTCCGCCGGTGGTATCCCTTCCCCCGCAACTTTATCGACCCGATCCTGCCAATCCAGTTAATCGATCGCTTAAACTTCCGGTGATTTCTGATGCGATGCCTGCAACCGAGCGCATCGAGAATGGCGACACATCCGCTGCGAAAGAAGAAGATAAATCTTCTTCCCTAAATCCTTCCCAACCTCTTGATACCGCCCCTCCTGAAGGGGCTGCGCCTGATGTAGAGCAGTTATTTGATAATTTATTGAATCACTTAGCTCAGACTTGGCAGCGTTCGGAGGAACCCGATGGAACAGATGCCAGCGCTGATGCCGATACAGATTTGCATAGTCAGCAGGACGTAGGTGTTGAAGATGCTTCTGATATCGAGGGAGCAGAACACTCCGCTGAACACTCCGCCGAACAAAGAGAAGCGCATCCCTCCGCTGACTCTCAAGCATCGCCCTTAGATACGGCTTTTGCGACCCTGAAGCTGCAAGATCGTTTTTTGTCCCGGTTGAACGACCTGGCAACGGATGAGGAATCTTCAGCATGGCTGCAACCGGAAGAGGTATTTGCAACGGAGGAGGAATCTACCGAGGAAGCAGAGCCTTCAGCAGACCTGACCGAGGGCAGCGAAGACACTGACGTTGCGGATGGTGACGTTGCGGATGGTGACGTTGCGGATGGCACCGAAGCAACTGCCGCCGAGCCGCAGGGGGAAACGGATGACCGTTTGCCACAAATGCCGACAGACTGGGAACTTGTAGCACTATTGCTTGACCAACAACCTCCCCTCCCAGAGTTGGAGGAAGAATTGGGTGAAGATGGCGGTATTGCCAGCGATGCAACGAACAATTCCCAAGAGGTGGGAGCCGCCTCTGGTCAACTGCCAGCAACTCCGCAGAACCCAGTTGAGATGGCTAAGAACGTTTTATCGATGGCAGAGTCTGCGGTTAACTGGACAGAGCGAGAAATTGTGGTAGACGATGATCCTTCTGAACTCCCTCCCAGCACCAGTGGGCGAGGCGGGTATGGCTCGCGAGAAGCTTCCTCAAGGGGGGTACAACCAGGGCGATCGCGTTTTGCCAATGCGGGGCGGGGGGTTCCCCCAGAACCGCAGCCATCGTCGCTGGACGAGGAACCCGTGCCAGAGCCTGAGCTAGTTTTACCCGAAGGCGAACTGATTGCCGGACAACCGTTGGCTGTCCGCCTGACGTTGCGATCTGAGTCCCCCCGGCTCTATGTCAAGCTGTGGGTGCATGACCGCCAAACGCGATCGCTGCTGGATGGCCCCCGGTGGCTAGTCGATTTTATCCCTACTGGTTTAGAATCCCTAGAGGCAACGACTCAACTAACTGTGCCATTTGGGAGCGTAGAAATCCGTTTTGAAGCTGTCGCGGTTGATACTTATACCCAACGAGAGAGCCATAAAGTAACTGTTGACCGTATAGTTATTCCCCCCGATTTGCCCAACTGGTCGCTAGATGAGTTTGCGGATTAGGCGCTTGTTAAAAATTTTTATGATTCGGTTTTTGGCTACCAATTCACTGTAAATTCAATTACGAAAGCTGTTTCATTAAAATAGGAAATTTAAAGATGGGAGCTTCATTCTTACCCTCAATCCTAGTGCCGCTAACTGGCTTGATCTTCCCGGCTGTCGCGATGGCCTTCTTGTTTCTTTACATTGAACACGAAGATCCAACGGGAATTTAACTTTAGCTGGGCATTAGTTGGGCAATGGAAAAAACCGCCTGTTCTAGTCAGAGAGGCGGTTTTTTTTGATGATTTGATGAGAGTTCTCTCAAATCTAGTTGATTACCCAGCTTTTCTCTACAAAGAGGAGCCTAGACCAGCGTAGGCACCATAGAAGAAAACACCTAGCACAGCGATCGCGCCCAGACCAGCGACGGTAGCTACAATCCACAACGGGATTCTTCCACTTCCAGACACAGCTTTTCCCTCCTAATTAAACTTAAAAATGATGCAGTCAAGCCCAGTTAGTTAAAGAAATAACTGGAAAACAGGATACCAAGGACAAAAACCAGTAGCAAGCCCAAGTAAAGAGAAGTACGGTTTAACTCAACTGGTTGATTATTGGGATTTGGACTCCGTTCTGGCATAATTAGGTTTCTCCTATCGTTGAATAAATTGCATAGAAGCGATCGCGCCCAAGAAAAAGATTGTTGGGACAGCCAGCGTATGAACCGCTAGCCATCTAACGGTAAAAATGGGATATGAAACTGGCTGATTGGGCGTATTAGTAGTCATGTTTTGCCACCTCTTTTAAACGACTTACTTGTTGACACTCCCAATTCTTTTGATAGAAATGGGACTTTTCGTACCGTAACGGGAAGGCTTTTCCTGCAAAAAGGGCTTCGTAAACCTATATTGAGCCTACTGACCCTTTGAAGTCTCCTCCAACCAGCTAGAGGTGATTCTTTTTCCAAACACTTCCGTATACCTACGGTACTTCACTACCGATGTATCAAACTGGATTCCCGTTCGCTCTTTAGAGCCGAATTGATGCGGTACTTTTAATCCCTTTTTTGCATCAAATCCAGCCAAAATTGCCCCGGCAAGCCTAACACAAATAGGTGCTTTTATTTTCACACCCAGCGATGTCTAGAGACTGCCCGCTTATTTTATAAAATCCTCGATTTGTTGCTTGGATTCAAAGCGATCTTGAACAATCGGCACTTCCTGCCGAGTTTGGGTGTAATACTCGTTGGGGCGGGGTGTCCCAAAGGCATCGTATGCAAGACCTGTGCTAACAAATAGCCAGCCTGCAATAAATAATGCAGGGATGGTGATGCTGTGAATTACCCAGTAACGAACGCTTGTAATAATGTCCGAAAATGGACGCTCTCCAGTTGTACCAGCCATTCAGATTCCTCCTCTGACAACAATTAAAAGCTAACTTAATTATGATACGAAACTCGGTAGAGAGTCACAAGCAAAGCATTAGTTGTATGACAATAATCTTGCTTTCCTCTTCAAGCCGCTTGCGACGAACCTTCGTATTTCAACAAAACACCTCGCTGACCTATGATAAATCCTTGCTGGGGTGTTAGAAACATAATCCTGTAAAGATTGGAAGGGATATCCTCTATCTCGCGAGCTTTTTCCCAAGTTTTGCCGCCATCCAGACTCCGCAGCAAATTTCCACTGCCTCCTGATACCCAAACTTCCTCAGGTGTCCGGTATGCCAAATCGAGTAAACCCCAACTGGTGGATACCTCTGGATATTGTGCTTCTTCCCACTCGTCTGGCTTTTCAGGACTGCTAAATTGTAGCTGACCGCCCCGCGCCAGCATCCACAGCCGACCATCTTGTGCAAACCCCATATTCTCCACTCTTCGGGAGCTATTCCGATTATGGGGAACCCAGGCATCTAGACCAGGCTCCCAAGTGGAGTAGAAGTTACCTTTGGCAGACACCGCAACATATTTGCCATCGGGAGAGCGAGACATATTGCGGACAACGCCCACCGCTTCCTGCACCATTGCTTTCCAAGTCTGTCCTGCGTCTTGAGTGCGATAAATTGCTCCAACGTTGGTGCTCATCTCAGCGGAGTTCGGACCGAGTGCCACAATTTTATTGGGTGCCCCCGGTAACTTGTTACTCAGCGCGATGCGAGTCCAAGATTTTCCCCCATCTGTGGTGTGGAGCAAGATAGAGGGTTCGCCTGTAATCCAGCCTTCTTGATCGGCAAAACTTACGCCAGTAAAGCGGTATTGCCGATCTCCCAGTTCTAGGTTTCTTGGCTCCCAAGTCTTGCCGCCATCGGTTGTCTCCAAAAGTGTGGAGTCACTCCCCACAACCCAGCCATGATTGGGGTCGCCCGTAAAAGCGAGATCCTGTAAGTTTGCCTGTGTTGGTAGAGAAATGGCGTGCCAGGGGCTGTTGCTCACGGAAGGAACTTGACTGCAACTGGCGCAAAAGAGGACAACTGCCAACAATATTGCAATTTGTTTCAGCTTTCTCACAAATAAATTCATACTATCCAGAACTGGTGCGTGCAAATCTTCTACTATACGAGTGTTAATCCAGCGAATGCGGCGGGGATTCGCTTCAGCTGTTGCAAGCTGAGGTTGGTTTTATTGCAAACCATAGAGACTGATAAAGAACAAGAAGCCCAAGGCTAATGCCCCAAAAATGAGAAGATTCTTCTGTCCTGGGGTTAAACGGTTAACGCCTAGACCATAGCTCAGATTTTCCTTGAATCCAGAGGGGGAGCCTACAACGCCAATGTTTTGAAACTGTGTTTTTCGCACCCCACAAATTGGACAGCGCCAGTCTATTGACAATTCTTCAAAAGATGTCCCTGAGGGAACGTTGCTCTTACTATCACCTTTAGTCGGCTCATAAATGTAGCCACAGGCGCGACATTCATAGCGATCTAGTGGTTGGGCATCGACGGCTTGATTGCTCATGGCTCAAGATGAAATTGAGAAGCCAATCTTAAAATGTATGTTAAAAATTATGCCATAAGTAGGGGATTTTCTTAATATTGTTTAGCTTGCCTCTGCCTTGAGGAGAGGACTTCGCTGTCATCCCTCGCTGGCAGTAACGTTGTCCGCTTCAGTAGGAGCCTTGACTAGAAAAGCTGAACGGGTCAATCAGAAAACAGTATCGATGATCGACGTTCGCTGCCCCGCCACTAGCAACTTTGGCAGAGGCAGGCGCTTTATAATGTATAAATGTGAAGAAGTAATAACAGCCGTCCTTTCATCTGAGTGGTAGTACAAGATCGTGTTTGTCCTCAGTGGGTATGAGTATTTTTTAGGCTTCTTGCTAGCTTCCAGTCTGGTGCCGATTTTGGCGCTGACTGCCTCCAAGCTCCTGCGGCCCAGTGGTAGTAGTCCAGAGCGGCGCACCACTTACGAATCTGGCATGGAACCGATTGGGGGAGCCTGGATTCAGTTCAACATCCGCTATTACATGTTTGCGCTGGTTTTCGTCATTTTTGATGTTGAAACTGTTTTCCTGTATCCGTGGGCCGTTGCCTTCAATCGTCTAGGTGTACTGGCGTTTATTGAAGCTTTGGTCTTTATTGCAATTCTTGTAGTTGCTCTTGTTTATGCGTGGCGCAAAGGAGCCTTGGAATGGTCATGAAATCTAACGGTAACAGTGATATTGCTGCCTTTGAGGCGCAGCAGAAAGAGAAGATCCTTAACCCGATTGAGCGACCTTCTGTTACTCAAGAACTTTCTGAAAATGTCATCCTGACAACGGTTGACGACCTTTACAACTGGTCGCGGCTTTCCAGCCTGTGGCCTCTGTTGTTTGGAACCGCCTGCTGCTTCATTGAAGTGGCGGCGATGATTGGCTCCCGATTT
This sequence comes from Trichocoleus sp. Lan, assembly GCF_039961855.1. NCBI lineage: Bacteria > Bacillati > Cyanobacteriota > Cyanophyceae > Leptolyngbyales > Trichocoleusaceae > Trichocoleus > Trichocoleus sp. Lan. Next base: position 161,745 of record NZ_JAMPKA010000006.1, on the reverse strand, counting down.
GACTTTGACAGATTTGGTCTAGTTCCCCGTTCTAGCCCTCGGCAAGCAGATTTAATTATTACTGCTGGCACGATTAACATGAAGATGGCACCGGCTCTGGTGCGCCTTTATGAGCAGATGCCAGATCCCAAGTACGTGATTGCAATGGGAGCCTGCACGATTACTGGCGGGATGTTCAGCGCTGATTCCCCGACTGCGGTGCGGGGTGTGGATAAGTTGATTCCTGTCGATGTCTATTTGCCTGGATGTCCCCCACGTCCGGAAGCGATCATGGATGCGATCATTAAACTGCGGAAGAAAATCGGGAACGATTCTATCCAAGAGCGGGATCAGTTTCAGCAAATCCATCGCTATTACAGCACCACTCACAAGATGCAAGCTGTAGAAACCATCCACGATGGCAAGTATTTACAGTTAGCAACTCGCCAAACTCCGCCGCAGGAGTTGGCGGCGGCGATGGGTATGCCTGTAGCACCAGCTCTGTTGACGGCAGAAAAACAGGAGGAACGTCGTGGCTGAAGCAGAATCTCCAGCAGAATCTTCAGGGGAACCCCAAGCAGAATCCCAAATTGTGGAAGCGGGTAAGGTTTCCCTTTGGCTGAAGGAAAATGGTTTTGAGCATCAGGAACTAGAACGCGATCGCAGTGATGTTGAGATCATCAAAGTTGACCGGGACTTCTTGATTCCGATTGCTACAGCTCTCTACGCTTACGGATTTAACTACCTCCAGTGTCAAGGTGGATATGATGCGGGGCCGGGAGAGGAATTGGTTAGCTTCTATCATCTAATCCAAGTGAGCGACAATGCTGACAGACCGGAGGAACTGCGGCTGAAGGTGTTTTTGCCGCGAGATGACGCTAGAGTTCCTTCGGTGTATTGGATTTGGAAGACGGCAGACTGGCAAGAGCGGGAAGCTTTTGATATGTATGGCATCGTCTATGAAGGACACCCGAACCTGAAGCGGCTTTTGATGCCGGAAGATTGGGTAGGCTATCCGTTGCGGAAGGATTATGTCTCGCCTGATTTCTACGAGTTGCAGGATGCTTATTGATTCAGGCAAAAGGCAATTAGTCAAAGAAAGACTTTTTCCGGGTTGACTTGTGGAAAGCACTCACTTTTTGTTTGAAGTGGGTGCTTATTTTTGGCGTAGGAATTAAGTGTAGACTGTATCAAATATCACTTGATTTTTCCTGCGTATTGACATATACTTGAAGAATGGGAATCTGTGCGCCTAGGTAAATTGATTTTTAAGTTAAGTTTGCAGCTATTTGAGTGTAGTGAATACTTAAATTAGCTGGTTAGATAAATAGCGATCGCACCCGATTACTCCCCTAAACCCATAAAATAAATCAACAGCTTGAATGGCAGGGGTAGTGGCGCGTGAAGTTGTCGTCAAAGGGTGTTTATAAAGTCGAAAGTCAGGCAAAAGAGCAATCTGATCCCGTAGCTTCGCCGGTACAGTACGACCTGCAACCGATTAACAGACTTTTAGCGGTTGCTGCTTCTAAGGGTACTTACCATCTGCATCCCTCAGAAGGGCATCAAACACCCCTAGGATGCCCCAGAATGCCAGCGTCTTTACAAGTGCGGCAGTATCAACAGGAAGCCGTTGCTAGCTGGTTTGCCAATCAAGGCAGAGGAACGCTGAAGATGGCGACGGGGAGTGGAAAGACGATTACGGCGCTAGCGATCGCTACCTCACTTTATCAACAAATTGCCTTGCAAGTATTGGTAGTCGTGTGTCCCTATCGACATCTGGTGACACAGTGGGCGCGAGAATGCGAGAAATTTGGACTACAGCCAGTTTTAGCTTTTGAGAATGTACGCAACTGGCAGAGTCAGCTATCAACGCAACTCTACAATCTGCGTTCTGGCAATCAACGGTTTCTCACACTCATTACAACAAATGCCACCTTGATGAGTGAAGGATTGCAATCTCAACTTAAATATTTTCCAGACAAAACGCTAATTGTAGGAGATGAAGCGCATAATCTCGGTGCAAGGCAGTTGGAGAAGAGTCTGCCTTCTAAGGTGGGGTTAAGACTGGCGCTGTCGGCAACACCGGAACGGTATTTTGATGATGAAGGAACGCAATCTTTATTTGATTATTTTGGCAGAGTTTTAGAGCCGGAATTTACGCTGAAAGATGCAATTCAACAGGGGGCGTTGGTGCATTATTTGTACTACCCTATCCTGGTAGAACTAACAGAGGCAGAAGCCCGTGCTTATGTAAAATTAACCGCTAGGATTGGCAGGGCGCTGTTGTTCCAGGAACGCGAGAACGGTGCTAGCAAAAGCAATTGGGAAGACCGTGAAGAACTCAAGCCATTGTTGATGCAACGGGCGAGATTAATTGGCGCTGCTACCAACAAGTTAACTGCTTTGCGCCAGTTAATGAGTAAACGCTTGGACACGACGCACACTTTATTTTATTGCGGAGATGGTTCTGTAGAAAGCACGCGCCAATTGAAAGCCGTTGCTAAAATTTTGGGAGATGAATTGGGATACAGAATAAACACCTACACTGCCCAAACTCCATTATCAGAAAGAGAAAATTTGCGGTGTCAATTTGAGTCGGGAGATTTACAAGGTTTGGTGGCGATTCGGTGTCTAGATGAGGGTGTCGATATTCCAGCAATTCAGAATGCTGTAATTTTAGCTAGTAGCAGCAATCCGCGCCAATTTATTCAGCGTCGAGGACGAATTTTGCGCCCTCACCCAGGCAAGCAACGCGCTACTTTATTTGACATGATTGTAGTGCCGCCAGAGTTAGATCGGGAAACTTTGGAAATAGAACGCAATTTGTTAAGAAAGGAATTGCGGCGATTTGTTGAGTTTGCTGACTTAGCGGATAATGCGGGCGAAGCTAGAGTCAAATTACTGGATTTACAGAGAAACTACGAGTTAATGGATATGTGAGGCTTCGGCTCAATATATATATAGCGCTTCTCGTTTAGATGCAGTACAGTTTAACCCCACCCCTGCCCCTCTCCGCAAGCGAGGAGGGGAAATAATTCAAAGCCTCTCTCCTCCCAGGAGAGAGGTTTGGAGAGAGGTCAAAATTGTAGTGCTTAAAAGTGAGAACCGCTATAGTATTCCTAACTTTCTATATCACCAGAAATATATCACCAGAAATAACCGGTTACTACGGTTGTCTGGCGATCGCTTGTGTCATACTTTAGCAGATACTCGTGAGCGATCGCATCCAGTTCTCGCAACCTTTCGACTTCAGTTTTGCCTACCTCAGTATCGGTGGATAATAGAATCACCTGATGACTCGCAGAGGGGAAATATCGCTCAACTAAATTCTGTCGGTGGGAAGAATCTAGTCGCCCAAGCGGTGTATCGATTGCTACAGGTAAGTGGTGTCCGGCAACCCGTGCTAATCCCCATAAAAAGGCGATCGCTAGTAATTGCTTTTCTCCAGCTGAGAGGCGATGCTTTGGTACGGGTTGTCCCTGTGGATCGTAGATAGAAAGGCTGAAGGTTTGAGTGTCAATGGCTACGCGATGCACTAAGTCAGATTTGTGCAGCAGATAGCGGAAACACTCGGTTACTTCTATTTCTAATTTATTGAGTTTTTTCAGGGTTAATTTTTCCCGAAATAGCTTTAGAGTCGCTTGGACTTTGGCGACGGAGGCGATAATGTGCTGATTATTTTTTAGCTTGATATTGTCTTCGCTATAATCTGCTAATTCTTTTTTGGTTTTAGCGATCGCTCTATTTAATTCTTCGCAACGGCGGCTAGCCATTTCATGAGCAACTTGAGCTTTCGCGACTGCATTATTCGCTTCTCTAACAGCGTCTTGTAGTTGTTGATACGCTTCTGGGGAAGCTGCGGCGGCTATCTGTCTATCAAGAGCATCTATCTCAATTTCTAAGTTTTCTAGTTCTTCTAGTTTTTCTTTGGCTCTAAATTTAGCAGTGTTGATGCCAAAATTCAAGAAGTTATCCAGTTCCTTGATTTCTTCTAATTCTGCTAATAACCAGGGACTTTCAGTAGCGGTAATTTCTTGATCAAGTTGTTGATTTTCTTGTTGTAGGAAAAATTTGATTTTGTCAAGTTGCTCGGAAACTAATGACAATTCGGAAATATAATTTAAGAGGCGATAGTCTCGTTCTACTAAAACATCCCGTGCGATTTTTATCTGTTGTTGACGGCTTTCCTTTTCCGCTTGACATTTAGCTTGTTCAAGCAGGGGAGAAATTAAGGTGAGAGGAAAGGCACCAGCAGCTAATTCTCGCAGCGCCTCCCGCGCCTTTTCTGCTTGGGTTGTGAAATGGTCTTTTTGTTTTTCTAGACGGTTGCGATCGCTTGCAAGTTTTCCACCTTCGTACAGGAATTTTTCAGAGGCTTCGCGCTGCTTTTTTTCAGCCATCTCTAACTTATTTTGCAGAGAACCTACTTCTTGGGTTGCAGCTTCTAATTCATCTTTTTGTACATTAAGTTTTTGTTCAATTTCTTCTAACGTAGCGAGTTCTTTAGCGCTAGCAATTTCTTTGCGCTTACGGCTAACGAGGACATCTAAATCGGCGGATAGACGTTCTGATAGTTCTAAGCCTAATAGCGATTGAATTGCTCCAACAACTAAAGGGGGTGGAGTATCCAATTCGGCAAGTTCTTTTACTTGTTCGCCGTCAAACAAAAATAGATTAGAAATTCCCAGCGGTAGCAGGTTCTCGATATATTCATCCCAGGTGTTGGCAAGGGCTTTATCGGGCCATTCTTCATCTACTAGAATACCGAGAGTATCTTTTCCGTCTTTGGGTTCCTTTTCCCAATATCGGACAACTCTTAAAATAGTTGGTTTGTCGTCTTGAATGACCTCGAAAGCTAATTCAATTCGGGCTTTTTCTGTGGGTGGGGTATTGCGGTTGACTGACTGGGTAAGAAAGTCGTTATAGCTTAAGTTGCCGCGTGTAGAACATTGGGCGCGAGAACCGTATAGGGCAAGGCGAATGGCGTCCATCAGGGTCGTTTTACCGCCGCCATTCATGCCGCCAATTAAGATAATCGGGCGAGTATTTTCATCAGTTTCGGGGCGGAGGTTGATGACTTGTCGCCCTAGATAAGGGCCGAAATTTTGCAGGACGAGTTCGAGAAATATCACAGCTTATTGAGAATAGGTAATCAGTAACGGCTAATGGGTAATCGGGAATAAACAGCACTTATTCATTAGCGTCATCTACTTTTGGCGATGGAAATTTCATGCTTGCCCAAGTTAGCTGTTTCACTTTGTCAATATCTTCTTCGACAACAGCATTTTTCAAGTCGCGCTTATCATGGGCATTTTGAATTGCATCCTCTTTCGAGCGAGAACTGCTTTCAAAGCATTTATCCAATTTTTCGTAAACGCCACGCCGAGATTTTGTGTGATGCTGGCGTTCTGTATCTAGCAGTTTCGCCATCAGTTCTAGGTGCATTTCATCATTGCAGATTTCTTGTAGCACTTCCCACTCGTCAGTACCTAGGAGTTTCCTCTCAGCACCAGGACGAATGTCTTGGAACGATTCGCCTGTGACTTCTTCGTAAATACGCGGCAAGCTGTCATCAAATTCGTGCTTTTCTTCTAACCAAATGCGGCGAATTTCGCTTAATTCATCCTGGGTAATTAAGGTGATGTCGCGCATTTCTAGAGGTGCAGTGCGGCGAGTTTGGGTTTGTGCTTCTAAGACTCGTCTCAACCAATGTTCTCGCCAGTATTTTGTATAGGGGCCAGGAATTGGTTCAACTGAGGTTTCACCGTCTACATTGCGTTCAAAAAGTTCGACCTTACCATAGATTCGGCGAAAGTCTCTTTTGGGGCGATCATTCTCAATATCTAATTCATTACGGATACTTAGTAAAGGCTGCATCCATTCTTTCTCTTCATCATTCTGGATCATCGCCTCCATTGATTTATCTTTACTTACCATTGTGCAAACCCAACACCCAAAGCGAGAATCGCCACAACTAGGGGTGGAGGTGTCAACAACTAATGGACATTCATTATCTGCTGTTGCACCCCGGTACATTGTAAATAGATCCTTATTACTATTTCCCCAAGGATTTTCCCACTGATTGAGGTAAATCCATACCTCATCATTACGCCAGTCTTCAATAGGGCTATAAATCAAGGAATTAGGTAAGCGTGCATTAGGGCTAAGGCGATCGCGTACTCTACCTGCTTCATGCTTAGTCATTGTTGCTGCACGTTTGAGGCTTTCAGCCTTTCGAGTACCTAGAATAACAATAGTTTCACCGCTGACTCTAACCATATCGCGAATAAATTGGTTAACAGGCTGAATTTTCATGCGATCAGTACACCAACGAAATCCATTTCGAGGTGCTGGATAACCTTTACCTATTAAGTTCACCCAAAATGTGTCTTTTACTGCGGGATTAAGCAAATGAGGTTCTATTGGCATTTTTTGTTCTTTTGCAGCCACCTTCATCCGCTCTACAGATTGACGAACCCAAGCAGAAACTATCGGATTTTCTACCAGTGTGTCCGTTGTAATTGCATGAATTTCTTTAGTTCTTTTTTCTAATGGAAGTGCTGCGATCGCATTCCAGATTAGCTGCAATACGGTGGTAGAATCCTTTCCTCCACTATATCCAATTACCCAAGGTATTTCATCTAGACAATATAATTCTTGAATTTCTTTAGTTAACTTTTCTATATCCTCTATTAATTCAGCAATATTGCGAGGTGGGAAGAGGGGAATTTGTTGTGTATCTGTCATTAGTTAAACCTCATATTTTACTTTTTTGAAATTATTTGTATTTACGTGAATTTTAATTTTAATATTAAATCGTGTTCTGACTCGATTGCTTACCTTGTATAATCAGTAAATAGAAGATTGACCTGACAGAATTAATTGTATTGATTAATATGCCTGAAAACAACCCTCTTCAGCCTGAAGTAAACCAGCCTTTAATGGGTTTACTTGCGCCATACTTTGAGAAATATTATCGAGAGAAGTGCTATTTAGGACTGAGCTTTCAGCAAGGAAAGCGAACAATGATACAAATTAATGTCCCTGCTGACGACTTGCCAACTCTTCTCCAAACAAAACCATCTATTGGTAATGATCCTGATTCTGGAAAAAATCGTCCGGAGGTGAAGGGTCATGCTGAGGAAATAAAAGAATATATTCTAAAACGTGTTGAAAAGGGGAAACCTTGGGTTTTAGGTACACTGACGGCAAATGTAACTCCGGGCAAGATTAATATTATCGAATTAGGGAGGGGAATTTGTCTAGTAGTCATTCCTCGTGGCGTTAAGTTAGATATTACTGATGGGCAGCATCGTAAGCGGGCTATTCATGAATTAATTGAAAGTACACAAGGAGAGCTGATTGGTGATAATAACTTCCCTATTACTCTGGTTTTAGAAGAAAATTTTAACCAGTGCCAGATAGATTTCAAAGATATGGCGCAAACAAGGCAATTGGACAAATCTTTACTTTTATCATTTGGTGAATTTGAAGGTAGAGTTGGTATTACTAAAACTGTACTTGAAAGAGTGCCAATGTTTGAGGGGAAAACCGAGAAAATTAAAGGCAGTCCCGAAACTAAAAAGAGATTGATTTACACAACTAATTACATAGCCAAGCTAGTAAGCTGCGCTTTTGCTGACGATCCCAATAACGAGCTGAAAGATTATGATGTTGAGTCATCATCTGAGGCTCTGATCAGTTGCCTAAATCAGCTTTTTTCAGAATGCAGTCAGACAAAGCATATATTTGAGACAACTGCCGGAGAATTAACGATTGAGGAAGTTGGTGCATTTAAGGAAGAATGTATTTTAGGCAGAAGTGTTGGTCTAGAAATTTTAGGACACTTGCTATACTGCACCTATGATAAAAACAGGGATTATTTTGAAGCTGAGAAGATTTCAAAAATTGCTCAGCTTAATTGGTCAAAAGACAGCCATATTTGGGAAGGGAATATTGTTTTATCTAGCCCAGACCCCAAAAATCCAGGTAAATCCTACAGAATAACAGCCAGTGCCAGCGCTGTAAGAATGGCAATTAGTATGGCAAAAGCTAATCTGGGATGGATGTAAGCGCTCGCTCTTATCGTCTTTTCATTTCTCCCTCCTTATAAGACGGGCATTCTCTAACCGTTCCTCTTCCGGTGTCAGCGGCAAATTCAGGTGCTTTTTAATATAAGCACTCATCTGAGTGACACTGGTGCGGGATTTAGAAATCCCACCACTAGACATAATTATCCCTTTCCAATCAGGGTTAGAGCGCGACCAGTCGATTTGTTGCAAACCTTCTAAATGTGAGTCCCAGTTTTCCGGGTAAAGCGACAGCAAACTTGCTCCAACAGCGCCTAAACTAGCGATCGCGATCGCGTGACTATGCACGTAATCCCGCCGGATTTCGCCTGCGCTGACCTTCCCGTGTAGAACTTGCTCCCATGCTGGGATATAGCGAGTAACTGCATTCCAGTAATGGACTGCTCGTTCAATCTGCTGTTCAGTCTCCTGGCGATCCGTTAGCAGGGCAAGAGTAGCATTATAGATGCTGTTGAGAGTAAATAGCTTGCCGGAGCGAGTAGGCAGCGTACTGCGTTCCGTATCCGTCAGGTTTCTAAAAACCTGGACTTGCTTGACAACTGACCGCACCCAGTTTGTTTTCGCGTCCCGATGATCGTAAAGAATGTTTAGCGATGGATCGGCATCGACTGCATAGCGGTTTAAATCAATAAACATCTGCTGCGATCGCTTTAGACCTATATCTAAAAAGAAGATAACCGCGATCGTTTCATACCCCAGTTCGGGATTTTCTTTCAGCGCCATTTCCAACGCTGCCCGTCGATGTTGCCCGTCATGGATGGCAAAACGCGCATCCATAGGCACTTTCAATCGTCCAATCTTCCGCGCTTCTGCCTCTGTTCCAATCGGTTCAAAAGTGATATCCGCGTCAATCGATGCCGTAATTGCCGAGAAAATGTAGTTAGTCGGATTGTTCAAAATATATCGGGCAATTTCTGGCACGCGGGTGCGGTTGAGCGATCGCGTTGTCCTCATTTCCGGCGGCATTTCCCCATCGTCCAACGGGAACAGCTTCGGGATAAATCGCACCGGACACATCGAAACGTAGTATTCTCGCCCTGCCTGAATTCCCCGAATCACAGGCAAAACGTACTCAAAGGAGGGGGTAAGCATAAATACCCAGCCTTATTTAGTTTTGGACACAATCTCAGTATACATAAAGTTTTTAAAAACTTAGTTTGACATAACAACTTTTGACTGATAGTTTTTAAAAATTAATTAAATTCCCCACTAAATCTGCCTATGAACAGCCCCACCAACCCCACAACTGACCTTGCCAGCCAGATTTTGGAACGGGAAAACCAAGAAAAACAAGCGATCGCGCTCCTTTTAGATAGATATCTGGCGCGGAACGACCAATTCCTGGTTCAGAAGATAGAAATGGGCGGCACGGAGGCGTATATCGGTTCGGCAACTCTAGAATGGTTCGCCAGTCGCGTTCGATTCGCGTCTCGCCTACCGCTTTTCCGGCAAAAATTCGACCCAGAGAAAGACAATGTGGAAATCGACGCCGAGAGTATTGAAGAAATTCAGCAACGACCCCTAGATTGGTCGCGTCAAGCGCCCTTGACGCAGTATTTAGCAGCTCGAAAGACTCACAAATTCCCGCCAGTATTAGTAGTGGTCAATCAACCTTGGGTAGACAATCCTAATGCTGCCGAGTGGGATGCAAGCGGACGTGCGATTAAATCTGCTGCTGATTTTATGGCACTAGATAAAGACGGCAAAGTAGGGTTGTTGAACGTTTCCCCAGATGTCACGATTTTTGCCTTGGATGGTCAACATCGACTGATGGGCGTGCAGGGTTTAATGGAGTTACTTCAAACAGGTAAACTTCCACGATATAAAAAAGATAAAAAGCCTTCAGGTGCTGTTATTACAATTGACGATCTCAGACAGAACTATCAGATAGACCCTGCTTATTTGCAAAACTTAGCCAAAGAAAAGATAGGCATTGAATTTATTTCAGCAGTCGTGACTGGAGAGACGCGGGAACAGGCACGACGACGAGTGAGATCCATCTTTGTCCATGTAAATCTCATGGCAGTACCTTTAAGTAAAGGTCAGATGGCACAGCTAGATGAAGATGATGCATTTTCAATTGTTGCCCGAAAAGTTGCTGTCACCCATCCTCTACTAAAAGATATTGACGGGCGCAATCCTCGCGTTAATTGGGATAGCGCAACAGTTGCCGCGAAGTCAACCGTTTTAACTACCCTGCAAGCGCTCAAAGAAATGTCTGAACGCTACTTAGAATACAAATTTCCCAAGTGGAAACCTGTTGGTAAAAAGGGTTTAATTCCCATGCGCCCTGATGATGGAGAACTGGAGGAGGGAATTGAGGAATTTAATCAACTTTTCGACTATTTGACAACTCTGCTCAGCTTTAAAAGGCTAGAAAGTGGCGCAGAAACCCCGGAAATGCGCCGCTTCAATTTTGAAAAAGGTGGCGGGGAAGGAAATATACTTTTCCGCCCGGTTGGGCAAGTTGCCTTAGCTCAAGCTTTAGGAATTTTGGTTTTCAAAAAGGGATTTTCGCTAAAAACTATTTTTGAAAAGCTTCAGAAATACGATGCGGATGATGGCTTCAGCGGCATGGAGTCTCCTGATTCTCTTTGGTATGGCGTTTTGTATGACCCAAATAAAAAGCGGGTTTCAGTTGCCGGAAAGGACTTAGCCGCCAGATTAATTGTCTACTTGCTGGGTGGGGTTGATGATGACATGGAACGTGCAGAAATTCGCCGCGCGGTAGCTGAAGGAAGAACAATAGAAGATAAAGCAATGGGATTTAATGGCAAGTTTGTAGAGCCAAGGCAGGTAGGATTACCGCCAATTTTATCTTGAGCTTTGCCTTCTAGATACGGCTTTCGTGTAACTGAATGAGTTCCTAAGTTCCAGACGCGATTAATTGCGCCTGGAACAAACTATCAAAATTGTCTTGACAGACTAATAGTGATTTTATGACTCAACCAGATTTGAGATAAATGAGTTCTGCTTCTACGGGTAAGTGATCTGAACCTGTTGTCGGTAAAACTTTGCTAGAGTGAGAAACCCAATGTTTTGAATACCCAATATAGTCAATTCTGAAGAGGGGATAATTTAATTTTGAAGTTGAGTTTTTAATCAAGAAGCTTAGTTCCCAGCCATGAGGCCAAGTCAAGCCAAAACCTAACCCTGATGTTTGGAAGGAATCTTGCATAACTGTTCTTAAATAATGATAGTCTTGCGACTGGTCTGTCATATTAAAATCACCAGCAACAATAAATGGCTTGGTTTCTTTCTGGAGCCGCTGCACTAAATCCTGAATTTCTGCCGAGCGTTTTGTGTAATCATAAATCGGAATAGTGAGGAAAGGCAAAATTTTCTGGGGACGAATCCAGGGGGATATAACTTGAATATTGTAAACAACTACCTCCTGCTGATTAATTTGGATAATCGCTCGTTGCTGAATTTCTCGATGACCCGCTAAGTGTAAATTTTCGGAGAATAAAATTGGATATTTGCTGAGGATTGCCACGCTTTGGGCATAAATTTGGTAGGGGTAGGATGTCTGTAAGCGAGGAAAGGCTTTTTCAGTATGTCTGCGAACAATTTCTTGTAAACAAATGATATCGGGTTGTTGTTGTTGAATTAATTTAACTAAATTTTGGGAACTGGTTTTATGCCAACTGCTGTTTAAGGATAAAATTCTGATATTAGGCTGGGAACTGTTTGATCGTAAAGCGTGAGGAGAAAAGTATTTCAGATGCAACCAACTGACCAGAAAGATGCAAGCAATCGATGAAATAATTGAGAACCATCGTTTTTTTATAGTTGAAAATGCCAATAGTGGTAAAATTAATATCGGTAAAAAAATAAAAGGGATAAAGGTGCTAACAAAGCCAACAAGCCAGAAACTATCCCAAAATATTAGTCTCAGCAGGAAATACAAGACGATAAATCCTGAGTAGGCGTAAGCCAAAATTTGAGTGACTAACCTCAAAATTCGGCAAAATTTAATCGCAATCATTTCCTGGCTTGATTAAATTATTTTGTGTATCGTTGGATGTGTAAAAGATTTTCCCGACGAACCACGTTAGCGTTTGCGTAGCGGCACGGATGCGCTTAGCTATGCGCGTTAATGCTCGCTAAGTACACGAGGGAGAGAAAAAATTTAATGATTCATGTAAATTAGCTAGATAAACTTGTCGGACGTAATAATAAAAGCTAACTTAAGTGAGAAACCTGCTGAGATCGAATTCCCCTTCTACTGGTTCTTCCTTATTACGTTCAGAACTAAGGATTAATAAAAGGGTGGCTGTATAGTCTACTGTTCCCCGCAACTCATCTTGTATAATCTCTAACCCTCCGTTGGCATATTCTTCAAAAATCCGGATACGTTGCTCTTCAGAATTTTCATCAGTCGGGGAGAGAATTTTTATGTCTTTAGTTTCAGCGATCGCTAATAACTGGATTACCCGGTCGGTTCCTCTAGATACAAAAACCTCTAGCGCGATCGCACCCGGTTCCCTTTTGGAGATTTCCCCTAAAGGCGATCGCTTTTTCCGCTTCGCCCCCAAGGCTGCTGCAAACGCGATCGCATCAGCGTAGGTTTGGAAAGGGCCAGTTGTGCTATCAGATGCGACTAAGGCTTGCACCAAATCAGCTTTATCTTTCGCAATTCTGATTCTATTTGCACCCATTGTGTTAATATTTTTTGCTTAAATACTCATAACGAATTGAAATAGCGATCGCTCTGTTCATCTTCTAAGCTAAAATATTCATTTTTTGCCTTGGGAACGTTTCAATCTTTGCTCCAGATATATTTTTCCCAAGCTAACCAACTCCTTGCCAAGCCTAAAAATTGTTCCCCCAAGCTCAAGAACACCTTTCGGCTTTTTGAATTCGGTTTCTTGAGGCAAATCCACTTTTTCCTTTTTCTTGGGCTGACGAGGCGCTGGGTCAAATCCTTTAGGCTTTTGAGTCATAGTCTGATTAGAAAATAAGACTTTGCACAATGAACTTTCTTTATATTATCTGCCGAACCGATGCAGATACAGAGCGATCCTCAGATTAGGGAAACAGTTGATTCACTGGAACTTCAATCTCTGGAAAGGCAAGAGGGGAAAAGATGGCATCTCCATCTAAAATAGTTTCTTGTTGATAATTTGCTTTTCCCGGTTCGCGGAAAACGTAAACTCGTCGCGTGTTCACATCCAGAACCCAGTAATCAGCAATCCCAGCTTTGGCATAAGTGCGTGCTTTCATCTGGCAATCTCTATTTAGAGTAGAGTCTGCCACTTCAACTAACAGGAAGATATCATCGGGTGTAGGGTGACGCTCAAGATGCGGGGATCGATACGAACAACAGCAATATTGGGTTCGGGTTCTGAGTTGGGGCGCAGCGTAATCGGTAACTGCATCCGCAGGAACGCTTGATTTGTCAGTAGACTGTTGAGATAGTTGAACGCCCGTTGCGTTGCAGCAGCATGGGGAGGTTGTTGAGGACTCATTTCTAGAATCTGTCCTTCTAGGAGTTCCACTTGCTCGTCAGTTGTCAGAATTTCTGCCTCGATCATACGGTGGTACTCATCTACAGACCACAAGCCTACACCTGTTGTAGTCATAGATTTTTAGCTGTAAAAATAGCTTGATTGAGTGTTATTAAAAGTGGGCGTCTAAACAAACAAATCGTCTACTGCCATCAACCATCCCGGCACCGCGGGTTCAGCTTCAGCCACCTCACCACGACGGTAAACTTGCGGCTTTGAGGGATTGCTAGCACGATACACCTTGACAACTTCCGCCTTGAGTACATCTACATCCCATACCACCAGCGTACCCACCGCAAAGTAATCCCGACGCTTGGCTGCCATTTCCGCTTCTGCTGCCTCACCGTAATCATTCTCGCTTCTCACTTCAGCAGCAAAAACGGGTGCCCCTTCTAAGAACTTTCCGCCGCTAGGGTTGCCGATGTAGAATGCAGCATCAGGGCTGAAAGAGCGGCGGTTTGGAAGATTGACAATAAAGCCAACATTATCAGGCAAAGCATAACCACTTTTGGTGCTGCGTTCGTAATCGCGCAGGCTAACATATATTTCACCTCCTGCACGTCCTGGCAGAAACCCTGTCGCCGCCATCAGTACCAATTCTCCATTTACAATTTCCGCTTTGCCATTCTCCGGTATGCGGTATAAAGCTTCAATTGTTGTTTCTGTTTTTAAATTCATTGTGAGTTACCCATTTGTGCTGATGGTGAGAACCTGCGGCGGTGTGGAATCTGGAGGATAGAGAAAATCTACCTGTACAAGTCTTTTGTCACCTGGCGGCATCTTTAGCGTTACCAATGGTTCTCCCGCTTGTCCGCGTCGCTGTACCAGATGCATGTAGCGCGTCTTTTCCACTCCATTATCATCGTTGTAACGCAACCTGACTGTGCCTCGAAAAAACACTTGCTTAGTGAGAGGATTTAAGAACAAAAGTCTATCGGTTCCTCCCTCATCTTTCAGGGGTGTTTGCACGGATACAGTAACAGTTTGGGTTTGATTAGTAGAGTTTTTTAGCGGCAAAGTGAGATTGTATTCCACCCCATAGTTGCTGTGGGCAAAATACGCCGTATCGGGATAGCGAACTAGCATCGGGGCGCTTTGAATTTGCTTTGTGCCGAGGGTAATGAGATGCAGAGTGCCTAATACATAAGAAAACGCTTTCCCCGGCTGAGGAATCGTTAAATCTGAGGAATTAGAACCATCGGTCATTTGTGCTTGCCATTGTGCCCCTTGGGACACACCCGCCACGCGGCTAAAAACTGTAGGTTCTCTGGGAGGATCTAACGGTGTGGGAATTGGATCGCGCTTCCCCGCCAAACCGCCTGTATTCAGCAGCTTTTGCCATTCAGCCAAGGTGGGTGTCCTCTCACTGCCATTGCCATTGCGGGGGGCATTCATGGCTAAATTGGCAACATAAATTGGGCGATCGCTCGACAACCGCATCATCGTGGTGCGACCATTCGATGAGGGAGCCTTCACCGGAATTGGCTGATTCATCAGCATTTGGCTTTGCCCCGGTGGAATTGTCACCTTTTGGGAGAATTTTTCCTGCCGAATCCCTCGCAGCACATCATTCATTGTCCGGCTGCCAGGGCCAGCGTAGACGGTGCCGTTAGGATTATCCTGAATATCTGGCAAGGAAATAAACGGCGCATCGGGAGTGGAAAGGTAACTTGCTGCTTGCAGCACTTCGACAGTGGCAGGTTGATCGCCGGGATTGTGCAAAATCACGCCTTGGTAAAGGGTGCGCGTTTGCGAGGAATTTTCTGCCCTGGCGATGTGGTGAGAAAATAAATCAAATCGTCCCTGGAAGGGGAAATTTAAATGCGCTTCCGGCACCTGTTTGCCTGCTGGGGGGAAGGTGGACAGCAGAATGCCTTCAGTTGTCACGAGTTCGGGACTGTTGCTGTTAAAGGTGGGAACTGCATCCAGTTTTCCCGGTAAAGCCCGCACCTCCATCGGTTGCACTTCCACCCCGGCTATATACTGCGGCGGAATCGTATAAATGTTTAACGCCCGACACATGGACGCTGCCACTTCGCCTCTGGTGGCGCTGCGATTGGGGTTGAGTTGTTTGACGTTGGGATAATTGACGACAAGGGTGCCCACGGCGGCGGAAGCGATCGCATTTTGGGCATAACTGGGAATCTGTGCCGCATCGTTAAAATACTGCCCCAGCGTCTGACTGACATTTTCCGGGATGGGATAATTTGCCGCACCTGCTATAACGCCGATTGCTTGCACTCTGGGAATGGCTTGACTCGGTTGAAAAATCCCGCCAGGATAACCCGAAAAAAAGCCTTTTTGATAAGCGGTTGCGATCGCTTTATTCGCCCAGTGGCTAGCAGGCACATCTTTAAAAGCTGTGCTGCTGCGCTTTACTGGCGCATTCGGGAAGGCATTCAACATCAGCACCGCCGCCTCAGCGCGTGTCACCGTTGCTTCTGGGCGAAAGCTGCCATCCGGGTAGCCCGTCACTAACTTTCTTTGGGCTAACTGAGTAATGCAATCTTTCGCCCAATGGCTTTGAATGTCAGAAAAAGCGGCAGTACTGGGCGTTGATAAACCCAACAGAGACACAAAAAGAACGGAAGTAACGGCAGGATTTGTCAAAAATTTGAGAGTTTTAACCATTAAAAGGCTTGAATGTCAACGAAAGTCTTTGAAGTATTTTTAGACAAATTTGTTGCCAGTGGGAAGCGATGCGCGATCGCCCTGTATCTACAAGGCTGATTCAGTAATCCTAGGGAGAATCTCTTTCCTGCTATAGGAAGGCAGTAATTTTCCCCTTTTCCTTGCAGGGAAGAGGACTGGGGGGTTAGGTTTTTGATTGCTAAATCAATGTTGTAGTAACATTGCCGGAGTGCTCCACCGACCAATTTTATTTATTTATAAACTACGCAGCCATACATAAAAACTGGCTCGCTAGCCTCAATTGGTTTTGCCGATAAGTCAGCCTGCCACGCCTCAACTGGCAGGATACCATGCTCAGTTAATTGCCAGCGTCCCAGCAGCGCTCGGATCGTTTCGGGATTACGCATATAAACATGCGCCCCCATCGAGTCCAATAGTTCTAGCATTTCCGGATACACGATCCCCGCTTCACCATCAAAATCCAGCGCCAAGAAACTACCCGCCGGTGCCCAATCATAAAGTTGATCGAGCATCTGGGTCATAATTTCATCAGGGATAAAGGCTGCAACACCGACAAAAACCATACCTAAACGCCGAATTGACCCTAGCACTTGTGCAACAACCGATTGCTCCAGGGTATCCAGGTTTGTCGCATCGCAGAAGGTGTAGCCAGCGTTCGAGTTCTCGGCTAAAATCTCTTGACCCAGTTTGATATTTGCTCGATCGATATCGGTATAAAGAACCTTTGCTTGCGGTACAACTTCATGCACATTCCCACAAGTTGGTAATCCGGAACCAAAAACAATAACTTGGTTAATTCCCTGAGATTCGATATAGCGGGATACCTGACCAATGTAGTCTCGTAACTTGCGAAAAACGGTTGGGAAATCAGGATATACTCCGGCACAAACTTTGGCTGCTTCCACATCAATTGGGAAGTAATGAGAACCGCCAAGCCAATAATCAATTATCCGGGCTGTGTTGGGAGAAACTTCCATTCCTACTCCTTTGGCGGATAAATTTTAAAAATAGCGATCGCTATTTTTAGCCTCTTCTGTATGAGAAGCCTTTTTAGCTGATTAGCTAAATGATTGTAGCAGCCAGCGAGTAATTGCCCCATCATCCTCAGATTGGCTGCGTTGCAGTGCTTCTTCAACGAGGGAAAGTGTCAATCCCGGTAATACCAACGACTCTTGGATTTCGCCACTCCGCCCATCGGAAATTGAGAATGCGATCGCATCCCCAGTTTCTACATCAACAACCCAATATTCAGATATTCTTAATCGTTCGTAGAGTAAACGTTTTCGCCCTAAATCATCATTAAGTGTTGTTGCCGCAATTTCCACTACCAATGTTGGGGGTTCAAACTCATTCAAGTCAATTGGAGAATTTGAACGCGGTGGAAATACAAATTTTGAGCCAACGTAGAAAGCAGAATCAGGTTGACATTCGCCTGCCCCTGATTTCCGGAAACTGGTATTAACTAGTTCCTTAATCCGAATATTCCTGGCTGCTGCATAAAGACTCACTACCTTAGACATGATAGAATTATCCTGCCCGTGACTGGAAACAATTGGCATTGTTTCAATCCTCATGTAGCCCCGATCGTAATAAAACCTACCATTTTCATAAGCAGGATTATCAGCTAGTACAATAAATTCTTCCCAAGGTGCTTTTATCCACGTATCTGTCACTAAATTCTGTTGTACAGCCGCTGATGAACTAGAAATCATAATCCACCTCTACAATCTCGGTATATTCAAACTCGTTAGGACTTTGCCTAACTAAATCGTAATCGTTTCCGTTTAATTCAATCGAATCTTTTTCGCATTCCGGCTTAGAAGAGTAATAAGTCAATACATATTGCCTACCAATCCGAGTAGCGATTTCTGCGGCTACTTCACCGCGCCATTGAGTTTTAGTGACTAAAACCACTAACTGATTTGCTAATCTGGGAATCGTCTTCGCAATTTGCCGCCGATAAATTTCATCCAAACTTCCGAAGGGAGAATCCATCACAATTGGAAACGTGCTGCTATCTGGTACCATCAGCATTTCCTTATGACTCCACTCGCGAACCCTATCGATAATGCTACCGATAAACGATAAGCTGAGAATTTGATTTTCTCCCGTAGAAGCGGCGACGGGTGAC
The DNA here is from genome assembly GCF_039961855.1 of Trichocoleus sp. Lan. Taxonomy (NCBI): domain Bacteria; kingdom Bacillati; phylum Cyanobacteriota; class Cyanophyceae; order Leptolyngbyales; family Trichocoleusaceae; genus Trichocoleus; species Trichocoleus sp. Lan. Next base: position 143,383 of record NZ_JAMPKA010000006.1, on the reverse strand, counting down.
TCTGAACCGGCGGTATTTTCTACTAATGTTAGCTCGTATTTTTCACTAAGCTTTGGGATATAGGGAGTAAAGGAAATTTCGCTAAATATTTCTTGTACTCGCTTTTCTAGCTGCACGCGAAACTGTTGATCAAGACGCGATCGCACTTCGGTTAATCGCTCAATTGCATCCTGGGTTGCAGCAATTCGTCGCTGGGCTAGCGCTTGCTTTGCCTCATTCATCTCATGTTTGGCAATTTGCTTCCCTAAGCCTTCAACTTCAATTTGAATATCAGCAATCTTCTGTCGATTTTCCCCTTCTTCTAGGGTTAAATCTCGAATTTTTGCTTCAATTTCATCTAATCGCTTTTGGAAGTTGCGAATTTCCTCACTGGGATCTTTCCTTAACTTCTCTCTAATTTCATCTAGCTGCGTCTCTATTTGAGAGATTGTTTGTCTAAACTGATTGATATTTCCTTGCTCTGTATCCACCTCTTCCCAAAATGCTGGTGCTTGCTTATCAATTTCATCTACTTGGGCACTCATGCGAATCGCGGTTTCCTCAACAGCCGCAATTCCCGCTTTATCCAACCAGCTTTCAACACTTCCATAAGCAGCAGTTCCCTCAGGCAATTCCGTACCGCAAATACAGCGTTGTTGAGATAATAAATTTGTGACAAATTGCCGATCGATGCCCGATGGTAACTCGCCTCGCTGCCGCAAATTATCAATAATTGCTCGGAATGCTGCTGTTGTCTCGGATAATAAAACTGTGTAGCCTTGGGTTGAAATAGCCCGTTTTAAGGCTTCTTGGCTTCTTTTGAGATTTTGTTGATTTACGGCTTTTTGTTCTTCCAGAGATTTTCGTTCTTCTTCTAACCTTTTAGCCGCATCGAGTTCCCGCAACTGGTTGCTAATTTCTTTTTTGAACGTCTGTTGAGCTGCTAACTCTTCCCCTATTTCAGTTTGACGATTAGATAAGCGATCGCTTTCTTTTTCTCTCTGCTCTTTCTTCTTTAATAACTGCTGAGTTTGAGAGTCGCCAATCGCTTTTAACTCAGCTTCTAGCGCTTTTCTTGCGTTTCCCAGATGATTGATAGCACGAGTTAAAACTTCGACTCCCAAAAGTTTTTTCGTCGCTTCGGCGATTTCCTCTTTTTTTTCGGAGCGGACAATTTGCTCGATTCGCTCTCCATCAAAAAAGAAATACTGATGCAAACTTTCGGGTAATATTCGCCCAATAATATCTTCCGGATGCTGGGTAGGCAATCTCCAAATTCCATCATCCCCGGCGATTTGCATATACAGCTTGCTTTCGCCTTTCTCGATGGTTGCACCCTTATAAGCGCGACACTCGCGTTTTGCTCGGTAGCGTTTATCGTTATGCTCCCAAGTAACTTCCACCCAGCATTCTACTGAAAAGCCTGGTTTGGCTTCTGCAAGCGATCGCTTATTTACTAACTGCTCTTGTGAAGCAAAAGCGGCACTAAATTTCTCGTACAATACCCACGTAAATGCATTTAACAGCGTTGTTTTTCCCGCACCATTATTGCCGTGGATAATCGTAGTATTTTCTTCCTCTCCACAGGAAAGCAAAATTTCTGGAGTTTTTCCATAAAATTGCCGAAAATTGCATAATTTAATGGAAGTTAGCTTCATCGCACGACTTCCTTCACAATTGTCAAAATATCATCATTGATATTGCGCGGTTGTTTCATGTAGAGCTTATCTTTTTCAGCCTGTAAGACCCGCTCAATGATTTGATAAACTTCTGGTGGAGCTGTTGTAATTGGCTCCTGCACATCATTTAAATAGGGTTCTTTCGTCATTTGGCTTATCACCCTGCAAATAAATTCTATTTTATTTCCAAAACCAAAGGTATGCAAAGGTTAACTTTAAAAGATATTTTGTTAGAGAATTTTTACTGAATTGCGGTTTAATGTAAAGAATTAGAGGAGGCTCCGTGCTTAGCACTCCTTGGAAGCGATCGCTTTCGGGTGAGTAAGCCTCACGTTTTATCGTTTAAGGCTTTATTTAAAGACTGATGGAACCACCGATTGACCGAATTCGCCTGTCTCAAACAGCCAAAGATCAGCTAAGTAAGCTCAAGCGCAACACCAAAATCGATCAGTGGAATATTCTTTGCCGCTGGGCATTTTGTCGCTCTCTGGCAGAGCCAACAATCCCTTCCCCGGTGCCAATTCCAGCAGATAGTAATGTCGAAATGACTTGGCGCGTCTTTGGAGGAGAATTGTCTGATATTCTGTTAATTGCCTTAAAACAGCGCTGCCACAACGATAGATTAGGAACCGATCGAGAGACTTTGGCGACTCAATTTCGCCTGCATTTGCATCGCGGGATTGGTTATTTAGCAGGCGATCCGAATATCAAGAAAATTGAAAATTTAATTGAAGTTGCTGAAACAATTAAAAATGAAAAAGCAAATTTTTAATTGTTTTATGGCATCGTCAAACCTTTGAGCTTTAGCTTTCTCTCTTCCTCGCTTAGCCCTTTGCACTGCACCAGTACGCCAAAACCCCCCAATCCGGTTGGATCGATGAGCTGGTGTAGGGCGTCACGACGGCGCAGTACATCCATAATGCTTTGCTGCTCGGCAATCGGGCGATCGCTATTGGAAAGAGCCGCAATGCGATCGCCCAATCCCAGCGCCATCAGAAACAACGCCTGTTTCGTAAAACCCACCAATGCCAAGCCGCATCGATCGCCCCAACGCTCCAAAGCGGTAAAATCCACATGAGCGGTGATATCCTGTTGCCCAATCTGCACGTAAGGATCGTTATGGTGCCGATGCTGGTAATAACACTGAAGCGTCCCTTGACTCCGCTGGGGATTGTAATATCGAGCTGCTGGGTAGCCGTAGTCAATCGTCAACAAATATCCGCGCTTCAGCTTGTCAGCAACTGTACTCAGCCAATCCTGAGCAGCTAGATTAATCTCGCTGCGATAGCCATCTGCATAGGCAGCAGAGGGCAACTCAATCCCTACTAAATCAAAATACTCAGCCAGTTGAGGCGTGGAAAGTTCGCCAGTTACTTCCTCAAAATGGGTTCCATCTGGCGTAGTGACATAAATTTCTTTGAGCTTCCCTTGCGCGATCGCAAACTGATGCACTGGCAATGCATCCACCAACTCATTAGAAAAAAAGCAGCCAGTTATCGAAGCGCTAGGTATCTCCTCCAGAGAACACCACCTAACGGGTGTAGCGCCTTGCATTTGGGCGAATATTGGGGCTAATTTCTGCAACACCTGCTGCTGTTGGGAAATTAGCCCCGCTGCCTTTTCAACGATCAGGTACTCTAAGGCATGAAAGAATGCTGGATGATGCTGGTGTAAATGCAGCAGAATATCTGCTGCTAGGAGTCCTTGTCCCGCCCCCATTTCCACAAGCGTAAATTGCGCCGGACGTCCCAAAATGTCCCACATTTGGACAAATTGCTCAGCCAGCAGTTCGCCAAAGTCGGCACCCAGATTGGGAGCGGTAAAAAAATCACCTTCCGGCCCAATGTTGACGGCGTTTGTGGCATAGTAGCCGTAGTCCGGCTCGTACAGCACCCACTCCATATACTGAGCAAAGGTAATCCGCTGGTTGGGACTGTTGGCAATGCGCTCACCAATCAAGCTCAAGAGCGATTCAGACTCGTGCATCAACGATTCTTTCAACCTTCAACCTTTACCGTTTTGAGGAAGTCTTCCACTTCAGCCGCCGTTGGCTGTGCAGCGATCGCTCCCGGCTTCATTGCGGTGATCCCACCCACTGCATTTGCATAAGTTACCACCTGCTTTGCCATTTCAGCATCAGCGAGATGTTGAATACCATGCTTGCACAACTGATCGATGAACCCGGCAAGGAACCCATCCCCCGCGCCTGTGGTATCTACCACCTTGACGGAAAAAGCTGGCACCTTGTCTTCATTCCCACCCAAGCAGTAAGCACAGCCTTTTTCACCGCCGGTCACTAAAACGCCCTCTACTGAATCCAGACGGTAAGCGATCGCGCCAGCATCAGTGGTTTCAAATAACCATTCAGCTTCTTCGTCAGTGATTTTGAGGAAATCGACGTGCTTGATCAGTTCCTGAATCATCGGCTTGGAATCGCTGGGATCGGGCCAGAACATATCGCGCCGATTCACATCTAGCACAATTTTGACATTGTACCGATCTGCCAGTTCCAGGGCTTTCGTAATTGCCGCTCGCGCATCAGGATAAGCTAACTCCAGACTTCCCAGGACGAGAAAATCAGCGTTTTCAAACAAAGCTTCTGGCAATGCAGACGCTTGTAGGTGCGTATCGGAAAATTCTGTCGTGTCACGAGTTTCTTTTGCGGAAGTGGAGCTAACGCCAAATGCGGCAAATTCCCGTTCGCCCGATAGCGATCGCACTACATAAACTTGCCGCGTCGGTGCGGTGTCATGGCGCTGCACGCCCGTACTATCCACACCCACTTCCTGCAACAACTGCACCAACTGGTCTCCCGGCTGATCCTTACCTACACAGCCGATAAATCCAGAAGGGGTTCCCAACTTGACCAAAGCACACGCCACATTTGCGGGTGCGCCGCCCGGATAAGGCGTCCAAGATTCGACATCTTCAAGCGATCGCCCCAGTTGATCGGCTAGACAATCAAACAAAATCTCTCCGAGGCAGAGAACGCGGGGATGGGTCACAACTGCACTCCTTGTCAACATGAACTCAGCCTACCAGAGCCTCTACCCCCTAGATCCGGATATTCACAGAAGCTCAAGATGATCCCAGCCTTTTTGAGGTGGGAGATATTGTCTCAATCCCAGTCACGAACGGGCTTACCCCCAAAGGATCTTCTAAAATTAAAGAGATAGTAAGTAGATATAACTAAGGAAAAAATACTTATGGCTGGTAGCGAGACTTATACCCCCGCGACACTCTCCGAGCGAGAACTGCAAATCATTGAGCTAGTTGCTGCTGGCTTAACGAATCATGACATCGCCCAAAAGCTGGAAATCAGCAAACGAACCGTGGATAACCACATCAGCAATGTATTGACCAAAACCAAGACTGACAATCGGGTGGCGCTGCTACGCTGGGCTTTGCAATGGGGCAAAGTTTGTATCAATGAAGTCAACTGCTGTACCTTGCCAACACCGGCGGATGAAGTGATTTCCTAAGCGAGCAACCGGGAAACCCTGCGAAAAAAGACAATCGTCATTAGTCATTGGTCATGGGTTGTTGGTTATGGGTTGTTGGTCAGTCAATTATTGTGAATTGTGAGATTAGCGAATTCATGGCGAATTGTCAATTGCTTTTCAATTTGTCAATGGCTAATTCGCTAGCAAACGAATCAATCAGGGTCGCGGATTCAATAACCTACATCCCTTCACCTCGTAGATTGGGTTAAGCGATCGCGTTACCCAACGCTACATTCAGTACTTTGGTTGGGTGGTCGTAACATCAAACGCCACATCGAAAGGGCGGGGGGAATCTCCGCCCTTTTGACGTACTTCCCCGACCAGACTGAAGTTATTTAATATCTATTCCGAAAAACTAATGACAAATGACTAAACACAAACGTTATCTGCCAGTTTTAGCAGTTGGTTTATTTGCCGCCTTGAGTGGATGTCGCGATCGCGGTTTGCTCACTCCACCTCCGCAACTGCTGGGAGCCTCCCTCAACAGCTTAGCCGCCGAACAAGAACCCCGGTTTTCTTACGATGGTCGCTACCTCGTCTTTACCTCAAATCGCCAAGCCCGTCGCGGCGTCTATCTTTACGACGTTCAGCGCCGTCGCCTTATCCCTCTCCCCGGACTCAACCAAGCGGGTGTCATCCACGAACAGCCAGATATCAGTGCTGATGGTCGTTACATCGTCTACATCTCCGAGGAACGGGGCAAACCAGATGTTTTCGTTTATGACCGCCAAAGCCTGCAATCTGAGGTCATTACCGACAATATTCTCGGTGAAGTCCGCCGTCCCACCATTAGCGGGAACGGTCGATTTATTGCCTTTGAATCCAATCGTTCCGGGCAGTGGGACATTGAAATTTACGATCGTGGCCCCGGTGTCGAATTATCCTTACCCACCAGCCGTTCGGCACCTCTAAACAGCCCTGAAGTCCCCGCCTCACCCACACCAGCGGCTCCCAATTGATGGACGCATCCAAATTAAAGTTAAATAGCAGGGGTTAACCTGCTGTAGAGACATGAATAACCGCGAGTCTTCTGCAACCCTTCTAAATTTGGCTGACCCGGTGACTTTACGCTTTGTTTGTCATAAATAAACCGATGCTCTAGAAGTTCTTGTATCGGCGATTACATTCCAACTTAACACTGACGATTGCTTTAGGCATAAGTCCGAAAAAACAATCGCGATCGCGGACGATTTTTTACAATCGGAATATTGATTAAAAATCACTTATCATAAAAATAATTTTATTTAACCAATCTAATTAAATAAATTATCGCAAACCAAACTTCAACGTAACTAGGGAAATTTTTCCTAAAAAAGTGAAATGTTCTTGTTGATGAATGCTCGCAATGCTTAAGGAAACAGAATCAGCTTCTTCTTTGGAACAGCCATTAACCGTCTTACTCGTTGACGATCAAGCTCTGGTCGGTGTAGCAATACGTCGGATGCTTGCCACTGAAGAAGATATCATTTTTCACTATTGTAGTGAGCCGACTCAAGCAATTCAAATGGCGACAGAAGTTGCTCCAACAGTCATTTTACAAGATTTAGTAATGCCCGAAATTAATGGGTTGCTGTTGGTGCGTTTTTTTCGGGCTAATGCCGCAACGCGAGATGTCCCGATTATTGTGCTTTCAGCGAAAGAAGACCCAGCAGTCAAAGCGGAAGCCTTTGCTCTGGATGTGAATGACTACTTGATAAAGCTGCCAGACAAAATTGAGCTAATCGCTCGTATCCGCTATCACTCCAAAGCTTATATTAACTTTATCAAACAGGCTCGGTTGCACGCCCAAGTAGAAGCACAAGTCGAAATGCTCAGCGAGAAATCTCGACAACTGACTGAAGCCTTAACACAACTGCAAAATACTCAAGCTCGGCTCATTCAATCTGAAAAAATGGCGAGTTTAGGTCAACTGGTTGCCGGTGTTGTTCACGCCATCAACAACCCAGTTAATTTCATCTACGGCAACCTCACTTACTTAGATGAATATACTCAAGCTTTATTGGATTTGTTGGTAGTTTATCAGCAAGAATATCCTCAGCCGTCTTTAAGGATTCAGGAACAGGCAGAAGAAATCGATCTAAATTTTCTAATTGAAGACTTGCCCAGAATGTTGTCTTCCATGAAAGTAGGCGCTGACAGAATTTGTCAGATTGTTTCGAGTTTGCGTAACTTCTCGCGCTTAGATGAATCAGCGATGAAGCCGGTCAATATTCATGAAGGAATTGAGAGTACTTTATTAATATTGCAGCATCGACTGAAAGCCAAGACAGAACATTCGGGAATTCAGATCCTCAAAGAGTATGGAAATTTACCCCCGGTAGAGTGTTATGCCGGACAACTCAATCAGGTGTTTTTGAACATTCTCAGCAATGCGATTGATGCCTTGAATGATTATGACAAAGAGCGATCGCCTGATGAAATCCGAAACCATCCCAGCCGGATCGTCATCCAAACCTCAATTGTCAGCACTCAGGGTTCGGCGGTCAGCGAACACACAACTGACAATCAAAAAAATAATCAACAGGACGCACACGGCACAACGGTGCCCCTAGTTGCTGATAAAGTAGCGATTCGGATTATCGATAATGGGCCGGGTATCGGTTCCGAAGTAAAGTCACGCATTTTTAATTCTTTTTTCACCACTAAAAATGTGGAAAGAGAAACAGGGCTGGGATTAGCCATCAGCTATCAAATTGTCGTTGAGAAGCACGGTGGCAGCTTGCAATGCTTCTCAGAGCCAGGAAAAGGAACAGAATTCGCAATCCAAATTCCCATTCAGCAGCCTGCTCATCAATCTACCTTGCTGGAGTAGCCTTTCAACAACTCAACCGACGAAACCCCAACGTGACCGGCTTTTGAGCGCGAGTAGCACGAGTGGCAATCTCACAAAAATTTGCAACGGCTCAAAGGCGTAAACGCTAAAGTTGAAAAACATCCCAGTTAATCTATCTGCTTTTGGAGTAGTTCTACTCTATGACTACTGCTTCTGCTTCTTCTCAGACTGGCAACTTCTGGAGCTTTGACTGGAGCTTTGACTCCCCAGCTCCTCAACCGACACAAGATGCCGATCTCCTCAGAACCCTGAACTTTGTTCCTGGGCTAAAGGAAATCCTGATGCTGCGTCAGGTTCATGCCTTAGAACACGCCACGGTTTGGGTCTTGAGCGACACCTGTAACTCCCCGAACGCCAGGGGTGCATCAACCTCCAGGCAACTAGATAACAACACTCTAGGAGGTCTTTCCACCGACCAAGGATTTTACCTCTACGGTCAAGTCAACAGCGCTGATTTGCATCGTGCTGTTCGCACTGCCCTCCGGCGCATTACCCGTGGAGAATGGAACCTCGCCGTGCATCCGCGTTGCGGCACGAATTTGTCAGTCGGGATGCTTGTCACCGCCGGACTCGCCTTGGGTATCCATCTCGTCCTGCCTCGTGGCCCCATCGAGCAACTTTTGGGTTTAGGCATCGCTACCACCGCTGCTGCCCAATTAACGCCCGATCTGGGCGGTCTTGCCCAACAATACATTACAACCTCCATTCCCTTTAATTTGGCGATAGAAGACATTTCGGCAACGCCTGACATCTGGGGTCGTCCCGCTCACTTCGTCCGACTGCGTTGGATCGAACAGTAATAAAACTTAAAGACTGGGAGGCTCAGCAGCTCCCGATCGAGTAGTACGCTGTACCTTAATGACGTAAGGGAAAAAACACTTATGGTTCAACGTGGTTCAAAAGTTCAGATTCTCCGCAAAGAATCTTTCTGGTTTCAGGATACTGGGACTGTTGCTTCCATAGACCAGAGCGGCATCAAATACCCAGTGATTGTCCGTTTCAATAATGTCAACTACGCTGGCGTTAATACCAACAACTTTGCCATGAACGAAGTGGTAGAGGTTGAAGCACCCAAGGCAGCAGGGAAGAAACCCACTACTGCCGCTTCCGGTGGCAAACAAACCACCATCGACGAGCGGACTCGCAGAACAGGTCAGGGCAACCGAGTTCTTGATGGGAAGGCCAGCGCTGCACCAGAGTCTGGAGAAGGTAGCTCAGTTGTACAAGGCTCTCCCAATCAGGGAACTGACTCACGTTAAGTTGTGCCAGAACTGCCTGAAGTTGAAACAGTTCGCCGGGGTCTAAATAAATTGACCCTGAATCAGGAAATATGGGGTGGCGATGTGTTGCTTGAACGCACAATTGCCCACCCCCTTTCCTCTGTAGATTTTTTGGCTGGGCTTGCCGGTTCAGTTATTACTCAGTGGCACCGGCGTGGTAAATACCTGCTGGCAGAACTCTCCTCATCTGCCTGGTTGGGCGTTCACCTGCGAATGACGGGTCAGCTGCTATGGCTTGACTCGCAGGAATCACTCCAGAAACATACGCGAGTGCGGCTGTTCTTTACCAGTGAGAAGACCAGTGAGAAGGAGTTGCGCTTTGTTGACCAGCGAACCTTTGGCAAGATGTGGTGGGTACCGCCAGGAACACCGCCAGAAAGCATCATCACTGGTTTACAGGTTTTAGGCCCCGATCCCTTTTCCACAGCGTTTTCCGTGGAGTACCTGGCGCTGGCACTGCAAAATCGCCGCCGTCCCATCAAAACCGCTCTGCTAGATCAATCTCTGGTGGCTGGAGTCGGCAATATCTATGCTGATGAAGCGTTGTTTCTCAGTGGTGTACCACCCAAAACCCTTTGTGCCGATCTAAAATTAGCGCAAATTGAGCGTTTGAGAGGGGCAATTATTCAAGTGTTGCAAGCCAGTATTGAGGCTGGGGGAACGACTTTTAGTAACTTTCTCAACGTGCAGGGCGTTAACGGCAACTATGGCGGGGTCGCCTGGGTTTATAACCGCACGGGTGTCCCCTGTCGAGTTTGTAGCACACCGATTGAGCGCATTAGATTAGCCGGACGCTCCGCGCATTTTTGCCCCCAGTGTCAACGCTAGAATGTCAGCCCTATAAAATGCAGATGGGCAGGGGTGCCGAGGGGAGGGAGTTATCAATTCGCGATTGGCGATTAGACAATTGACTTCAGGTTTAGGGCTGCTTCGTTGAGGTTTTGGGTGCCCGCTTTGGTTTGCCCGATTCCATTCGCTGTTTCTTTTGCTCCCTGGTTGAGGACGTTCATGGCATCAACGACTTGTTGAATCGCGATCGCTTGTTGTTGGGCACTCAAGGCAATTTGTTGGCTGTTTGTAACTACATGGTTGATGGCGTTCGTCATCCCCGTGAAGGCATCCGCAGTTTGATGAGAGAACTGTACCCCGGCTTCCACCGTCTTCGTGCCCTCCGCTGTCACTTTTACGGTTGAATTAATCGCGCGTTGGATGTCAACGACGAGGGTGTTGATTTCTTGCGCTGACTTCTTGCTTTGATCGGCGAGTTTCCGAATTTCCCCCGCCACCACCGCAAATCCCTTGCCATGTTCTCCAGCCCGAACCGCCTCTACAGCAGCATTCAGCGCTAGCATATTTGTCTGGTTCGCGAGATCGCTTACCAAGTTTGTAATGTTGCTAATTTGATGAGTTTGTTCGTTCAATTGCAGAATTTGAGCTGCGATCGCTTCTACCTTCTCGCTGAGCGTCGCCATCCCTCCCAGAGTTTGCTGCACGGCTTCGGTTCCCCCTTCTGCTAACATCAGAGCCTGACGCGCCCCCGCAGAGGCTGCTGCGGCTTGTTGCGCTGATTGCTGAGAAGAAGTCCCCAACTCATCCATCGTTGTCGTGGTTTGATTCACCGAACTGGCTTGAGAGACAGCGATGCGTTCTTGCTGTTCAACGGTGCTAGCGATCGCTCTGGAAGAGTGCGCGATCGCATCGACGATCTCATTAATCTGCTGGCTGATGCGCGAAGCGATTAACGAACCAATTCCCAAAGCAAATATTGCGGATAATCCGGCACCGAGCCAAACTACAATCGTGAGCCAGTACATCGCAGTATCTTGTTGTTTAGCTTGTGCCGCTAACTGATAATTTGCTTGTTTAAGCATATCCTCACGCCAGTCATTAATTCCCAGCATTCGTATAGACTTCGTTAACTCAACAGCCTCGGCAATCTTACCGCTATCGAGCAAGTTGAATATCTTTCTAGACGCCTCATCAATTTCCTGACCCGCCTCAATAATTTTAGTCAAATTTTCTCGTTGCTGAGGGTCTTGAATCTCTCCCTCTAAAAATCTAGATGCTTCTCGAAATAACTTAATTCCTTCTTCGTAGGTTTTCTCATAGCTTTTCTCCTTGGGGAAAACCACATGACCTCTGGTATTCCGTACCATTACGGATATTCCAAGAATCATTTCATCTATTTGTATAATATTGTTTTGTATGGATTTGACCGCTTCCGCAACTTTTGCGACTTTGTGAATGTTGTAATGCACCACTCCAGCCACGCCCATTGCCAATAAAATTGGAACAGAATATCCTAGCAAAATGCGGGACTTCAGTTTTAATGGCTTATTCACCGAGTTACTCCTTTCCTGGCGACTGGCTGCTAATTGCCTGTTTGAGTGTTATTGATTACTGAGATAATCCAAGATAACTTGGTTCAGTTTAAAATAAAATAATTAGTTGTAAAAACTTTTAATCTTGTAAACTACATGTACTTCTATATTTAGTATTAGTATATTTATTAAGTTAGCTCATTTTATTTCGATTAGTGCAAAAATTTTCAATGATTTACGAAACTAGCTTCGGGGTGTTATTGAACCATAAGCCGCAAAGAGCAAATAGACGTCCGCGTTCGTGAACTGGCTTTGAAAGAGCGAGCGTTTAGACGATGTTTGAAAAGTATCAAAAGTTGATATTATCTGTTTATCTCGCCTTGGAAAGGGGATAATTCAGCTCAAATTCCTTCTTTTCAAGGGGGATCTCCACCATCTAAGTGTCTCAATTAGGACTTTTTCAGGCATCCTCTAAGTAAATTTGCTTTCAGATGATTTTCCCGCCCTCATAGAAACTAAAATAGTGATGAACTAGACACAAGGGCAGAACAAAAATATGGCAGTCAAAAGTGGCGATTTGGTTCGTGCTGTGCGAGAAAAATTAGAAAACAGTGTGGAAGCGCAAGCTAGCGACTCGCGCTTCCCTTCCTACATATTTGAAACCAAGGGTGAAGTTGTACAATTGCGGGGTGACTACGCACTCGTCAAATTTGGTCAGGTGCCAGCACCAAATGTCTGGTTACGTGCCGATCAGCTAGAACCCTTTAAGTAAACTCAACGGGTAGCTGCAACCTTGTAGGGAGACGAACCTCTAAGTAAGGTTTTAGCTTAGGGAGAGCCGACTTCCGTGGGCGGGTTGAAAATGTCCCTGTTGACAGATGACGTGCTGTACAGGCAGTTATCACCCGCCCTTACCCTCAACGCTAACAATTCGCTAATGATTGCAATAGAGCGGTTTTCTAAGAGCAACACCGCTTCGCTACCGCGTCCACCAACTTTCAATGAGCGAGAAAAACCCTTCAGTAAATTCTCGTTCCGGAGACGCTGAAGTTTTTTGATCGTCCGAATTTTTACGGATTTCAGTAAAGCTCCAGAGGGCTATGATGTACCGCATACTAGGCTCTATTCTGAATCGTTTATTTAAGCACTTTTAGTAGCCGATTATCGGGAGAAAGGAGATTGGTTCAGCTTGCTTTTTTCTGGCTTTTGACCTAAGTTTTTAGCCGAAAATTAATACAATTTTCGGCTAAAAATACCTTAAATTATTAAACCATATATGGTATTTCCACAATGAATTATTTAAATAAAAACTTTCGTATTGCTGGGAAGTTATTTTCAATTTTTGTTACAGTATTCTGCCTAGTTTTGATAAGTAGCAAAGTAAACTTACCTGGTTCAGTCTCTGCACAAGACTCAAAAGTTTACTATGTATCGCCCTCTGGCGCAGATTCTAATTCAGGAACTTTGTCTAAACCCTTTCAAAATATTCAAAAGTGTGCCAGTGTAGCGACGGCTGGATATACCTGTTTGATTCAAGGCGGGATTTATCGAGAAACTGTTATCCCCGCTAATTCTGGAACTGCGGGAAAACCCATTATTTTTAAAGCTTATCAAAACGAACAAGTAACAATTAGCGGTGCAGATCCGATCTCTAATTGGACTCTGCACAATCACCCCAGCGGAAAAGTCTACAAAGCAACAATGAACGGGGATTTAGGTGAAGGGAATAACCAGGTTTTTGTAAATGATGAAATGATGGTCGAGGCTAGATGGCCTAATATTAACAAAAACCCAGCACAAATTACCAGTAAAGACAAAGCGATCGCTGATGGTGGTTCAATTAGCAACCCAAATGCTGCTGACAATTCACGAGTCAGCGGCACAATTTTAGATGAAGCTTTAAGTGACTTTCCTACTAGTTTTTGGAATAACGCCAAAGTCAATCACGTTCCTGGTCCAAATTGGGCACCCCATACCAGCACGATTACCAGTCACACCCCTAAAACTATTAATTTTAGCGACTATCAATATTATGCAAACTCTCTAGGCTATGCTCCAAAAGCGGGTAATTACTACTATATTTGGGGTAAATATGAAGCTTTGGATGCACCAAAAGAATGGTTTAGAGATGCTTCGGGAAATTTATATCTATGGACGATAGACGGAAGCAATCCTGCAAGCAACCGTGTAGAAGTCAAAAAAAGGCAATGGGCATTTGAGATTAATAATAAATCTAATATAAGCATAGAAAATATCAATATTTTCGCGGCAGGCATCCACTCAAATAATAGTTCAAATATTTTAATTAATAAAGTCAAGCTTTTGTATGGTTCTAATTTCGCAGTGATTCCCCATCTTTGGTATGACCAAGGAGCACCAGCTATTTTATTGGGAGGAAATAATAACGAAGTAAAAAATAGCGAAATTAGGTATGCGGCAGGAGCGGGAATTAGAATTGAAGGCAATTCGAGTAAAATTACTAATTCTATTATCCACGATACAAATTACTCCGGCACTAGCAGCGCCATCCATATTAAAGGCGCAGTCAATGCAATTATGTACAACACCTTATTTGATTTAGGAACTCCGGGCGCGATCAATATCAATGAATTGACGCAGGGCAAGGTGATGTACAACGAAGCATTTAATATGGGGCGGCAAAATAGCGACGGAGGTACGGTGCAGGCATGGGGACATGATGGCAAAGGGACTGAGATTGCCTATAATAAAATTCACGATAGTCAAGCAGAATACAACCCCAGTTTGCATTATTTTGGCAGCATGGGAATTTATTTAGACGGCAACAGTTCTAACTATGTAGTGCATCACAATGTTCTGTGGAATATTCCCAAGCATGGGATTGCGATTAACAGTCACGGCACTCCCTGTCTAAATACAAATAGGCAAGTGTATAACAACACTGTAGATGGAGAGATTTGGTGGGAACCGTCTCGATCTAATATGAAAGGCACTATCCTCAAAAATAATATTGCTAAAGAATTTAAAGATACCCAGTCCGCAGGGGGGATGACAGTGGAAAACAATATTGTCATGGAAAAAGATGCGGCGGGTCAAATCACTGTTCCCGATGTACAGTTTGTCAATAGAAGCAACCACGACTATCAACTCACTGCTACTTCTCCGGCTGTAGATAAAGGTGCGCTCGCTTCTCCTTACACCAATGGGTTTGTCGGTAAGCAACCAGACATTGGCGCTTTTGAATACAATAAAAAACCGTGGACAGCTGGTGCCGCGATCGCTCAAGAAGATTTGTCTCTGAAATAACATTCTCCGCACTGATAGGGCGGATATTCTTCGTTCAACGATTCGGCTTGCCAATCTCCCGTTCGCGAAGCGGCGCGTCAGCGCGAGCATTCGGAGCTAAAATCCCTCGGAACCTCAACCCCCAGCCCCTCGACCTCCACGGAGAGGGAAGAATAGAATATTGAACCCATCCACGAAGAGCGGGGAGGGGCAGGGGTAGGGTTAGGTCGTACTCCTTGTCCAGTCTTCTCCACCAAGAACCCCCTCGATCCTCTCAGACTAAGGGGAACAAGGGGGTTACTGCTAATTACTTGTATCGTCTCGTTCAGGATCTGTTGAGAAAACCCTGAATTTGTTTCAGAGCATACGGAAGAATATTAAACCCTGCCCAGCCTGCTGCTGCGATAATTGGCAGCAAAACGATTAACACGCGCCAGTCAAACTCCATTGAAGTTTCCTCTCTTATTGCTTAAAGATTTTTGAACAATTCTCATATTTTATTTTTAGGCATAGGGGGACAGTTTGATACATCCCTTGACTTATCCGGACTCCCTAACTTTCCCAGACATCAATGGGGCGTCGTAAATCCCAGATCCGTCCCCTTGCCTGCATGAACCAAAGCTAGCTTCTCGTAGCGCCTTGCGTGTTCGATCAGTTCTGCCGTCTCAACCTCAGAAAGTTCGCGCACCCGCTTGGCAGGCATCCCCACCATCAGCGACAAAGGGGGCACGTCCTTCGTCACCACACAACCAGCACCGATAAGACTCCCAGCACCTACGCGCACCCCATCTAGCACCACTGCGCCAATGCCAATCAGGCAACCGCGTTCAATATGAGCCGAATGAATCACAGCGCGATGCCCGATGGTTACATGATCTTCCACAATGGTTGGCTTGCCGGGATCGCCGTGCAAAATCGCCCCATCCTGAATATTCGTCCGTTCTCCAATTTCAATGCGTTCTACATCTCCTCGCACCACAGCCCCGAACCAGATGCTGACCCCCGCACCAATCTTTACCCAACCCATGACAACGGCATTCGGAGCGACAAAGGCAGCTAAGGAGAGATCGGGGCTAGGCCAATAGGAATTATCGGCACCGAAGGACGGGTTTAAATTACTCACACGATGCGCTCAGTGACTCTACAAAATAACCACACTCTTTATGCTGAGGGCGAAGCTTCACCTACACAGATATAATAAAGCCACTGGCACCGTTGGACAGATACATAGAATGCCGATACACACTCCATGATGAATCCAGGCTTACAGTACCCGATCTTTGGGCCGGAGATTCACTGCCCCCATTGCCGCCAAACGATTCCGGCCTTGACGCTGACGGATACTTATCTGTGTCCGCGTCATGGTGCCTTTGAGGCAGATCCGAAGACTGGTGAACTGATTCATTTACAGTCTGGGCGTCACTGGCGTCGGTGGAGTGATGAATGGTACCGGCAGCACACCCATCCGGATGGGATTCGGTTTGAGATTCACGAAGCCCTAGACCGGCTGTATACTCAAGGCTACCGAGCGACGCGAGTCATTATTGCCAGTCGTTATCGGGAGTTAATTAGTGCTTATCTGGAACGCAGCACCCCGTGGCGGGGGCAGTCAGATCCGCCGAAACCCAGGCTGTACGGATTGCCGGTAGAATTTAGCCCGGAACCGGAAGAAGAACCCTGCTGGGAAGTGATTAATTTCGATTTGGAAAAAGAACCGGGTATCCCTGTGAGATATCCTTATTTTCGGTTGTTTGAATAATTTCGTTCGTGATTAGTCATTTGTGATTAGTCATTGGTCATTTGTGATTAGTTATTGTCAATTGGGTAAAGACTGGCAGACGATCGCGAAGGACTAAACACTAAGGGCTAAAGACTGATCGCAAAGGACAAAAATCATGCATCATGTTTCGATCCGCACCGCAAATATTCATCGTGCGATCGCTTTCTACGAACATCTGGGATTTACTGTCTGCGAACGCTTCACCGCCGGGATCACGCTTGCCTGCTGGATGGAGGGTAGTCTCGGACGCATTGAATTAATCCAGATTCCGCAACCGAAACCCGCCCCTGACGCTTTTGGAGATGAGCATTACGTCGGGTACTACCATTTGTCTTTTGATATCACCGATACCGCATCTGATTTGCCGAGTTGGTTAAATTCTTTAAAAGAACGCTTTGATGAGGCAGCACAGACTTCTCCAGAGCAGTTTTTTTCCCTGAAGGTACTTTTAGAGCCAACGCAGCAAATGATCGGCTCAAGCGTCTACGAAGTCGCTTTCATTGCCGATACCGACGGCTTACCCCTGGAATTTATTCGCGTTTTGAGCAGCAGCGGCTCGGCAAATTAAGTGTTATTAATTGGGGAAATGATGTTGTAGGGTAGCCCCTGCAACATCATTTTTTGATTTCGCAATGTCCTGACGCGCAGATGCGATCGCTTATACACCTTGCAATCGCAGATTTTCTGAATCTCAGTCTTAGAGAGGAGGAGTATTCCTTCAAATTATGCCAAAAGTAACAGATTTCTTCACCATACAATGATTAACTTAAAAATCCTCAATGCCCCCCTATCGCATTGCTTTTTTTGAAAAATTTATGTTTTATTAGAGGGTTGGATTTATTAAATAATCTGGCAGTAAAGGACAATTTTTAATGATAATTACAGCCCCGCTCCCTAGTATTGTCTCCTCTGGCTTACTGCACTGGATAATACAGCCGCAGTTAGCCTTGCACATTCCAGATGGCTTCTTGAGCTTGCCCGTTAGCCTCGTGACATGGGTACTCGCCATCGGACTGATTGCACTCGCCCTCAATCGAGTGCAGGCTGACTACCAGGAACGGGCAGTCCCGCTGATGGGTGTGTGTGGAGCCTTTATTTTTGCCGCCCAAATGATTAATTTCCCGATTCCAGGGGGCACCTCCGGGCACCTGCTGGGTGGGACGCTCGCGGGAGTTTTACTTGGCCCGTGGGCAGGATCGCTCGTCATGGTGGCAGTCTTCATCGTCCAGGCAGTCTTGTTTCAAGATGGTGGACTGACTGTGCTAGGAGCCAACATCACCAATATGGGTCTCATTGGCACCTTTGCGGGTTACTACCTCTACAAAACAATTCGGTTTGCCTTAGGACGGGATAACTGGCGGGGAATGTTAGTGGGTACGGCAATTGCAGCTTGGGCAAGCGTGTTTATTGCCTCAATTTTGACAGCAGTACAACTAGCTTTGTCCGGAACAGTGCCCTTTGGGGTAGCCGTAGGGGCAATGGCATTTTGGCACGTCCTAATCGGCATTGGAGAATCACTGATCACCGTCGTAGCAGTGAGTTATGTATGGCGATCGCGTCCCGATCTGTTGTTCGATCCACCCCGCCGAGCTGTTTCCACTGCATCTCGTTCGTTGTCACAGCGTTAAGCACTGCGTGCATCTAGTTATATAGGGAAGGGATTAAACGTTTATGAGTAGCAACCTCTCGCGGGAACGCAACCGGGCTTTTGTCATCACTGGATTGGGTGTTGCCCTGCTGATTGCAATTTTTTTGTCTCCATTCGCTAGCTCAGATCCAGACGGATTAGACCGAGTTTCTCAGGATCTAAAGTTTGAGGATAAAGCAGCCGAAGAAGCACCCGCCCAAAAATTACCCTTTTACGCTGTTTTTGAAGAATATGCCCTCAGAGGCGTACCAGAAGGACTCGCCACACCCTTAGCCGGTTTGATTGGAACCTTAACAACATTTGGTTTGGCTTGGGGGATTGGGAAGTTGGTGGTTCGCAATTCTGTTTCATCTTCCTCAGACTATGAAGTCCCCTCGTCCTCAGATAATCCAGATGGCCCCCTGGATAGATAAGAACTAAAGCGTAAAGCGAATGCTGCTGCACATTATTGCCGTTCAACTAGATGCCGATAGCGATCGCAAAACTCCCTGGCACTCATTAGCACCCCGGACTCGAATCCTGTGTACGCTACTGCTTGTATTTGCGATCGCCCTGACGCCAAACGGACGCTGGTGGACTTGGGCAATCTATGGGTTAGGCGTGCTAGGCGTTGTTCTCCTGAGTCGAGTCACTTGGAGCATCCTGCTGAAGCGAATCGCCGTTGAGTTTGCTTTTATTGGCGTTGTACTGCTGGGCACTTTGTTTCGGGATGGCGGCGAGGTGCTGTGGTCTTGGGGAGTGCTACGGATTACCACCGTCGGGCTGATGGTTTTGGGTAGCGTGACCCTCAAGGCGTTACTCTCACTGATGATGCTAAATGTGCTGACTTTAACTACTTCAGTTGCAGCGCTACTGAATGGATTAGTCGCCTTGCGAACCCCACCGCTGTTGGTGGCGATTCTGGCATCCATGTATCGCTACATTAGCGTCCTGATTGGGGAAGTTAACGCCATGCGTCGGGCAGCAGCCTCTCGCAACTTGATGGGCAGTAACCACTGGCAACGCCAGGTGATTGGCAACATGATGGGAACGCTATTTATCCGTACCTATGAGCGGGGGGAGCGGGTTTATCAGGCAATGCTGTCGCGGGGTTATCAAGGACTACCGCCTGTCGAGAAGGTGCCGTCGGGCGGACGCCGCGACATTGTGGCTTTAACCTTAACCGTAATTTTGGCCCTGCTGGGACAAGTGGTTTATTTATTCTAAAAATTTTTAATTTTTAATTTTTGCTATGCACCATAATCCAATATTTATCGAAAATCTTAGCTATATCTACCCTGATGGAACTCATGCACTCAGGGGAATTAATTTATCGATTAAAGCAACTGAACGGGTGGCATTAATCGGAGCCAATGGTTCGGGGAAATCTACTTTGCAATTACATCTGAATGGAATTCTCTTACCCGAAGCGGGAGAAATCATCATTGGAGAATGGCCTGTCAGAAAGGAGAATTTGCAAAAAATTCGGAATTTTGTGGGGCTGGTATTTCAGAATCCAGATAATCAGTTATTTATGCCCACAGTTTGGGAAGATGTTGCCTTTGGTCCGATGAATCAAGGCTTGCGAGACAAGGAACTTACCGCACGAGTGCTTCAGGCGATGGCAGCGGTGGATATCGATCCAGAACGCTATGGACAGCGGAATACAGATAATTTATCTGGAGGCGAAAAGAAGCGGATTGCGATCGCAGGCGTGCTGGCAATGAACCCCCAAGTGTTGGTATTTGACGAACCCTCGGCTCAGCTAGATCCCCGTTCTCGTCGCCAGTTGATCGAGTTGTTAAAAAGCTTGCCGCTGACGCAACTGATTGCCACCCACGACTTAGATTTAGCCTTGGAGTTATGCGATCGCACGGTAGTCTTGAGTCAGGGTCAGGTCGTCTACGATGGTGCAACTGAGCAGGTGATGAGCGATCCTGACTTCTTAGTTCAGCACTCTCTAGAGTCGCCCCTCTGCTACAGTCGCCCTTACTGCCAGCTTGAAGATGCGCCGGTTAAAAAGCGCGTTCTTGTTTGAAATTTAATACTTTTCGGTGAATTACCGATAGTTCCCCACTGCATTCAAACGAGATATTGCTATAGATTTGAAATCTTCCCACCACTATAGCCAATTCCCCACTAGCACGTAGGGTGCCCAGTAACGGGGATGCTGGTATCGCGGATTCTGCAACAGAGACATCTGGGCAAACCGGAGTGCTTCCGCTTTCGTCTCCTTGGTATTGGTTAACTCTTGATAAAACTGACTCATCAGAAGGGCGCTACTCTCATCGTCCAGCGACCATAGAGACGCGAGGGTACTCCGCGCCCCAGCGCGTACCGCAACCCCAGCCAGTCCTAAAGCCGCCCGTTTGTCCCCGGTAGCGGTTTGGCAAGCACTGAGGACGAGTAATTCGATCGCAGTTGGTCGGTTCGTATCTCTAATTCGGAGTAAATTATCCAACTGAGTGACATTAATCCGATTATCCCAAGTTAGAATAAATGTCTCCTCAGCTTTAGAACTGAATTGACCGTGAGTGGCAAGATGTACGACTGGAAAGGAAACCGCATTCATTTCTTTTTGGAAAGCGGTACTGGTAAATTCCTGATTGAGCAGTACCGTAGTGGGCACTACAGATTTAATCTGATTTAATTCCAGGGTTACATTGTTGAGCGCAGCAAAGCCTTGGCGAGATTCAGTGATTCCGGCAGTTAAAGCTTTGATTTTTCCCCGTTCTAAAGATTTGGAACCCAGTAACTGCAAGCCTGGAGTTAATGCAACGCCATACTTTTGGACCAGGTATTGTTGACCGTCGTAGAGTGCAGCCATCGGGATATTTCGCAAGGAACCATCGAGGACAAATACCAAAGTTTTAATGTTGCTCGCGAGATCCTGGGATGCAGGTAAAATCAGCCAATCATAGACTTGCTTGGATAAAGCTTGAGTTTCTTTCAGCGTGTAAGGTTTAGTCAGTTGCTTTCGCAAGTCTCCGACAATTCTTTCTACTTCACTCTGGTTGATATCAGTTTTGTAGTGGCGTAGCGGTTGTTGAGGTAACTTGAGAATGACTTCTAATCGGTCTGCCAAAATAATCGGATAGATGACTGCGGCGGTCGGATCGTCTTTATCGATGACTTGGTCGATTTGGACTGTTTTGCCTTGCAAACAAGCGGTGCGAAAGAAATTATCGAGTTCAGCAAGTTGCAGCGATTCAATCGTGTTACGGGCTAGTTTGAGATTGTCTTGACTCGGCTTTGAAGTTTCCTCTGTTTGCAATAGCAATTCGACAAGTTGCCGATAGATAGGCTCAACTTCTTCTCGAAAAGAAAACTGAACGTCAGGATTAATGGTAACTAAATCGCTGCGGAGAGATTGGAGAATATTCACCGCTTCCGTGTAAGCAGCGATCGCATCTTTGGTTTTTCCCTGCGCTTTCAATAAGCGTCCTAATTGCCATTGCCAGCGATAGGAAATATCTGAGGCGTTAATTGATTGGGCAAGAAGTAACGCTTGCCGAGTCAAGTCTTGGGCATTCTGCAATTGCTGAGTTTGTTCGTATAGTCCACCCAGATGTCCTAGGGCATAAGCTTCTGCCCGGATATCTTGGATACTTTTAGCTTGTTGAACCGCATTTGCCAACACCTGACCGATTTCTGTCCAGGAGGAAGTATTTGCCGTGTCAGCTTGTTTGAGTCGCGTCAAACTTTGGGCAAAATTAATCTTGGCATAAACTGCTGTTCGACTGGGGGGGAAACTCGCAATTTCCGCTTGCATTTGGGAACCTAAAGCCTTGGCAGCGCTCAATTGCTTCGTTTCCACCAACAAACTCAACTGATTGAGTTTGGCTTGGTTGCGGGTCATTGGGGAAGGGGCGGTTGATTCAGCTTGTTGATAAAACTTTAAAGCCGCTTCC
This sequence comes from Trichocoleus sp. Lan, assembly GCF_039961855.1. Lineage (NCBI taxonomy): Bacteria > Bacillati > Cyanobacteriota > Cyanophyceae > Leptolyngbyales > Trichocoleusaceae > Trichocoleus > Trichocoleus sp. Lan. The sequence goes on along the minus strand of NZ_JAMPKA010000006.1, from coordinate 121,206 downwards.
GTATCCTGTTGCGATCGCGCGGTATTTCCTAAACCCAGGAACGCTGCACTGATATCTGGGGGAGACTTGAGTTGCTGGGCGACATCCAAACTTTGCTGCAAAACCTGCCGGGACTTCTCTAAATCGCCAACGACGCGGAGGGTGTTACCGAAAGAACTCAGAGCGATCGCTTTCATCGGATTGGGTTGATTCGCCAGCGTCTCCTCTACCTGAGTTAACGCCTTCGCCGCTTGACGATAACGCCCTAAAGATTGCAGCGCTAAGCTTTGGTTAATTAAGCTACCTGTAATTCCCGCCTTATCGCCTGCTTGCGTATAAATAGCCGCCGCTTGTTCCCAAGTCGTTAAAGCTTGTTCCGCTTGTCCGAGTGCCAATTGCAGCTGCCCTTGGATGTTGAAAGCTTGGGCGAGAACGGGCAAGTGGTCTTTGTTGGGATTTCTCGCTTCTAATAGTTTCAGACTGTTTGCGATCGCTTCCGTTGCCTCTGTCCACTGTCCGAGTTGTTGGTAAGCTAACGACAGGAAGCTCAACGTAGAAGCTTGATTGAGGATATCTCCTTGCGTTTGAAAAGTTTTTGCCGCTTGTTGCCAAATCCTTACCGCCTCAACAAACTGCCCAGTTTCATAAAATTCTCGTCCCTGTTGTACTTGAGTTGGATTGGTTCGTTCGGTAACGTCTAATGCAATGCTTCTCGAATCGGGGAAACCTAATCCCCTAACCCCCTTCCCTACAAGGGATGGGGGAATCGCTCTTTGTCCCTCTCCTACTAGGAGAGGGGTTGGGGGAGAGGTATCCAACAGCAGCGAATGAGAGTGTACCTTTTGACCCCAGAAAAGCAAAAGGGTCAACGTTAATCCGAAAAGCCCGTATTTTAGAAAAGATTGTACTGCACGGAAAAGTACAGACCGTTTTCTTGCCATGTTCTTTCCCTCGAAGAGAGATTCACTAAAGGAATTCCCCAGTCCAAGCGGGCGCTGAAGCGTGGTGATTGCCGCCACTGCAATCCTAACCCAACCGATAAAAGTCTATTGGGTTCAGGATCTTCTCTGCCCGAACTGTTCCAGGCGGTGCCAAAATCGACGAACGGAATGATTTGGAGAACACCCTGCACTTGGGGGACGCGCAGCACCGGGTACTGAAGTTCTGCACTTAGCAAGACGCCGTTATCCGTCAGCAGAGCATCCTGACGATAACCCCGAATGCTTTCTAAGCCGCCTAAACCAAATTGTTCTAAAGGGACTAGCGTTCTATCTGCTAGTTGCACGTTGCCACGCACCAATAGCAACGTTTCTGGCGCGAGGAGACGTACCCACTGGGCTTGCCCTTGCCATGAATAAAAGCGACTATCGGGACCAGATTCGTTGAGAGTGGCATCAAAGGCACCGAGTCCGATATTAAATTGCGATCGCAAGGCAATGACTTGGCGAGTCCCGGTTTGCGTCCATTCCTGAAACAATCGCAAGGCGGATATCCGGGTGCGTCCCTCGTCATCAGCGCCCGCCGACAGGGGAAACGGAATCTCTAGCAAAGAAGTTTCGCTTTCCCGTCGAGATGCTGTTAAACCGACGGTGAATTGTTGGGTAGGGGTTTGAACAATTGGCTGGCGCAGCGTCAATTCATAGTAGCGCGAGGCGGCATAAATATCGAGGCGGTCGAAGGGTGGCTCGATGACATCGCTGGATGTAGTGCCGTAGCTGACGCTGAGCGTGCCATTGTAAGGATTAATCGGCAGTGTGTAGGAAGTATCGAAGCTATCGCTACCATCTGTATTGCTGTAGGCAAGGCTTAAACCATCTCCCAAACCGAATAAATTCGCTTCATTCACTTGCAAGCGGCGTCGGAAGCTGCCCACGCTAGGAGAACGACCGTTATCGATGCCGATTTGGGTGCTAAAGGTCTTCGCCTCTGTTATCCGAACCTCCAGCAAACTGAATCCCGGACGGGTTCCAGCAGAGAGTTCCGCGGATAAATTGGCAATCAGCGGATTGAGTTGCAGCAGTTGTAATGCTTCTAAGAGACGCTCTCGATTGAGCGGCTTTGAGGTGGCGACAGCCAAACGCGATCGCACGTAGTTGGAATTTAACCGTCGCGTGCCGCTAATTTTAATGTCTTCTAAGCCGCCTTCGACGACCTGAATGGTGACGACGCCTCCCTGAATCGTTTGGTTGGCGGGAATCAGGGCACCTGACGTAATATACCCTTGGTTGACGTAAAACTCGGTGACAGCAGTTCGAGCTTGCAGCAGTTCGGCAAAAGAAATTGGTCGATTGGTAAACGGCTTGGTAATTTCCGCTAGCTTTTCGGAACTGAAAGCTGTATTGCCGATGAATTCAAACTTTTCCACCGTAATGTTGCCAGGAACCGTCTCCCCCGGTGTCTCCTCGTCTGGGGAAGGCTGGGTGGGGGACTGGAGTAAGTCTTCTGGCGGCGGTAGTGGCGCAGGCGTTTCCGGGGACGGAAGCGGCGAAGGGGAGGGAGGTAGCGGTTGAATGATGTCTTGTGGCGGAGGGAGTTGAGGAACTTGAGCCGAGTCAATCGTTTCCGGAAGCGATTGCGCTGCTTGCGCCGTCAAGCAGATACTCAGTATGGCTAAACTTAGCCGAAGCAACAATAAGCGATCGCCCCCAGAAAAATTACGGCACATAGCACTTAGCGGTTGTTAGCCCGGAATGAAGAGAGGAGTACGGAACAGCAGCGGTGAGAACGACTTCGCCTCGATCGTTTTTCACCCAACCTCTTGCTTCTACTGGCTCTTTTGTCAAGTTTGACTGTATGGCAACATCTTTTCGGGAGTGAGTGGAAGCTGGTGCAACCTGACGCCAATCTGTCCAAACGGCGCTGCTGCTTCGGGTTTCGCTGGGATTGTCTGGCAACCCTCCACTTCCCGTCACGGTGAAAGAACTCGCGACGTTGCTGCCACTCGCCGGACAAGTTTGCGCCACCAATCCAGAAGCATCAACTAACTCTGCTGGTAAAGTTGCTAACCCGCGACTGGGATCGACATCCAGGGTATTAATTTGTACCGTGCCATCGATCCCAAATTCCGAACTTGCCGTGATGTCACTTTGGGAGGTTGGGCGCGATCGCAACTGGCTACCAAAGATACTAGAAGTGGTGATGTTGATAGTCCCTCCTCGACCTTGGAAGGCATTGGCGGTAATATCGCTATTTTCAGCCGGGACAGCGACGATGAATTTAGCATTGATGTCCAGATTCCCGCCATCTCCACCTGCTTGTGCAGTGCCTGCGGTAGTGGAAAGGTTACTATTGCGGCGCAGCAACAATAAGTCTTGCACTCGCAATCGAATATTCCCGCCGTCACCGGATACAGTTTGGGCGTTGAGGGTTGCCCCATTGTCTAGCAGGATAGAGCCAGAGTCAATTTCGAGTTCCCCAGCTTTTCCTAACCCTTGACTGCCCACAGAGATTTGTCCCCGATCCCAAACCGTTAACAACTGAGTTTTAACGGTCAGAGTTCCCCCATCTCCGGTCGAAAATGCCGGAAGATTACTGCTATCGGAGGGGGAACCATCTCCGTCTCGGATGACATCGGCAGGGTTGCCGGTTCCAGCAAACAATCTGCTGCGAAGCTTTCCATTTCCTGAAGTCCCCATCAGTTCTACCAACTCAGAGGCATTCACCTCCACATTTCCCCCGAAACCTGCCCCAAAAGTGGCCGCAGAGACTTCTGCCCCATTTCGGATCGTCAATTTCCGAGTGGTAATCGTTAAGTTTCCAGCTTTCCCATTGCCTCTAGAAGTTTGAACCGACAATCCACTGGGACGGCGATCGCTCGGTGCGGTGCCACTCAGTTCCACCCGATCGGTGGCATAGACGTTGATACTTCCTCCCTGCCCCGTTCCGGAACCACTCGCTGATATCCGCGCCCCATCCCGAACTAGCAATTGCCGGGTCGTAATTGTCACGTTTCCCGCATCTCCCCCTGCATCTTTAACATCACTGGCGAGTTTGCTGGGTTTTTGACCATCCGCTGAGGTGCCGATCAGTTCTACCGAATCAGAGACATTGATGTCGATAATCCCTCCTTTCCCCTTGCCGGTGGTTGTTGCAGAGACCTGAGAACCCCCTTGAATGGTTAGCCGCACAGCTTGGATAAAGATTCCTTGCCCATTTCGATTCCCCAACGTATTTGCAGAAACTTTTGACTCATCGCTAAATGTCACCTGTCTGCCGGAAAGCTGGATCGCCCCGCTACCTTGACTGCTGACATCAATCGCTGCTTGATTCGTGAGGGATATATCTGCTTGGACGACGCTATCTAGAAATTTCAAGCGCCAACGATTGCCTTCGACATTCAGCTTTACGGTTCCTGGTTCTGCGACTCCTGCCAACTCGACTCGACCACTCCGCGCTTGTAAAAGCCCGCCCTTCCAACTCACATCACCGCCTAATAACAACAAAGTCTGATTTTCCGAGACTTTCAGGGTGCTAGCAGAACCCACGATTGGTTTAGGCAGTTGTGAAGAGATAAACCCGCTAGGGTCGCCAACCATCGTCAGTAAGCTACTCGATCCCCCTGGATTGGTGGCGCTAAACTGACTACCATCCGCCCATACCAAAGCATCCAGCGTGGTGGCAACAAAAGAGCCTCTGGTGGCACTACCGACATTGAGTTGAGCCTTTGGCCCGAAGTGAATGCCACTGGGATTGATCAAGAAGAAGTTGACCGGCTGATCGGTAAAAATTGAGCCGTTAATCAAGGAGGGAGAACCCCCTGTAACACGGGACAGAATATTCTGGATATTGGCGGCGCTGCTAAAACCCGCTACCTCGCCTGCGTTGAGGCTAAATTTTCCAAAGCTGTGGAACAGATTACTGCCGACGGTTTGACCCGCTGATTGAGGAATAACGTAATTGGGACCCGTTAAGGTTTTTGCGGAGCCGAGGCTGCCATCAAGGGTGATATTTTGGGCGATCGCGCGATCGCTCCCAGCGGCGATCGTACCCAGCGCGATCGCGCTTCTTATCCAACAAGGGTGGCAATGCAGCGATCGAAGCACTCTGCGAATTAACACGCTTGGCTAGCATTACCTTGACGGTAAGGTTTCCGTATATTCACGCAATAGCCTAACACAGCCTACCCATTTAGATGCTCACGTTTAACCTTTTTCCATAAAAGTTGAACTAACTTGCTGACACTGAATCATCAAGACGCGATCGCAATTAGCGAGGACACTGGGACGCTAACGCTAAACTCTTAGGGGAAGAAGAAACAGCAGCCATCAGCACGACTTCACCTTGATGATTTCTCCCCCATCCAGTCGCTTCCACGAAAGGTATCGCCGGGGAATGAGTCTGAGATTTAGCAACCGCAGTTGAACGAGGGGAAGCTTTTGCAGCGTGCGAGATCCGATTTGGACGACTTGTTTGAGAAATGCGCCAATCTGTCCAAACGGCGCTGCTGCTTCGGGTTTCGCTGGGATTGTCCGGCAATCCACCGCGCCCAGTCAAGATTAATTCACTTTGTGCAAGCCCCCCACCAGTCGGACAAGTTTGTGCCACCAATCCAGACGCATCAACCAACTCTGCGGGTAAAGTCGCTAACCCGCGACTGGGATCGACATCCAAAGTATTGATATTGACTGCGCCATTTACACCAAATTCCGAACTCGCGGTGATGTCACTTTCTGGCGTGAGGCGAGGACGAAACTGGGTGCCAAAGATGCCAGAGGTGGTGATATTGATATTCCCTCCTCGACCCTCAAAGGCATTCGCAGTAATATCGCTATTTTCCTCAGGGACGGCAACGATAAATTTGGCATTGATGTCCATATTGCCGCCGTTTCCACCTGCCTTATCGCTACCTGCGGTGGTGGAAATGCTACTACCGTGGCGCAACTGCAATAAATCCTGCACCTGTAGGGTAATATTGCCGCCATTTCCCGATTTGGTTGTTGCAGTCAAGGCGGCTTGGTTGTCTAAAAGAATTGAACCTGCCTCGATTTCTAGATTGCCTGCATTTCCCGTCCCTTGGCTGCTGACATTGACTTGAGCGCCATCTTGGACAATTAACTGCCCCGTGGTAATTTTTAAGTCTCCCGCAGTTCCAGCCCCTGATGTTTGAGTCAGCAAGCTGCTGGCTTGCCCATTTGCCGATGTTCCCACCAACTGCACAAACTTCTGGGCGGTGATGGTCAATTTACCTCCCTGACCCTGACCTAAAGTCCCCGCCGATACCACTGCTCCATTTTGTACGGTCAACTGTCCCGTTTCAATCGTCAAATCTCCAGCTGCGGCGCTCCCTTCCGTCCCCACCAACAAGCCGCTTCTATAGTCACTATTTTTGGATGTTCCTATCAGTTGCACCGAATCTGCGGTGACGCTAACCGTTCCGCCTTTGCCTGTCGCGCCGCCAAAAGTAGAAGCGGAAACCTGTGCCCCATCCTGGGCAATCAACTGTCCGGTTTTAATAGTCAAGTTTCCAGCAGCTCCGGAGCCGCCTTGAGTTACCGCAAACAAACCGCTAGGATTCCCTTTTGCGGAGGTGCCAATCAATTGTACGGACTCTTGTGCGGTGACACTCAATTTTCCGCCCTGACCTGCATCAACCGTAGAAACTGAGACCTGCGCCCCATCTTTGAGAGTTAGCTGATCCGTTTTCAGCGTTAAGTTTCCGGCGGCTCCAGCACCTTCAGTTTGAGTAAACAAGCCGCTGACATCTACCCCATCCGCTGAAGTACCAATCAATTCCACAAACTTTGAGGCAGATACGGTTAACGTTCCCCCCTGACCTGTGCTAAAAGTAACACTTCCTATCTGTGCCCCATCTTTGACAATCAATTGCCCAGTTTCGATTGTTACGTCTCCAGCCGCTCCATCTCCGATAGTCTGCGTTAAGAAGCGGCTTCCTGCTAACACTTCAAGGGACTCCTGTGCGGTTACGGTAATTGTTCCCCCTGGTTTTGATCCGATGGTGTTCGCCTCAATTTTTGAGCCATCGGTGAGCGTAATCCGCTTGCCTGAAAGCTGGATAGCACCGCTACCCTCACCACTGGTATCAATGAGCGCTTTTTCTGTTAGGGAAATATCTGCTAGTTGTACCCCTGCCGGAAAATTCAAATGCAGATTTTTACCATCAACATTTAGCTCTACGGTTGCTGCTTGCGCCACTCCTCCGATTTCGACGCTACCGCCGGGAGCTTTTAATTGCCCTGCTTGCAACTCTATATCCCCACCTACTAACAACAAACTCCGACCATCAGGAACTTGTAAACCTATCTCAGATTGAATGACAATCGGCTGAGGGGCAATTTGATTAAATAAAAAAGCTGAAGGATTAACCGTCAGAATTGGGGGAACATTCGGCGCAGAAGCACTGAAAAAACCCTGAGTGTCAAACGCAATTGCATTCGCTGTCGTCGCTACAAACGAACCACCAATATCTAGAGAAGCCTTTGGCCCAAAAATAATCCCATTGGGGTTCATTAAAAATAGATTGGCATCGCCAATTACCCCCAGCGTCCCCAAAATCTCGGAACGGCTCCCTCCTGTCACCCGACTCAGTATGTTTTTAATTTCTGGAGGAGGGAGAAAATAGGCAGCTCCGATTTCTCCAATGTCGAATTGTTTAAAACTGTGAAACAAATTAGCACCCCGCGTTGCTCCGCCAAAAATGAATTCAACTGGGAAGCCAGGAGCAAAAGGTACCACTACAGAACTTTCAGTTTCTAAAGTTTCATCGGGTACGATCTGGGAACATAAGCGGCTGACTTTGAAAAGCGCCCCTACTATCGCCAACGTGCATACCAGCCCCAACTGCAAAGTCTGCTGGAGCCAGCTTTTAGGATTCACAGCATTTGTCTCCATTCAGGTAAGTGAAAAACTGAGTATGGTATTTCACTGCAACAAAGTTTATAAGATGTCTAGAAATTTTTCGCTCTTTCCTAACCCACCTTAAAAATGGGAATTGAGCGTTTAAATACTCCCAGATTTACCCAAATTTCCACTAGCACCTATTCCGTGAAGCTCAAGTTCAAACTTGACTCGAATAGAGTTGCAAAAGTTACGCGATCGCTCACCAAACTACTAGGGTCAATTTTTAGAGTTTGGCTGACTAAGTTGCTATTTGCTAAAGCGAACCCAACCAGAGGTCGCTCGTTAAGCATTGCGCCTACGATATGTTTGAAATGGGCAGGAACGTTAGGAGTCGGAGTAGCGGGCACATAACTTTTGATGGCATCCTGAGCTACATTGAAGTCTTTAATGATGTCAAAACCATCAGCACTTTGGACATAATAGCCAACTCCCGGCTGTATGCCCCAGCTAATAACGTTGGTAAATATAAAAATATCACTGCCAGCATCGCCCGTGAGAGTGTCAAAGCCAGCACCTCCAACTAAGGTATCATCGCCAGCGCCACCGATGAGATCGTCAATGCCATCGCCGCCATAGAGGTCATCCTTTCCTTCAAAACCAGTAATGGTGTCATTTTCTACACTCCCCTTTAAATTCGGGTCATTTCCAGAAGTGCCGTTGATAATTGCCATGTCGATTACTCAATGTTTTTGTTGGTAGTTTAGTGTTAAAAAATACAACAATAAACGCCCGTTTTTAGAGAAATTCACTCAGCTACAAACTCTATCTTTGTGCGGCTAAATGCGAGATTAGCTGTATAGCAATTCAAGGGTTGGAGACATTGGGTGACAATGTGCCACTGGAATTGAATTAATGGCACACAACTGCTTGAAACTAATCTCTTGCTCAGCAAATTTCAAACCTTTATTCAACCCTTACTTTATAAGGTTAACTATTTTGTGAGCTTGTTACCAGTCACTTGTTCAGGCAAAATACATTTGTGGTAGCTCGGTTCAGCTTCACTCAGTTAGGTAACACTTAGATGATATGAGTTTATTTTATTTAGTAGATTTATCCGAGCGCTAGAACAGTGACAGCCAAGCGTTTTTTCTAGGTCATATCTAGCGCTCAAATTTCGGAAACCTAAAACAGCAACGATTATATGAAAATCGCGTTTGATTCCGACTCAAATTGATTTACGTAACTTATGCGATCGCTCAAAAAAATACTAACGTCAAGTGTTGGGGATGTGCTGACAAAGCCGCTATTTGTCAGCGCGCCAAGAAACTCCAGGGGAGGCCGGATGGGTGCGCCTGTAACGTGTTTAAAATGGGGTGGAATACCAGGTTTATCAGAAACAAATTCTTTGATAGCATCCTCAGATGGATTGAAGTCTTTAATGATGTCATAACCATCAGCACTCTGAACGTAGTAACCGCCTTTTGGGTTAACTCCATATGAAACAGAGCCTTTAAATACAAAAATATCAGCGCCAGAACCGCCCGTGAGAGTGTCAGGGCCAGCACCTCCCATTAAGGTATCATTGCCTTCTCCACCGCCAAGGGTATCCATGCCTTTGCCGCCATAAAGGTTATCGTTTCCGGCAAAACCATTGATGGTGTCATCCTCTGTGCCTCCCGTCAAATTAGAGTCATTTCCCAAAGTGCCGTTGATAAGTGCCATGTCGATTACTCTTTCCTAATGTTTTGGTGGTAGTTTAGTGTTAAAAGATATAAGGCTAACTATCCGCTTTTGTGGAAACTTACTCAGTTAAAAACTCTATTCGCTTTGCAGCTAAATACGAGGTTAGTTGTATAGCAATTCTCGCTTGGTTGCGATACATTCTGTAGGAACATGGCAATGCTATGTCCTTACCAAGGCAGCGGGAACGTGCAATATATTCCACTCAACTGAGAAACGCTATAAAATTCTTTCAACCTTCTCCAAACAGGAGGGGTTTCAGTGCATTGAGTGACTATTTGCCATTGGAATTGGACTAAGGGCATAGAACTGATTGAAAATAATTTTTTGAGCAACAAACTTTCGACTTTTATTTTATAAGTCTAACTGTTTTCAAAACTTGTTGTCAGTCGCTTGTTTTGGCAAAACATATTTGTGGTAGCTCGTTTAAGTGTCACCTAATTGAGTGACACTTAACTGAGATAAGTTAATCTTATTTTGCACATTTATCTGAGCGCTAGAACAGTGACAGCTAAGCGTTTTTACTAGGTCATGTCTAGCGCTCAAAGTTCGGGAATTTAAAACAGCAGCGATTGTGTGAAAATTGGGTTAAATCCCGACTCAAATTGATTTACGTAACTTATGCGATCGATCAAAAAACTACTAAGGTCAAGCGTTGGAAATGTGCTGACAAAGCCGCTATTTGTCAGCGCGCCAAGAACATCCCCTGGAGGTATGATGGGTGGGCCTGTAACGTGTTTAAAATGGGGAGGAATACCAGGATCAGAAACAAATGCTTTGATAGCATCCTGATCTGGATTAAAGTCTGTAATGGTGTCAAAACCATCCGCACTCTGAACATGGACAACGCCGCCCGACGGTGGAGTGTGGTTAATATAGCCTTTAAATACAAAGATATCAGCGCCAGGACCGCCCGTGAGAGTGTCAAAGCCAGCACCTCCAACTAAGGTATCATTGCCTTCTCCACCGTTGAGGGTATCTATGCCATTGCCGCCATAGAGGTTATCGTTTCCGGCAAAACCATTGATGGTGTCATTTTCTGTACCTCCCTTCAAATTCGGGTCGTTTCCTACAGTGCCATTGATAAGTGCCATATTAATTAGTCCTTGAAAAAATTAGTGGTTTGGCTGTGATTTTAGTGTTGAAATATACAACACTGAAGTTTCCTACTTTTTTAGAAACACATTTATCTACAAACCGAATTTTTAGCTTCCGGATTCTTTAGTATTTTTTGGACAAAAGTGAAATTTAGTTATGTAAGTAGGGCTGAAGCTAACAGCATCGATTGATAGGAATCTTGTTTTAATGGTGAGCTAGCCCTTCAGATACCCGGCTTCTCTCTTGAAGTCGGGTATCTCGCCTTCACGAATCATTGAGGAGTGCGATCGCTTCGATGTCAAATCCGGTGAATTACCGCATAATCCGCGATCGCCTGCCAAAGCCTTGAGGCCACATTAGACTTGTTTGTTTACTGTTGTTGAGCGGTGCAGCAATCAATTACAGGTTCTTGAGCGATCGCTTCCAAGCCACCAGAGTTTAATAAACTTACCCAATCATTCGTGAGGGCAGCATCGTTGGGATTCGCACTCCGGAGTTCAGCAAGAGCAGTGAGGGCATCATGCCAGATTCCTTGTTTGGCATAAAGAACCACTCGTTCCCGTGGGGTTGCTTTCTGTAACTGACTCATCAAAGTGGCAGAAGGTGCAATCCGTTGAACCGATCCTTCAACCAAGGGTGGAGCATCCGGATCGCAATCAATCATGAAAAACCAACGGTACATCTTGCCCACTTTTAGGGGCGCTATTGTAGCCGGAAGACGCACTTTGACTACACCAGGCTGCTTTTGGGATGCGATGAACTTGGTTTGATAGACATTGTTACCTTGGTCATCCTGTAGGATGAATTCCACAGGCAGGTCGGGTGTGAGCGCATAAGGAATGTAATACCAAAAGGTAGGAGCCTCAGCAGCCGTTAATGCCCATACGGACTCAAAGGTTTTTAAGGGTGAGTTCCCAGATTGTCCTTCATTCAAACTTGTCTGAGTCGCAGGCACCAAGGCAGTCAGAGGCTCCTCGCCGATCGCGGCTGGACACGTACCACGGCTAGCCCCTCCTCGCTGTCGTCCAGCGGGGGCGCTGCGGTCTGCTGGTGGTGGGGGTGCCTTGAACAGAAGGGTGCCAGGGCTACGGCTAGCGCCTCCTTGCCTTCGTCCAGTGGGGGCGCTACGGTCTGCTGGTGGTGGTGGCGCGTTGGACTGTACGGTTAAGACTTCTGCGAAAGCAGGTTTTACGGGGATTTGCGTCAAACTGCCGATAAAAGCAACTAGGAAGAGGGTAGGCCATTTGGCACCGCTTGTATTAGGAGACCTCTGACCCAACCCCTCTCCTGCAAGGCGAGGGGAGTCCGACTCAGTCTTGCCTTGCAGGGAAGGCGAAGGGGGGCTTAGGTTTTTCAGGTGCAAGATATAAGGTTTGGCACGCTGCGCGATCGCTCTGGCAAGGATTATCTGTTTAAAAGGGAACTTCATATAGCTAGTCGAAGGAATTTTAAGGTGAGTGACTATCGTCTAGCTCGAAAGGTTGCATACACGGCTACGCTGGTGCTGCTCGCTACCAAGGCTAGCGCTGGTGGAACCAAAGGCACCCAACAACCGCTTTGGATTAACAGTGCCAAGCATAAACCATACAACAAGATTTGTGCGGCGGCGATCGCTATCCCTAAGTGGACCGGGGACTTCAGATAGCAGACGAACAACCCTCCCAGTAAAGACCAGCCCCAAATCCAAAAAACTTCGCCCCACTGAGGCCACACCCATAATAGCGATCGCCCATCTTTCACTGCACTAATCATTTGACTCACCATTTGCGCTTGCACAAATACTCCCGGCATTTGCTTTTCAGCCCACTGACCTTGACTGTAGGGTGTGAGCCAATAGTCATGAAAACTGTTAGCGCTCGTGCCGATCAAAACAATCCGATCCTTGATGGAATTGGGATCGATCTGACCGTTGAGAACTTCTCTGAGGGTCACTCGATCCGCAATATTTTCCGGGGAGCGGTGGGAGCGATAATTCAGCAGCACTTGATGACCCCAGGCATCGGTTCCTTGGTAGCCACCTGTAAAACTCTCCAAAGGCTTAAAAACCACCTTGCCCAGTTGCAAGAACCCCTCTGAATTAATTGTCGGTACAATGCCTTCTGCCGCTAAATAACGGAATGCTAATTGGGCGCTGAAGGCGTAGTAAGCCGTACAGGGAGAGGCGGGGTCTGGTTTCAGCGATAACAGATGGCGACGAACCACTCCATCGGAATCGACCATGAAATCACTAAACCCTAAGCGTTCTGTCGGGATTTCCGGTGGTGGTGGAATCCCCGGTTCCTCCGCCTGAGGATCGCTGACTTTGCAAATACCAATTAAGCGATCGCTTTGGCGTAACCGATTGGCTAAATCTTTCTGACTGGGTAATGCTGGAAAATCTCGATAAATATCTAAGCCAATCGCTCGCGGTTTATACTGCTCTAGTTTCTGCAACAGTTGATTGAGTGCCGGATCTGACAACGACCCACGCCTCTGTTCTGGATTCTGAGCTTGAACATCTGCTTCAGTAATGGTAATCACCAAAAGGCGCGGATCTGGCTTTTCATCGGGTCGCCTGGTCAGTATTTGGTCAAAAGCTTTTAGTTCTATTGATTGCAGCATTCCCTGATGCCGCACCCCCGCAATCAATGATGCGATCGCTACGCTGGCAAGCAACGCTGCCCGCAGTCGTCCCCGCCAGGTTTGAGCTTGAGTCTGGGAGGTTCGGGAGGGGGATGGTAGTGGGGAATCGAGAATCGGGAATTCTTCTTTCCTTTTTCCAACAATTCCTTGCCAAGTCGGTGGCAACACAGCCGGATTTTGGCAAACGATTGGCAACCAAGTCGCGCAAGGAAATTTAGCTTCTAGTCCTTGCAATCTTTCCCGTGCTTCCCGTACTGCTAAATAAAACGACTCACCACGAGCAAAGGCTTCGAGAAAAGACTTCAAAAATTCTTGTGCAACCTTATCCGGTACGGGTTCCCGCATCACAATAATTTGCGGAATATGTAAAGAAGCCAAATCTTTTGCCAAACCTAACCCATCGCAAGAGTTAAAAATCGCGATTTTCAACCCGCGTTCAACCGCTTTTTTTAATCCATATTTAAGTTCTTCTATTGATAAACTTTCTGTTTGATTAATATAAATTTGTCCCGTTCCGCCATTCTTCTGGCTGGAACTATGACCCGCAAAAAATAAAATATCCCAGCCTTGTTTCCAAAGCTGTTCGGTTAATTCTTCCCGTTGTGGTTCTACCAGAAATCTGATTTCTGCGTTGGGTAATTGCTCTAATAAAATCCGATCGGCTTGGGTATTAATTCCCGTACTATTCCCCAAAATTGCTAAAATTCTCACCTTCTCGATAGGCGATGAGAGTTGTTCTACACGTTCGTAGACTGGAGCGCTTAAAGCAATTTCGGCTTTTGGGTAGCGATCGCATAATTCCCAAAGATGCCAAGGTAATTTCCGTAGCTGAACGTCTTCGGTTTGGATAATGAACCGAATTTCATCGGCAGGAACTAATTGTTCTAAGAGTTTTTCTCGAATTGCCCGAAACGGCTCTGAATTTAGCCAGACATTTAAGCGATCGCGCAATACATTGGCTGCCAAACTACAGTCATCAATCTTGGCAACATTAGTCGGTTGACTAATTTTTGCTTCTAGTCTGTAGGGCACTCCCAAACGACGATAAGCGGTTGTCCAGATGGTGTAGTGTTGGGGAATTTCTGGAGCGGGAGGTAACATTCCAACGCTTTCTATCGAAGGGCGTTCACCATCGTTCCCAATTTGTAATGAGACTGGGAAACCTTCTTCAAAAGAACCACTCCATAGTTTTATAACAACTAATTTAACCATTTTGACGGTAGGACGATTAGTTTTCAGCAATTAAATGTAAGGGTTGTTTCCAGATAAATGGAAAAATTGCTCTTGGATTACAAGAGGTGCCTCAAGTTTACAAATAATCGCTAAATAACAAAGTCTTCTTGAATGCTGGCATTCCCCAAAGCGACTCTAACGCTAAACTGTTCTCCAGAATTGCCACTAAACTCTAATTGAATGTAATCATCTGCATCTCTTGACTCAGCTTCTAGAAAATTAGAGCCAGATTCATCAAGGACAATCAATTGAAGAGAAGGGGGTAGATAAGCTTGATTACCCCTAGGATGCACCTGAAGAAGAATATTCGTTTTCTCCTCAGATTCTGGATTGATTTCAACAACTAAAGCGACAGAAAGGTCGGCAATCTCTACCCCTAAGTCTATCAATTTTGCTTTGCGAACGGCAGCTTCTGGCTGTTCCAAACTGGGAGCAAGTACATCGCCTCTAAAACTAAAGGCTAGATTTGATTCAGGCGGAGTTAGCAAGGTTTCAACGGTTTGCCAACCGGCTTCAAAAACATTGTTGAACCACTGGCTCAAGTTGGCTTGGGTTCTGCGGAAGGCAGGGGCGAGAGACGATGCAGCCGCTGTAATCGGATGCATTAATTCCTGCAAGCGATCGAGTAAATCTTCAGGCGATCGCAATTGACCGATCGACAACTCTGAGGTAGTAACGCTGGGGGTAAATCCCAACACACTTGCCTCTCGCATCGATTCATCGATTTGAACCATCACATAGCCAATTCGATCTGACCAAACTTCGGGGGGAATGTGGCAGATTTGTTCGGTGCTTCTCAACGGACGACATTCTAAGCGACCAAGTCCCCGCACTTCTAGGTCAGCTACATCAGAACATAAGCGCACGATGGGATTCCAGCTATCACTGGCTGCAAGATTGGTGGGAATCCCCATCATCTGCAAATAATCGTTTACCACACAGACAGATAGGGTATTCAAGAGAACTTGCTCTGCTTTGTGCGGTGTCGGCTGCTGAGTGGCAAACTGCTGTGCTATCGTGCGTGCGGCTTGGGTAATCGGTAACGGTAGGGCAAAATCTTCTAGTTCGTGGGGGTTAAAAGTCATTGTTGGGAGGCTCCGTTCTTTATTTATAGATATCCCTCCGATTCACCAAATTTACGCAAGCGAGGGATACATTGGCGCTGATAAAAACTGCTCAATGTGGAAATGGGGAGGTTAAATTCCGCTGAAAGCTCTTTCCAACCGGCTTCTGGGGGTAAGCGTCGCAAGATTAACGCTTGAGCATTCACTTCGGGACGACCGGCAATGTGCGTGCGGCGCAACTCACCTTGAGAATCGGCTTCCACCCACTTTATGATGTCGTCCAACAAGGGGGGAACATCCGGAGTGGCTTCCAGACTATCCACCGGGTCAGTCGTTTCACCGATATCGCCCGACTTTGACCTTTTGGCTTGACCTGTAACGGTTCTCGATTCTTGTTTTTTACCGTCAATATAGAAATCTTGAAGCCGCCGTTTCAGGTAGGTATTCAGCCAGGTGATGACACTGCTGCGATTCGGGTCATAAGCTTCGCCGGTATTCCCTTCACAGATGTTTTGACAGAAATACACCCAGGTCTGTTGCAGTGCATCTTCATAGTAAGGCGTATATTCTTTCCAAAGCTTGTGTGCGATTAAGCGGATCACCCTAGTTAAGTTTTTCTGGCGCTGGGCACTTCCATGCGGGTGCATACAGGCTTCTTTCACCAGATAGCGAAGCTTTGACTCTAGTCCATCCATAATTTGCGATCGCCCCTTCGGTTGATACAGCGCCAATTTTGTCTGGAAGCCTATCTATTTAAGATAACTTTCCCCTTGATGTCTACTCCATACAGTTAGAGATTACGGATTCTCGATAGCTGATGAATCAGGATTCCGGCAGGTGGCAAGGAAGAACTAGGCGCGTAATTATGCGTTCTTCAAGGATAGCGATCGCTCTGGTTGAAAGTAAATAGCCCAACTGTCGCACGATTCAGGGACACTCATTTGAGCGATCCAAGATATGTTTCAACGTCAAAAGCAATTGTTAACGCCGCTTTGAACAACATTTATCTACAGTGCCAAAGCTGAAAAGCCTATGTAGGAAGGTTTTTCATTTCCTATCTCCCCACTGATCTGAGGCACAACCACCCATATTTGCCAATTTTATGTAAACGTTTGTAACGACCTGCATAATTGGCTCTACTCAGGCTGACAAGTGCATAGAGGTAAACAAAATGCAACGGGGAAAAAACAAAGTAAATTCTGGTTTTCCCAACCGCATCAACCGCCTCCAGTCAATAGAGCAACCAGCGATGTCCGAAAGCTCTCTAGAAGTGCAACGGCGAACAATAACACTTCTTGAACATACAAACCTTTCGGAGAGCCGCCACCACCAATCAACCGATTCAAGCGATTGATTGATTCCAACACACCAAACAACACCAATTCTCATCCTTACTAAAGAGCAAAGATTATGGCGATTATCAACGGCACCATTTACAACGACACACTCAACGGCACCGCTTACAATGATTCCATTTACGCCAAAGACGGGAACGATACAGTTTATGGCGGAAGTGGCAATGACTACATTGATGGCTGGTATGGCAACGACAACCTCTATGGTCAAGATGGCAATGACACCATCCTCGGCTACTACGGCGATGACTACATCAATGGCGGCTACGGCAACGACAGTCTCTATGGCGAAGTAGGCAACGACCACATGGATGGCTGGTATGGGGATGACTACCTATCCGGTGGTGCAGGCAACGACACGATGCTGGGCTACTATGGCAACGACAGCCTGTATGGCGGCACTGGCAGTGACAAACTCTATGGCGAAGCCGGTAAGGACTACCTGAATGGTTATGGCGGCACGGTTGGTGAATACGATACCTTGAGTGGTGGCAGCGAAGGTGACACCTTCGTTCTGGGTACCGCTAGTAGTGTCTCCTACCTAGGTACTGGCTACGCAACCATCACTGACTTCAAGTGGAATGAGGGCGACAAGATTCACGTCAAGGGCAGCTACACTGACTACACCCTGAGTAAGAGCTATGACTTCGGAGGCACCACGGCGCTGGATACAGCAATCTATAAGGGCAATGACTTGATTGCGGTGGTTCAGGATACGACCAATGTTTACGCTTCTGCTGACTTTGTCAGCGTTTAGGTTGACACATCGGGATAACTTGACTCGATAACTTCAGCTCCCCTCAGAGACATGAATCTCTGGGGGGCTTTTTTCTTTTCTGTTTACGCGATCGCTACCCTTACTTAAACTGTATGGTTGCACAATTTCATGTAAACGTTTGTAACAACTTGCATAACTAGCGCTACTCAGGCTGACAAGTGCATAGAGGTCAACAAAATGCACCAGGGAAAAAACAAAGTAAATTCTGGTTTTCCCAGCAGCATCAACCGCCTCCAGTCGATAGAGCAACCAGCGAGATTCAAAAGCTCTCTAGAAGTGCAACGGCGAACAATAACATTTCCTGAGAATACAAACCTTTTGGACATCACTGACCACCAATCAACCGATTCAAGCGATTGATTGATTCCAACACCCCGACCAACACCAATCCTAAGCAATCCTAAAGAGCAAAGATTATGGCGATTATTAACGGCACCGCTTACAACGACAACAACACCTTCAACGGCCCCGGCTATCCATTCAACTACCACAGTCAGCTCAACGGCACTGCCTACGACGATTCTATCTATGCTGGAGCCGGTGACGATATTGTGAAAGCTGGCGCAGGCAATGACTACGTAGATGGTTGGACTGGCAACGACAGCCTCTATGGTGAGGATGGTAATGACACTATCCTCGGCTATGACGGCGATGACTACATCAATGGCGGCTACGGCAACGACAGTCTCTATGGCGAAGTAGGCAACGACCACATGGATGGCTGGTATGGGGATGACTACCTATCCGGTGGTGCGGGCAACGACACGATGCTGGGCTACTATGGCAACGACAGCCTGTATGGCGGCACTGGCAGTGACAAACTCTATGGCGAAGCCGGTAAGGATTCCCTGAATGGCTATGGCGGCACGGTTGGTGAATACGATACCTTGAGTGGTGGCAGCGAGGGTGACACCTTCGTGCTAGGTACCGCTTACGGTGGCGTCTCTTACCTGGGTGGTGGCTACGCAACCATCACTGACTTCAAGTGGAATGAGGGCGACAAGATTCACGTCAAGGGCAGCTACACTGACTACACCCTGAGTAAGAGCTATGACTTCGGAGGCACCACGGCGCTGGATACGGCAATCTATAAGGGCAATGACTTGATTGCGGTGGTTCAGGATACGACCAATGTTTACGCTTCTGCTGACTTTGTCAGCGTTTAGGTTGACACATCGGGATAACTTGACTCGATAACTTCAGCTCCCCTCAGAGACATGAATCTCTGGGGGGCTTTTTTTTCTGCTGAGGCAATGACTACCCCTAGCTGAACAATATGAAAGGGACATCAAATGACCCTAAAGAGGGCGGGATTGCACAGGTAAAGTGCCTAAATATATTGCTGTACCTGCCGATTAGCAGAATCATTGTAAACGTTTGTAAAGCTTTGCAAAACTACTGCACCTGTATCTGACAAGTCTATAGCGGTTCATCTAGAACCCAATCTTATTGAGACCGCAACCAGGGTACAAACCTCGATCGTCCCGGAAGGTATAAACCAATGAAGGCGCAGTGGAAAAGAGTATTCGTTAAAACAACTGTTTGGCTAGTTACTGAGATTATTCTGAACCTCTTGGGACTCGATAACCTAGCTGATTACAACGAATTTATTCTTGAGCAAAAGAAAATGATGGCAATGAACCATTTATTTGCGCCAACTCTCACTAATAAACTTTGCCTCTATTGGCTTGATTGTGACTCTGCGTTCCAGATGCCACTGGGCTTAGCACCTAAATTCTAAGGAACCTAAAGACAATAGGAGTTAAGAATATTAGGCAATTCTACATTTTGAGAATAAATTTTGGGTTAACGAGTGCCATTGATTTATAGAAATTATACTACCAATCTAAAGGTAGAGCGGTTGGCCAATTGCAGGCAAAATTCAGTTGTAAAAATAAGCTAAGAAGGTATCAATAGCTAAAATAAATGCTTTATATTGTTAGTAATTAGGGTAGAGTAATTTTAAAGGATTTTGAGCTGTTATGCTTTCGATTTCTAATGCTTTGCATCGCCTAAGGGCTAGCGCGTCCTTGACGGTTCGTTAAAAAATATCTGACCAATCAAATCGGGTTGCTATAGGAAGGAATCGTGATTTCCCGTGATTGATTGCACTTTGCTCAATGTTTGGTTTTTTTGGAGACAGGGTAGCTTTGGCTTGATGCCTAAATTTTAGTTTTACGAGAGAGTAGCTGTCCCTCTAATTTATCCATGTTAAGGGAAGGCTGAAATGATGGCACGAATAAACCCGTTTTATTGAGGTTTCCTCAAGCTGCTGCGATAAAAATCAGTTCACTGAGTTTTTGAGGCGATCGCGTTTCTTTTCTTTACAGCAATCTTCAAAATTTTTTGCTTTCGGCAAACATCTGCTCTGAATCAAAACTTACTTTCATATCTACCTGTTCTGGAGGGATGAAGTTATGGAATTTGAAGATGCGATCGTTGACGAACAAGAAGGTACAGGGATTCCTATATTTCTAGCTACCGAAGGCAGCGGTGACTACGATCTTCCAGGAGGACAAGGGAACTTCAACGAGTGGGAACAGAACTTTGACGAACCCTGGTTTGCCAAGGCTGATGTCAAGTTTGTGGACGGGCAAGCGTCTATCCCCCTGCAAATTTTTAACGATAATGTCGTTGATGGAAATGACACTCTAGTATGGACCATTAAGGACTCAGCTCCTTTTGGGTTTACGCAGGAGACCTATACATTCAAGGAAAACGATGCCAACAATCCGAACAACGGCGTTGTTCCAATTCAGTTAAGCCTCAACTCGAATATTAAAACTGCCGTCATTACCATCGAAGACGCTAACAATATTGTCGCCCCCATTATCGGCAATGCTGCCAACAACTCTTTATATGGTGGTCAGGAGGATGACGTTGTTTATGCGAAAGCCGGGAAAGACTACGTCAATGGCTGGAACGGCAACGATAGCCTTTACGGTGAAGCCGGGAAGGACACGCTACTGGGTGGTTTTGGCAACGACTATCTGAATGGGGGTTACGGTAAAGACAAGCTGTACGGCGAAGCCGGAAATGATATTTTAGATGGTTTAAATGGGAATGACAGCCTTTATGGGGATGCTGGCGATGACCTTCTGATGGGCTGGTCTGGTAACGATTGGCTATCTGGCGGCGACGGGAATGATGTCCTCAAGGGTCAGGTTGGCAAGGACACTCTCGGCGGCGGTTTTGGCAATGACCGGCTGACGGGTGGTGAGGGGGCGGATAAATTTGTCTTTAATTCTCCGGGGGAGGGAATTGATAACATCCTGGACTTCAATTCCCTAGAGGGGGATAAGATTCAGATTTCTGCTAGTGGTTTCGGCATTGGGAAAGGTCAATCCGATAAGTTCAGCTACGACAGCAGCACAGGTGCTTTGTTCTTTGAGCAGACACAGTTGGCGTCTGTGCAAATCGATTCGGGTTTTGTTCTTGCCTCAGACATGATTATTGTTTAGATATCGTGCGTGCAAAATGGCACGCTATTCTGGGAAGCGATCGCCTTTTTCATCCTGACAGACGTCTGGATACGTTTTTACTCAGGCAAATGGTTGAATCCGACCCAGTTGTGGGGTTTGTGTATGAAACTGCGTTCTCTGTCATTTTGGCTTTTTGGCAGTCTTTCCGGGTTCTGTCTGGTGACAACCAGCCCCATGCAGGCGCAAATTGTCGAGGATTCAACCCTACCCCAGCCCTCCATCGTTACTCAAAGTGGCAACAGCAGAATAATTACCGGAGGTACGCAAGCTAACTCCAACTTGTTCCACAGTTTTGAGGAATTTTCGATTCCGACTAACGGCAGTGCTTACTTTAACAATGCTGCCAATATTCAAAACATTATCAGCCGCGTCACGGGTTCCTCGGAGTCTAAGATTGACGGCTTGATTCGAGCCAACGGGACAGCCAACCTATTTCTAATTAACCCCAATGGGATTACTTTCGGCTCAAATGCGGCGCTGAAGATTGGCGGATCTTTTTTGGCGAGTACGGCGACTAGCCTCAGCTTGGCGGATGGAACTTCGTTCAGCGCCACGAATCCCCAAACGACACCGCTGCTGACAGCCAGCGTCCCGATTGGTTTGCAATTTGGAAAACCAGCAGCCAGCATTCAAGTACAGGGGGCTAAGCTGCAAGTGCCGTCTGGGAAAACCTTGGGGCTAGTGGGTGGTAACTTGACGCTCGTGGGAGGAAGATTACAGGCGGCGGGGGGACGGATTGAATTAGGCAGCGTCGCTGGAGCATCCACACCCACTTCCCCCGCACAAGTTAACCTCACCCCAACTGCCCAAGGCTATGCTCTGGGGTATCCGAATATCCAGAACTTCCAAGACATCCAGTCCCAGCAAACGACGGTAACGACCAGCGGCAATGGGGGAGGCGATATCCACGTCCAAGGTAGGCGGATCGCGCTTACAGAGGGTTCTCAGATGCTGGCGAATACCTTGGGTTCAGCACCCGGAGGGACTTTAGCGGTCACTGGCTCGGAGTTGGTGGACATTAGTGGCAGTTCGCCTAGTGGCGATCGCAGTGGTTTATTTGCCAGGGTTAATTCAAAAACAGCCACCGGATCTGGGGGAAATCTGACCGTTGAAACCGGAAAATTCATTGTCCGGGATGGGGCGCAAGTCTCCACTTCTACTTTCGGTCAAGGGCAGGGCGGGAATTTAACGGTGCGGGCGACGGATTCGGTAGAAGTCAGTGGCAGATCGAGCGATCGCGAAATTGGGAGTGGATTGCGGGCTACAGTCCAAGGGGGAGCGAAAGGGGATGGGGGAAATCTAACCGTTGAAACTGGACAATTGATTGTCCGAGATGGAGCCGAAGTAACAACTTCTACTTTTGGGCAAGGGAAAGCCGGAGATTTGACCGTGAGAGCGACCCAAGTGGAAGCCATGGGTTATGGTTTCGATGAAAACAATACGCTCAGGCAAAGCAGTTTGCGTGCCCAAGTAGAACAAAACGCCACCGGAACTGGAGGAAATTTAACTATAGAGAGCGATCGCTTGAGCGTTCAAAATGGGGCACAAGTTGCAGTGACGACGCTTAGCAAGTTTAGCCAAGCCAAGGCAGGCACTTTGACCGTTCGAGCTTCAGACGTTGAACTGGCGGGGGTTGCGGTTTCCGCAGACGGTCAATTGCTGACAAATCAGCTCGGTTTGCCTTTTCCGAGCGGCTTATTTTCTGGAAGCGGTATCGGTTCCCAGGCAGATGGAGGAGCCTTAAGCGTTGAGACTGAACGATTGCGCGTCCGCGATGGAGCCGTCATCCAGACTTCTACTTTAGGTGCAGGGGATGCGGGAAATTTAACCGTTCAAGCTTCCGAGTTTGTGGAATTAGCGGGTACTGCTAAAGGCAGTCAGTTTCCCAGTAGCTTGCTTGCTGTTTCTGGAGGAATTCCCGGCTTTCCAGGTGTTTTTGACGCCACAGGTCGCGGGGGAAGTCTGAGGGTTAATACTGGAAAGTTGACGCTCCGGGATGGAGCAGCCGTAGCCGCGAGCAGTTTTAATCCAGCGAACGATGCCAAAGGTGCTGGCAACCTTGAGCTGACTGCTCAAAGCCTGAGTTTAGATAACCAGGCAACGATTACGGCAGCAACTGCATCCGGTAATGGGGGAAATATGGTGTTAGTGCAGGATTTGTTACTGCTGCGCCACAACAGTAGAATCTCAAGTACCGCTGGCATTGCAGGTGCGGGTGGCAATGGTGGCAACATCACGATTAACAGCTCATTTATCGTCGCCGTCCCTGGGGAAAATAGCGACATTACTGCCAATGCTTTTACTGGCAATGGGGGGAATATCCAAATTACGACTCAAGGCATCTTTGGAATTCAGTTTCGGGAAGACGAAACTCTCTTGAGCGACATCACCGCCAGTTCTGAGTTTGGGGTGAACGGTGTGGTGGAAATCAATACGCCGGATGTTGACCCCAGTCGCGGTGTAGTCGCTTTACCGACGGACTTGGTGGATGCCTCTGGACTGATTGCATCAAGTTGTGGAACCACGGTCGGGCAACAAAAAAGCGAATTGGTCGTTACCGGACGCGGTGGAATTCCACCCAATCCCGGCGAAACCCTCAGCAGCGTCACCGTTTGGAGCGATTTGCGCCTGAGAACTCAGCAAGTCGGGAATCTTCCGAATCCTGCGGTTGTTCCCAGCCATCCGGCTACCGGGCAGACTACCGAGCAGTTGATGGAAGCCCAAGGATGGGTGAGGAATAACTTTGGCGAGGTCATTCTCACCGCGCGATCGCCCACAGGGATGCCTCACGCCACTTCCTGCGCTGGCTCCTAGAAAGGGGTACAAGTAAAGTTTTGTAACGTATTGCATAATTCCTGATTTTTCGGCTGATACATCCTTAGAGATTTGCAGATTTTGTCAGAGCAATCGCGCTCAAAATATCAGTCGCAAACCAGAAATTCAAAGGGACTCAGGTATGACTACAGCTTTACAAATCGGTAATCGCACCCTCACAGCTGAGGAAATCATTCCCCTACTGGCTAGCTACCAAATGTTTCCTCAATTGCTGCGTGAGAGCATTATTGATAGCGCGATCGCTTCTGTTAACTGTACGCCTGAAGAAATTGCTCATGCCTGCGGGAATTTCTACCAGGAAAATCAACTGACTTCTGAAGCCGAACAGCAAGCTTGGCTAGAGCGCTACGGGATGAGCCAAGAGCATTTAGAAGCCTTGACAACGCGGAAGTTAAGAATTGAAAAATTTAAACAAGCGACTTGGGGTAACAAACTAGAATCTTATTTTCTCAAGCGCAAAGGTCAATTGGATCAAGCCATTTATTCGTTGATTCGGACGAAAGATCCAGGCATTGCCCAAGAACTTTATTTCCGCCTTTCCGAACAAGAGCAATCTTTTAGCGAACTGGCGGCTGAGTATTCCCAAGGGCCTGAAGCACAAACGGGTGGAACTATCGGCCCGGTAGAGATTGGGACTCTCCACCCGCATCTGGCGAGACTGCTATCGGTTAGTCAAAAGAATCAACTTTGGTCGCCCAGACCTTTAGGTGAATGGATGGTCATTGTGCGCCTAGAAAAGTTAGTTCCCGCCCAATTAAATGAATTCATGCGTCAACGATTGCTGCGAGAACTTTTTGAAACGTGGGTGCAAGAGCAAATCGGGAACCTACCCGAAGCAGATAAAATTTGGCTGGGGGCTGCAACAAATCGTAAAGTTGAACCAAGCGGTCAACTGGCAGCAGCGTAAACGAGCGATCGCTAAGTAGAGCATCGCTCTATTTAGGTGTTAAAAACAACTTCGATAATACGCATTTTTCTTGCCCTGAACTATTCTGATAAACTACAGAAGAGTGGTGCTAAACCTGTCAAAATGATTCACAAGGATCTGAGGCATCACTTATTAAAATATTCTGTTTTTTTCAGCAAAAGTATCGGGTTTAACTGTAATAGATTGTAAATATTTGAACAAGGAGGGTGGCTTTCTTTCCCATCAAGTAGCAGCTTGGATGGAGAGCGTAGCCGCAAAACGGGATGACCCATACGGCAATTAGTATCAAAGAAATTCTCGCTGGTATATCTCCGTTTAATCAACTGCCATCGGTTGTCTTAGAAAGAGTCGCAACAAAATTTCAATTTTTGCGCTACCGCATGGGACAGGCAATGTTTGTGCGAGAAACAATGCCAGCGCAAATTGCCATCATCTATCAAGGGCAAGCCCGCCTTTTAGGTTATGACCCCCGGAGCCAAGCACCTGTCACCCTGAAATTATTAGAACCCGGAGAAATTCTCGGATGGGTTAGCTTAATTCGGGGAACAGCTTGCGAGACAGCGATCGCTTCGACAGAAACTATTTGTTTAATCCTCCCAGACACCGATTTTTTAGCTTTATTAAACCAGGAACGCTCATTTGCGGCTGCTTTTGAAAACCGTTGTTCTTTGATTGAAGTCTTCGATCTGATTGGGGAAGAATTGGCGCGTCAAGCTGATGGGACAACCAATCTCAAGGAACTCGCTTTAAAAGCGGTTTCAGAAGCAACGATTCTCAACTTACCCCCCGGAAAAACTCCCCTCAGCAAGATAGATCCTAACTGGGTATGGCTGGTGAGTGGCGGAACCGCCGCTGATTTCCCCGTAGGAAGCCGCTTAATACCGAGTACACCAGGAAATTTACACGTAGAAGGCGCGAGAGGGGTTCGTTTATTGGGCTTGCAGAAGTCAATCCTGTTTCCCTCGGAATCGAAAGACGCGATCGCATTGGCATCGGCGTCCCTTGCCCCTACAACCGACTGGGAAGCGATTCCCTACGCGCCGGAACAGCCTCCCGCCGGTGAAACGGCGACGCCCTTTAAACAGGAGAAACACCCCTACATCTACGGGAGAGGTCGTTTGGATGCAACATTAGCTTGCTTCCAAATGCTGTCTCAGCACTTGGGGATACCTTTCCGACGGGATGTCATCAAGAGAGTCTTAGTCAATCACCTCAAGCACACCGAGAACTTATCTCTGCAATTTTGCGGTGCGGTGGCTGAGTTAACCGGGTTAAATACGCAATTAATTAAAGTGCCTGCGGCTGCGGTGTGTCGCCTGCAAGCTCCCGCCATGATTAGCTGGCAAGATAGTTTTGCGATTCTTTACAAAATTAGCGATCGCGAGTTAGTGCTGGCGGTGCCAGAAATTGGCATTTTACGCAAAAAACCCGCCCAATTTATGGAAACGTGGGGGCCAGAAGGGGAAGTTTTGCTGCTCCGACCCACAAAAGAAGCTTCTAAAGAGCGGTTTAGTCTGCGTTGGTTTTTACCTTCTATCTATCGCTACCGCAAAGTTTTAATAGAAGTTTTAATTGCTTCCATTTTTGTACAAATCTTTGGTCTAGTAAATCCCCTGATGACTCAGGTGATTATTGACAAAGTTCTTGTACAAAATAGTATCGATACTTTATCTGTTTTAGGCATTTTCTTAGTAGTCGTCGCTGCTGTCGAAGCAGTTCTGACCAGTTTACGCACGCATTTATTTGTTGATACCACCAACCGGATGGACTTGGCTTTAGGCTCAGAGGTCATCAGCCACCTTCTACGCCTGCCCTTGTCCTATTTTGAACGGCGACCTGTTGGGGAACTCGCTACTCGCGTTAATGAACTAGAAAATATTCGCTCCTTCTTAACCGGAACTGCCTTAACTGTAGTGTTAGATGCCATCTTTTCAGTCATCTACATTGCGGTGATGTTGATTTACAGCGGAGTGCTAACGCTAGTCGCATTGGCAACAGTGCCACTGTTTGCTTTGCTAACACTTGGAGTGTCACCGATCATTCGGCAGCAGTCGCGGGTGAAAGCAGAGCGCAACGCCGAAACTCACTCTTATTTAGTGGAAGTTCTGTCAGGAATCCAAACAGTTAAAGCGCAAAATTTAGAATTGCGATCGCGCTGGCAATGGCAAGAGCGTTATGGTCGTTATATCAGTGCTGGATTTAAAACAGTTTCCACCTCTACGACTGCCAGTTCAATTAGCAGTTTCCTAAATAAACTCTCCAGTTTGTTAGTGTTATGGGCGGGAGCTTATTTAGTCCTAAAAGGAGAATTAACATTAGGACAATTAATTGCTTTCCGCATCCTTTCCGGTTATGTAACAAGTCCGTTATTGCGATTAGTACAACTGTGGCAAAACTTTCAAGAAACCGCTTTATCTCTTGAGCGACTGGGCGATGTTCTCGACGCAAATCTCGAAGCAGATGAAACCGAGCGCCACAACATTCTCATGCCAGCCATTCAAGGAAGCGTGAAGTTTGAAAATGTTTCTTTTAGCTTCAATCCTAGCGGCGCTCTTCAGCTAAGTAACATTAATCTAGACTTTCCAGCAGGGCTATTTATCGGCATCGTAGGACAAAGTGGATCGGGTAAAAGTACCCTAACAAAACTTTTACCCAGACTCTATGAGCCAAGATCGGGGCGGATTATCATTGATGACTACGATATTAGTAAGGTAGAACTTTATTCCCTGCGGCGTCAGATTGGAATGGTGCTTCAAGATACTCTCTTGTTTGATGGGACGGTGCAAGAAAATATCGCGCTAACCAATCCAGATGCGAGCGATGAGGAAATCATTGAAGCTGCCAAAGTAGCTTTTGCCCATGACTTTATCATGGCTTTGCCGAACGGCTACAACACTCGCGTCGGAGAACGGGGTTCTGCCTTATCTGGGGGACAAAGACAGCGAATTGCGATCGCGCGTACCGTTTTACAAAATCCTCAGTTACTGATTTTAGACGAAGCAACCAGCGCTTTGGACTACAACGCAGAGCGACAAGTGTGTTTAAATCTAGCCTCGACATTCCGCGATCGCACTGTGTTTTTTATTACCCATCGTTTAACTACAATTAGAAATGCCAGTCTGATTTTGATGATGGATCAAGGTGCAGTCGTTGAACAGGGCACTCATGATGAATTAATGGCTCTCAGAGGTCGCTACTACTGCCTGTATCAACAACAAGAAGCGCAACTATAGAAAACTGAATGGGAATTGCTAATGGCTAATGGGTAATTAATAAATCCCCCTCTCACCCTCTATTATTCAGTCCGCGAACACAGCGCCGCTTCGCTAACACTCTTCAGTCCTTAGTCCTCAGTCCACAGTCCCCAGTCCTAGCACTCAGCACTATTGTCAGCTATGCTCCAACAAAATGGAAAACAGTCTAACGAACACCTATCTTTAGTACCCCAAGCAGTCCCAAGTCCTAGCCTTAATACAGTTCCAAGTCCTAATCCTAATAAGGAAGTAACGCCACCCGCCTCTACCTCAAACAACTTCGATCAAGCCGTTATTCTTCAACAATCCCCGACTTGGTCTCGCGCGATTGTTTGGGGAATCATGGGAATGACAACTTTTGTGATAGTTTGGGCTTCTGTATTCCAAATTGAAGAAGCCATCCCTGCGACTGGCAAACTGGAACCTCAAGGTGCTGTTAAGGAAGTTCAAGCTCCAATAGCAGGGGTAGTGAAAGAAATTTATGTCAAGGATGGACAACGAGTAAAAAAAGGAGATAAACTGCTGAGTTTAGACTCAGAAACAGCTCAGGCTCAGTTAACTTCTCTGAATAAAATTCAGACAGCATTAAAGCAAGAAAATCAGTTTTATCGATCGCAAATAAAAGGCGCAGGTTTCCCCGCTGCAATAGATGGAGAGACTGCTCAACTAAAACTACCATTAGAGTTAGTCTCTCTGACTAAAGTGCGCTCCTCTTTAGCCTCAGAAAATCAACTGTATCGCGCTCAACTAAGAGGTTCTGCCAAAGGAACAAGTCTTAGCTTAGATCAACAGCAACGTTTTCAATCGAGTATAGCAGAACTAAATTCTCGCGTTGCGACGGCTAGGTTAGAAGCTGAACAATTAGAAAAGCAATTAAGTCAAACTCAGGTAGAGATAGCGAGTTCCAAAGACCTATTAGAGGTGAATCAGGGAATTCTCGACGATATAGAACCGATCATGAAGCAAGGAGCAGTTTCCCGCGTGCAATACCTGAAGCAGAAGCAGGATGTACGTACTCGCCAAGCTGAGGTGGATCAACTGACTCAGGAACAGAAGCGGTTACAGCTAGCGATCGCGCAAGCGAATGAAAAGCTGCAAAATACCATCGCTTTGACGAAACAAGATTTGCAAACCAAAATTGCTGAGAATGAAAAACGTTTGGCAGAAATTGACGATCAGCTAAACAAGGCAATTGTAGAAAACAACAAGCGTCTTGCAGAAATTGACAGCCAAATGAGTCAAGCGGAACAAAATTTAAAATATCAAGAAATTAAAGCTCCGGTAGATGGAACTATCTTTGAGCTAAAACCTCATGGGCCAGGTTTTGTTACTAATTCTACCGAACCCGTTTTAAAAATCGTTCCAAGTGACAGCCTAGTTGCTAAAGTTTTTATCACCAATAAAGATATTGGCTTTGTTAAAGAAGGAATGGAAGCAGATATTAGAATTGACTCTTTTCCATTCCGAGAATTTGGCGATACGAAAGGTCGTTTAACCTGGATTGGATCGGATGCTCTACCACCCGAACAAATCCGCCCTTATTATACATTTCCTGCCAAAGTTAGCTTAAATAATCAGTCTCTTTTAATTAAGGGTCGAGAAGTCCCGCTGCAATCAGGGATGTCGGTAAGTGTCAACCTGAAGGTACGTAAACGCACAATCATGAGCATTTTCACTGATTTATTTATGGATAAAGTTGAAGGCTTAAAGACGGTTCGCTAGTGTTTCTTAGCAGCAAGATGGAATAGGGAGAGGGAAGTCTGCGGTAAAGTTACAGGCGCGATCGCGCTCGTTGCCAGACCAGGGAGCGGAGTATCCTGGGAAATAAGTTCTGGAGAGGTATCCTCATGCTGAAGCTTTATCACACTCCCCTTTCCGCTAACTCAAGGCGCGTATGGGTGGCGCTACTGGAGAAAGAAATTCCCTTTGAGCTGGTATCGCTGAATATGGATGGCGATCAATTTCACCCAGAATTTCTAGCGATGAATCCCTTCCACCACATTCCAGTTTTAGTGGATGATGGCTTTAACGTTATAGAATCCTTAGCCATCCTTGACTATCTAGAGGCAAAATATCCCACGCCTGCCTTACTACCTACGGATGCCAAGGCGCTAGCAACCGTGCGGATGGTGGAAATGGTGACTGTCAACGAACTGTTGCCTGCCATAAACCCATTCGCCAATCAAATGATGGGCTTGGATGCAGACGCACAGCAGTTGGAGCAGTCAAAGCAGAAAATTCTGACAGTGCTGAACTTTTTTGAGAGTCTACTGGGCGACGATCGATACTTTGCAGGTAGCGCTAGTCTCACCCTCGCTGAGATTGTCGCCGGAACGATGGTGCCGTTGTTGCCTATGCTAGGCGTATCGCTGGATAACCATCCCAAACTGAGTGCCTGGTGTGAGAACTTGGTGCAGCGTCCTGCATGGCAAAAAACCCAGCCCACTCAGGAGGCAATCGAAGCCTTTAAGCCTCGATTCAAAGAGTTGATGGCAGCACGGCAGAACCAGTCTTAATACCAGTTGGTAGCTGTAATCGTGAACCGATTTAGATGCGAGAACAACCGTGGAGCCTCCCGCCCTAGGAATGGTTTCAACAAAGTTAACTTAAGATAATAAATACCTGACAAATTAACAGGGAGAGTGCTTCCTCAATCGTCAATCACCCCAGAAGCAGGCGGGAGGAGCGATCGCTTTACCCTGTTGACATCCCACCACTCGCCATCTGTCAAATGAACATCCTGAACAATCTGCTTTTCCAACCCGCTCAACCTCCCCGCGAGAAAAAACAACGTCGTGGCGTTGAAATTAAGTCACAGCGTGAAATTGAAATCATGCGACAGGCGGCGAAGATTGTGGCAACCGTACTCAAAGAAATTCAAGAGATGGTGCAGCCTGGTATGACAACAGCGGATTTAGATGCTTATGCCGAAAAGCGCATCCGCGAAATGGGGGCAACACCCAGTTTTAAGGGATATCACGGCTTCCCTGCTTCCATTTGCTCCAGCATCAACAACGAAGTCGTACATGGCATTCCCAACGCCAAAAAAGTGATTCGGACTGGCGATGTCTTGAAAGTTGATACAGGTGCTTATTTCCAGGGCTATCACGGTGATTCCTGCATCACTATCGCCGTTGGTGAAGTGACACCAGAAGCGGCTAAGTTAATCCGCGTAGCAGAAGAAGCACTCTTTAAAGGAATTGAACAAGTTAAAGCTGGAGCCTACCTGCTCGACCTTGCTGGTGCCATTCAAGACCATGTGCTAAGCAATGGTTTTAGTATTGTGGAAGACTTCACCGGACACGGTGTTGGGCGGAATTTGCACGAAGAACCGTCTGTTTTTAATTTCCGCACCCGCGAGATGCCAAATGTCAAGCTTCGGGCTGGAATGACTTTGGCAATTGAGCCGATTTTAAATGCTGGTTCAAAGTTCACCCGCATCTTATCCGACAAGTGGACGGCAGTGACGGTGGATAATGCCCTGTCAGCTCAGTTTGAGCATACCGTGCTGGTAACGGAAGATGGATATGAAATTTTGACCGACCGCTCGAAAGTTTAACGCATCGTTACATTGATTGACCCGCAGCATAAAATGCTGGGACTATACAAACAAAGCTCGCCTATGCGGGCTTTGTTTATTTTTATAGAATAAGTTGATAAAGCGATCGCATCTTGATACAAATTCTATTCTCATCTCTAAAATTTGAAATTTAAAATAGCTATGAGCAGGTGGCAATATGTACCAAACAGCACAAGAATTAGAAGCACAAATGCCAGATGCTACAAAACTTTTGAGCGATGAACCAGAAATGGAAAGTTCTTTGCACTACAAGCAACTAGCTTTATTGGTGAGTTGCTTAGAATGGTTTTGGCGCGATCGCAATGATTTTTTTATTGGCGCTAATCTGACAGTTTATTTTAGTCGGCAGCAATTGCGAAATCGAGACTTTAGAGGGCCAGATTTTTTTCTGGTGAAAAATACCGAAAAACGCGATCGCACTTCTTGGGTGGTGTGGGAAGAAGAAGGAAAATATCCCGATCTGATTATCGAATTGCTTTCGACTTCCACGGCTAATATTGACCGAAATTTAAAAAAAGACCTCTATCAAAACCGATTTCGCACGCCAGAATACTTTTGGTTCGACCCGGAGGATTTAGAGTTTGCAGGTTTTCGGCTGGTAGGAGAACAGTATCAAGCCATTGTGCCTAATGCTCAAGGTTGGCTGTGGAGTGAGGTTATGGATTTGTATTTGGGTATAGAAGCTGGAAAATTGCGCTACTTTACCCCAGAAGGTGTTTTGGTTCCCACCCCAGAAGAGGCAGCAGAACAGGAACGAAGACGGGCAGAACGACTGGCAGAACAACTGCGATCGCTTGGTATCGATCCGGATACTTAAGCGAAAAAGCGATCGCGTGAAACAATGTTTATTGGCAAGCTAGGATTTTATTGCCTAGACGCGCTCAGGCGTTCAAGATTAAGTAGCGATCGCCCAAAGTTCCCATGAATCAAACTGATTTAGCTTTTACCCCAGCGATAGAACAGGCGCGGCTCATCCGCAGCAAACAAGTATCACCGCTAGAGTTGGTGGAACTTTACCTGGAACGCATTCAGAGACTGGATTCCCAACTGGGGAGTTATTTTACCGTCATGGCAGATATGGCGCTTGCCGATGCCCAGGCGAAGACGGAAGCATTGGCAGGCAACACAGAAGAATTTCCGCCCTTTTTTGGGGTACCCATTTCAATTAAAGACCTCAACCCCGTTTCTGGTGTTCGCTGTACCTACGGAACAGCCGCGCTGATGGACAAAATTGCCGCTTATGATGATGCGGTGGTGACGCGGATTAAGCTGGCGGGGTTTACGATTCTCGGTAAGACGGCGACTTCTGAACTAGGTTCTTTCCCTTATACAGAACCTCCGGCGTTTCCACCCGCCCGGAATCCGTGGAATCTCGACTATACACCAGGGGGATCGAGTGGGGGCGCTGCGGCGGCTACGGCGGCGGGGTTGTGCGCGATCGCTCAAGGTTCTGATGGCGGCGGTTCGGTGCGCGGTCCCGCCGCTTGTTGTGGTTTAGTCGGCATTAAACCCTCAAGGGGTCGGGTGTCTTATGCACCCGTGGGCGATCATCTAAATGGCATTGCAACCAATGGCTGCTTGGCGCGTAACGTTGCCGATGCTGCCGCCCTTTTGGATGTCATGTCTGGTTATGTCGCGGGCGATCCCTACTGGTTGCCCGACCCAGGAACGACTTTTCTTGCCGCAACTGCCCAAAAATTGGGGTCTTTGCGGATTGCTTTTTCTACAACAATTCCCCCGATAGGCGAAGCCGATTCGGCATCTGGGCAAGCCGTCCAAAAAACTGTGCAATTGCTAGAAGAAATGGGTCATACCGTTGAACCCGGTTGTCCAGACTTTACCGATTTGATCAAACCTTTTTCCAAAGTTTGGCAAGCTGGTGTGGCGGCGACGGGGATTCCCGGCGACTACTTGGAACCGATGAATCGCTGGATGCTAGAGAAATCCGGTTCTGCGGGTGAATATCTGCAAGCGGTTGCTCAGATGCAAATTATGGCGCGGCGCATTGTTGCCTTTTTTGACAACTATGACGTTTTGGTAGTGCCCATTTATATGCATCAGCCAATTCGGGTTGGGGAGTGGGCGCACCTGAATCCGGAGGAAAGATTGCAGAAAATCATTCAGTGGATCGCTCCGTGTCCCCCATTCAATGCCACCGGACAGCCTGCAATCGCACTTCCGACTGGTTTTGACGCCAACGGGTTGCCAATCGGCGTGCAGTTGGTGGGACGCCCCGCTGACGAAACCACGTTGATTGCCCTCGCCGCACAACTAGAAGCTGCAAAACTTTGGAGCGATCGCCGTCCTGACTTTGCCGCGCAATAAAAGCGATATCTGTTTCTCGTTCCCCGGCTCAGCTGGGGAACGAGGCTAATTAGCCCCAAGACAGTTTATGCTCTGGGATTATCCTGCTGGTTAAATTCGTTAGAGTTCCTGAATACGCGGACGAATCAACAACTCACCGATATTGACGTGTTCAGGTTGGCTCACCACGTAAAGAATCGCGTTGGCAATATCTTCCGCTTGCAGAATATCCGCACCCGGAGCATAAAAACCGCCTTGCCCGGTCACAGCTTCTTTCGTTGCCTCGTGCTTAATTGAATCAGCAAGTTCAGTCGCTACTGCTCCTGGTTCAATGTCTGTCACCCGCACGCCATATTCAATTGCCTCTCGGCGCAAACTATCGGAGATGGCGCGCACCGCAAATTTGGTTCCGCAATAGACCGCCGCCCCTTTAAAGGCAAAGCGTCCAGCCACCGATCCAAGATTCACAATATGACCGTGCTTGCGCTTAGCCATG
This sequence comes from Trichocoleus sp. Lan, assembly GCF_039961855.1. Lineage (NCBI taxonomy): Bacteria > Bacillati > Cyanobacteriota > Cyanophyceae > Leptolyngbyales > Trichocoleusaceae > Trichocoleus > Trichocoleus sp. Lan. Next base: position 86,661 of record NZ_JAMPKA010000006.1, on the reverse strand, counting down.
CCGGGAAGGACAGCATGAATGGTGTAGAGGAGTCCCTTCAGGTTCACATCAATCATCCGCTCCCACTCATCCACGCGCCCTTCCAGCATCGGTGCCAGAGGCATTAAACCAGCGTTATTGATCAGGATGTCCACGCCACCCATTGTTTCCAGTTCCTCTCCAAGCTGTGCCACAGCTTCTCGATTCGTTACGTCCAAGGGTTTGATCATCGCCTGACCGCCTGCACGTTCAATTTCCTGGGAAAGCTGTTCGAGTTGCTCTGTGCGGCGTGCCGACAAAACGACTTTCGCTCCGTTCTGAGCCAATATTTTGGCGGTCGCTGCGCCGATGCCGCTACTAGCACCCGTAATCCAAGCTCGTCCTGAAAGGATTGCCATATTTTATCTCCTGTAATGACTAGAGTTGTACTTTACCCATCCCGATGGGGATGAATTTGTCGGTTAGGGAATTCACGCCAATGGTTAGAAAAATGGGCAGTTTAGGCGATCGCTATTTTTGACTAAGATTGCCCTCCAATGCCTGATCAATGGCTCGTTCCAAGCTTTCTTGACTTAACAAACCCGGCAAAATGCGATCGCCAATCATAAATGTCGGGACTGAGGTAATACCGACTTCTTTGCGAGTCTGTTCTAATGCCTGCTGATGAGCTGTTTTATACTTTCGAGTTTCCAAGGATTCTCTAAACTCTTTTTCATCCAGCCCAATTTCTCCCGCTAACTGCGTCAAAATCTCGATATTGCCAATATCCCGATCTTCTTGAAAAAACGCTCGGAGAAGACGGTCATTGTATTCGTTAGCTTTACCATGTTCTCTAGCGTACTGATAACCCTCGAACGCTAGATGTGTATGTGGTTGTGGCGAGATAGTTGGTAGCTTGACCTCAACACCCATTTTTCTTGCTAGCGGATAGACTGACTGCTTCCACACCGTTTGAAGATAATCGTCTTCCGGTTTCAGCGTCGCCTGTGGTGATGGTCGAAGCTCAAAGGGTAGCCACTCAACTTCAACGTCCTTTCCCTGAATGGCTGCTTCTAGGGGGAATTCGGCTAGAAAACAGTATGGACAAACGTAGTCGGAGAAAACTTTTATTTTCAGAGTCATGGCATATTCCTCTTAACAAACGGTGACGCAGGGGGATTAACTGCCAATCGTGGTGGTTCAATCGCTAAGAGAGCGATCGCGTCTTTACTTCAGAGGTACTGGACAAGTATCAATAATTGCTAGGTGCTAGATGGAAACGAACAGAATCAGGGTTAGCAATGTCTGCCCCTTCCACTCAAGTCCAAGCAATCAATTCGTTTTTCCAAGCTTCAATAATGTCTGCATTCCATTCACTATCCTCCTCAAATCCTACTGGTGCTATTTCCGCCCACCTTCCATCTGAGGTATCAGTTGCAGAATATTGATTCTCCCCGTAAATCCCTCCGATAAGTTGGGGGATTTACGGGGAGCAAAACCGGACAAATAGGTTCTAGAAGACGTGTGTGTATACGGTACGAACAACGGGGCGGGGATGGGGTTATTCAATTAATTTCTGCAAGCTTTTCCTCCAGGAGTCGCATCAGGATAAAAAGTAACGATTGCATCTCGACTCTTGACAAAAACCGCCTTATAAGATTTTTTCGTTTCATCATCCTGCACTGTTAAAATGCAAGCTCCCTGAGCGTTTCCCTGTGCTTTCAATGCTTTTGTCGCATCTAATAACATTTCTTTGGCATCGCTGACAAGAGCATATCCTTTGATATTATCTCTCCAAGTTTGACCATCCTTTTTGATGAATACTCCTAAGGTATAAACTAACCCTGGAACGACTTCTTCTTTGTTCAAATTATTCGCAAGTCGTCCGCCAATTCCTTGCTCTTGCAGTTCTCGGTATCTACCAAAAAAGTGCAGTCCGCCAATTTTCGTTGCCCCTTCGAGTTCACCACAAAAGATATGTTCAAAGCCGCCTCTTGCAGACCAAGCAGCCGTTAAATCGTCGAGAAATTCTGCTTCTGTACTGCGGACGGCACGCAGGTCCCCACCCACTGCTTGTTGAATTTCACGCAGTACATCTCGATTTTCTAACATCAATTTTTTGAAAGCACTTGGCGTCACTTTGCTACCAATCGCTCCGCAGGTTCTCAACACTGCTTGGTCAAAAGCATTGAGTTGGGGTAATGGCGGTGTGATGTCTGCTTTTTGCCCGCGTGGAAAGCCATGAAGCTCTGGATTATTAACATTATCAAAAAAGGGTAGTACCGATGTCGATGGCTGCGTTACGGTGCCGGAGTTCGGTTCAGAACTCGCATCTGTTGCGGGGGAAAAATTACCACAATCAGCACTAACCCAGCGACGTTCTGGCTTAGCACCAGGGACTGCAAGCTGAATAAACTTTCGCTTTGGAGAATTGAAGCCAATTGCTTGATAACGCTGACCGTTTGAGACTTGGATATTACCCGGATTTATCCCGTTAATTGCTCGTGGTGCTACACAAGTGCGTGTAGCGGTGAAAGTTCCAGAGGGCGGGACTTGAGCGTAAGCAGCATCGATTGATAGTAGCGGAATGATTCCGAGCAAGAAAATGGCAATTCTAAGCATTGAGCTTGCGCCTAAACCAAGTAAAAAATTACGTTGCATAATTGTTAAGGTAAAAAACTGTAGAATTCTACTCATCAATGAGGGCGTTGACAGAGTATATTCAAGCGTTTTTTATAAAAATCCGGACATTTATTGTCAGCTCCCGAAAGGATAAGATAATTATACTTTTCTGATTTTTTTAAACCTGGCAAGAGTTTATTTTACTTTACAGATAAAGTGTTAAATATTAATTTAAACAAGGGAATAAATGGTCGCGCTTATGCTATTCTTGAAGTCTAAAATTCAGCTCTCGCTATGGCAGACTACGGCAATTTAAAGAAGGCGATCGCATTGCTAGGGCAATCCCGCAGAGAGAAAAAGGCGAACCAAAGATTTTTTACTTTTAGTTTATTTCTGTTAAGTTTTTATTGTGTAAGTGTTAGTTTTTATTGCTTCAAGATACTGGCACAGCCAGCGTCGCAGCCACCCCTGGAGTTGAAGGACATTGATTACTGGGGGAGTTTGTGTGACTTATTGGGGGACGAGAAGAAATATGCAGAAGCCGTCGCCGCTTGTGACCAAGCGATCGCTCTCGATCCCAAAAAGCCGAAAATCTGGACTGACCGAGTGGATGGACTGCTAGGACAAGCAAAATACACCGAAGCCCTGGTTTCCGCTGATAAGGCTATCCGCCTCAAACCCGACTATTCCCTAGCTTTGGCGGATCGGTGCATCGCCCTCGCCAACTTAGGCAAATATGAAGACGCGATCGCCTCTTGCGACAAAGCACTCAGAGGCGATGGAAATTGGGAGAACAATACACCGCTGATCGCTTGGTATAACAAAGGATTAGCGCAAAGGAAGCTGGGACAGAACGCCGAAGCGATCGCTTCTTTTGACCAAGCCTTAGAAATTAAATCAGATTATTCTTTAGCTTTAGCGGATCGATGCGCCGCACTTTCTGCGTCTGGGCAATATTCGCAAGCGATCGCTGCTTGCGATTTGGCGCTGAAAAGTGATGCTGATTGGGGCACACTCACTCCAGCCATCGCCTGGTACAACCGAGGCGTGGCGCTGAAAAAATTAAGTCAGTACCAAGAAGCGATCGCATCTTACGATCAAGCTTTGGCGCTGAATCCCACAGACGCCACCGCTTGGACTGAACATGGCGTTTTGCTGTCACTGGTGGGTAAGTACGCCCAAGCACTCCCCTCTCAGGAAATGGCGGTTAAATTGAGTCCCACTTACTCTGTGGCGTTAGCGAACCAGTGCGCGACGCTAAACAAAGTCAGCAAGTACGAAGACGCCGCCGCCGCCTGCGATAAAGCATTACAAGGAGATGGGAGGTGGGGTGAGGCGAGTCCCTCATTAGCCTGGGATCAGCGGGGGAATGCCTTATCTGGACAAGGCAAATACGAAGAAGCATTAGCCTCTCACGATCGCGCGATCGGTCTTAACCCTGATTACCCTGAAGCTTGGAACAACCGCAGCGTTACCCTGTGGTTTTTGGGAAGATACTCCGAAGCGATCGTTTCGAGCGATCGCGCCACCACCCTGAATCCGAACTATGCCCAAGCTTGGTTCAACAAAGGCAGGATACTGAGAACAGTAAAAGACTATCCCAAGGCACTCGCCGCTTACGATCGAGCGATTAAAAGTAGCGATCCGAACTTCAATCAATCGCTTCTTGCCGATATCTGGGCGAACCGAACGGTGGTGCTATGGCATTTGGGAAGAAACCCCGAAGCCCTCGCCTCTAGCGATCGCGCGATTAGCCTCAATCCTGAATTATCACAAGCTTGGTATAACCGAGGCGTCGTGTTAGTCGCTTTAGAACGGTATGAAGAAGCGATCGCCGCTTACGCCCAGGCAATTCGCATTACGCCCAATGATGCGAATAGTCTTGCCGGTCGAGGCGTCGCCCTGTTGCTGTTAGATCGGTTAGAAGAAGCGATCGCTGTCTTTGATGAAGTTTTGAAACTCGATCCAAAAAACACTTTAGCGTTGGAAAACAAAACCCTAGCAACCCAAAAATTGGAAGAAAAGAAGTTGGAAGAACAAAAATTGGAAGAGAAAAAGAAAAATAGTCTCCCGCCACCTAAAAAATTACCGATTAAGAAGTAATAAAAAAGGGGCGTATTAGATACGCCCCTTCTATCTATTTAACCTGAGTTCGGGATAAGGAAGGGGCAAGCGAGTAAGCTAAAAGTCATCACACAACAGCTTTACAGGCTCGTCCCATGCTTAGTCTAGAAGAACTTTTTTGCTCTGTCGATGATTTCTGCCTTCTTTTTGAACCTTTGTGGCATAAACAACTGATAAGGGATGCACTCAAACATCGCCACCGCCATCGTCAACTGTGCCTGAGCGAAATTATGACCATCGAGATTGCATTTCATCAATCTCATTACCGGAGTTTTAAAGCGTTTTACCAAGAGAAGGTACATGGACAGTGGAGTGCAGCCTTTCCCAAGTTGGTGAGTTATCAACGCTTTGTAGAATGGATGCCTTCCACCCTGATGCCTTTAAGTATCTATCTACACAGTTGTTTTGGTCAGTGTACAGGTGTGTCTGTCATGGACTCGACCAAGATTGCGGTCTGTCATAACCGACGAATCAAAAGCCACAAGGTGTTCAAGGATATCGGCAGGCGGGGTAAGACTTCTGTAGATTGGTTCTTCGGCTTTAAACTACATCTGATTTGTAATGACCAAGGGGAACTGCTGAATATCGCTGTCACTGCTGGCAATATAGATGACCGTAAGCCTGTGCTGACTCTACTCAAAGGGTTGTCTGGTAAGGTGGTGGCTGACCGAGGCTATATATCGCAAAAGTTGTTTGAGCAGATGTTAACCCAGATGGGGATTCAACTGATTACTAAGCCGAAGCGCAATATGAAGAATAAGCTGATGCCACTGATAGATAAGCTGCTTATCCGCAAACGCTCCATAATTGAGACAATTATCGACCAATTGAAAAACATCTCTCACATTGAGCATTCTAGGCATCGCAGTCCGGTCAATTTCTTGGTGAATTTGGTCTGTGGATTAATTGCCTATTGCCATCAGCCCAAGAAGCCCTCTCTCAATATCAATGCGTTTTTCCTTCCTTCTGCTTAACCCGAACTCAGGTTATTTACAATGGCAATTGGCAGTACAAACGGTGATTTGTCAACTAGAAGCGGTCTGATTCATTCTGTAAGCTTCTGGTAGCTGCCACCAAGGAAGATGAGGATGTTCGTGATGTTCTTCGTGGTAGCCAAAATGATAACAGGTGATAAATGACCAGAAAACGGGCAGAGCATTAGTTTTGGCGCGATGAGGGTCTTTATAACCCTCTTGTGGCTCTCGATGAGGCAGGAAAGTACCGAAAAAGAATAACTGTACCGAACTTAAAATTGAAGGAATCACCCAAAATAAAGTCAAATTCAATTCGGGGATCGGCAGGGTGAAAGCAATCAGGTTATAGAAAGCCATTAAAGCAAACAAGCGTTTCCAGCTCCAATAACCTTTCATAAAGTGAAAGTACCAGGCAAAAAAGTTTTTATGCTGACTGTTATGAAAATCCGGATCGAATTCGCTTGCTGGGTGCTGGTGGTGTACCCCATGCTTTTTCAATAACTCGTCAAAAGAAAAGAATCCATATAACAATAAAACGAATGAACCAATCAAGTTATTAATTTTACGGTTTTGAGGAAATACCACTCCATGCATTGCATCATGGGCAGTAATGAATAATCCTGTATACAGAAACATTTGCCAAATGATGGCGGGGATTCTCCATACAGTAGGAATTTGCGACCAGTCAAGGGAAATTAAGAAAACCAGACTGCTTGCCCAGATGCCAATAATAGTAAAAGCAATTACAAGTCCAATAATTGGATTTTCACTTCTTTGTATTCGCGGAAGTTTCGCTTGTTGCAGAGGTGCGTGTTCGAGCTGAATCATGCTTGTATAAATTTGTAGCTTTCCTTTCGAGCAAAAATTTAGGAGCTAATAGCGAAGCGATCGCTACCTTATCCTGAAGAACCCGCGATCGCGCTTGGTTTACAACGATACTCATCCTTCAAAAATCGATCGAGTGCAAGTCCCTCTGGGAAGAAAACTCTGTTGATGCTCGGTGTCTGGATGAGATAGCGCTTCCTTTTTGTTAAATACTGTAAAAATAATATAACTATTGTAAAGGATAGCTGGTACTGCGATCCGAACCAGAGACGTTTAACCGCTGCCTCTGACTGCACATCAGTGGCAACTTCATCGGATATTTGACTGTCTGGCTGGCAGATGAAGCCTTTATCTACAACTGCCAGCCAGACGAATCTTGCAAGTCAGTCATTAGCGGGTATAGGAAACCAGGTGCAGCACGTCCCGAACGACGCTGTAGCCTGCGAAATCCCAAAGTAGGTAAGCTAAAAAGCCGATCATCGCCAAGCGTCCGTTCCATAGCTCAGCTTGAGGATTCCAGCCAAACAGAAAGGCATTGCGGTCTTTGCCATTGTAGGCGCTAGCAACAGGTGGTAAATCAGTAGGGCGAGTCTGCATCGTTTACATTCCTTAACAAATTGATTACGCATACATCCTAACTACCCCATTAATCTCTGCTCTCTGTCTATAGTCCCAAACTGCATTTAATTCTCAAGGAAGATGTAAGGGGTTTTAGACAAAGTAATTTATATCACAAAGTTCATCGGATTTATGTGAGCAGAACTACAGCAGTTTTTATTAAAAACTCTGACGAAAGCTAGAGGATTTCCCAGTTTTTGTTGAACAAACTTAGAGAGCAAAGCACTATTATTTGAAATAACCGTATGGCTTCCACAGTACTAATTACAGGTGCTTCTCAAGGCATCGGCAAAGCAACTGCTCTCTTGTTTGCCCAGAAAGGATATGACTTAGTAATGGCGGCGCGTCAGGCTGACCGCTTGGAAGCGGCAGCACAGGAAGTGCGATCGCTTGGTCGAAAAGCTCTAGCCGTTCCCACCGATGTGAGAGACCCAGAACAGGTGAAAACCCTCGTTCAGAAGGCGCTGGAAGAATATGGCACTATCGATGTGCTGATCAATAATGCAGGTCGTTATATATCCGGGCCAGCAGACTCGTTTTCCCTAGACGATTGGCACCAGACGATAGACCTCAACCTGTGGGGATATATTCATACGATTCACGCCCTATTACCTCATTTTCTGGAGCGGAAACAGGGCACGATTGTTAATTTGAGTTCCATCGGCGGCAAAGTCCCCGTTCCTTATCTTGTGCCTTACAATACCAGCAAGTTTGCGGTAACTGGATTGACCGAAGCGCTGCACTCAGAACTCGCACCCAAAGGCATTCATGTTTGTGGAATTTACCCGAATCTAATCAAGAGTAGTTTGATGGAACGGGCAATCTTTGGAGGTAAGAATGTAGAAGATGCCCAAGCGCGTCGAGATCAGCTCGATCTGGTGCTGAGTACCCCAGTGGTGGAGAAGCCGGAGGATGTGGCAAAGGCAATTTGGGAGGCGGTGAAGCATCAGCGGGCTGAGGTGTTGGTGGGTTCCGCCAATCTATCGAAAGCCTCTTACAATATGTTTCCCGGCTTTATGCAGTGGGTGTTTCGGAAAACCTTCCAGCTCAAAGATAAGGAAGCATAGCCATATCGCCCCTCATTCAGCAATCTGGGAAGAACCCCTCCCCGCAAAAGCGCTGTCTCGTCTTTGCGCCTTTGCGCCTTCGCGCGAAAAATATTTGTATATACTAACCGCGATAGTTATCTGGGTTCCCCAATTAAGGTGAATCCTGCCCAGTCTTTGGGATTGGGATTTTGTTGCTTAATTTTGAGCATGGCTTGGCGCAAGGCTTTGGCTTTATCGTCGTTCTGCTTCAACTGCTTGTAAAATTCACTCATTAACGCACCTGTGGGAGCATCTGGCGCAGACCACAAAGGCACGATCGCAGTCGGAACACCCGCTGCAATCAGAGAAGTAGACAAACCAATTACTCCATCGCCAGTTGTTTTACCCTTGCCGTTTTCAACAGCAGTGAAAACGACTAATTCAGGACGCAGGTGTTGCCCTTTGGGTTGGGCAAAAGATTCCAGAATTTCAGCAGAAGTAAGTAAGCCATTATCGGAACCACCGGGAGAAAGTGCGATCGCACCGGGTACACCTTGGCGCTTCACATCATCCAGAATCGCATAAGTTCCGAGATGGACGCTCTTCGCTTTCCGCATCTGTTCCAAAACCGCCGCCTTTGTCGCCTGATTGCCAATTAGTAGGGATTTTGTCTTGAGAAAATCAGCGATTTCTAAGGCTTGCTGTTCTGCATTTGCTAGCGGCGGTAACGCTTTCGGTGCTTGCCCCAGTGCTGGTGCAATTCGCGGCATCACGGGATTTCCGACCACCAGACGATTGCCCCCAGAAGTTTTTCCTCGTTGTTCTTTGGTTAAAGCAAGTACCTGAATTGCCGGTGCTGTCAGGATGGTATGTTTATCGATCAGGGAGTTGCCATAAACATCTACTAAAGCCGCAAACGGAATCCGAAACATTTCTTTTTGCGGAATGAAGATAACACGGGCGTTTGGATCTTCTGGCAATAAATCGGCAATTGGTTTAATTAATAGTTGATGCAGTTGCAGCAACGGTTTGGGCTGAATGATTGGCGCTTTCGCCGGTGAGGAAGTTGCATTTCCGGCTGGCGCTTGTCCTGAACTTTCTTTGGGTTTCGGAGAATTGGCAGGCGCTTGTAATCCTAGAGATTCAGGAATTTTGGCAATTACATTTTCGATGGAAGAGACGGGAAAAATTGTATTTTGGGCACCGAGTTCGATGCGCCGAAACGTCACTTCCCCACTAGGCGGAATCACCCAAACATAAAGTCCTTCATCGGGAATAATTGAATATTCAACAAGTGTGGCGTTTTCTTGTTTGGCGATTTTTTTAATTTCTTCAATCGTGGGAAAAATCAGTTTTTTCGGTGCAGGTTTTAAACCCGATCCCACGGGTTCGGTAGATAAGCGCAGCCGCAATAAATCGACAATCGACCTGATCCGCCCTTGTTCAGCCATTTCTAAGGCGGCAATCGGCTGTTTTTGAGCAATTAAAACTTGTTGCAAGCGCTGATAAGTCGTTGTTTGCGCGTCCAAATAGCGATTAGTGCTGCCTAAGTTGGCACGGATAGCATCCCAAGTTTTAACTGAATTGAGTAAGGTTTCTTTGGCTTCTTCTGGTTTACCTGATTTGAGAAGCGCGAATGCCAAATTATTCAGCGCCGTCCCTTCTGCTAAGCGATCGCCTGTTTTCCTCGCCGCCTCCAGGGGTTCTTGATACAGTGCGATCGCTTGCTCAAATTGCCCCGCATTTTGGTAAGTTTTTGCCAAATTATTCAGAGCAATCAGTTGCAATGCGGCATCACCACTTTTTTGAGCGATCGCAACTTGCTGTCTTCTGACTTCAATCGCTTCTGGATATTGCCCCTGTGCCTCGAAAGCGTCCGCAATACTGTTGAGAAAATACCCTTCTTCGGTGACATTGCCGCTTATCCGAGCAATTAGCAACTGCTGCTGATAAAAGTCAATGGCTTCCGGGTATTGTCCCAAGGTGCGATAAGCTTCTGCCAGGTTATTGAGAGAATCCAGCACTGCATTCGGATTGCGGCTTTCTCGTGCCGTCGCGAGCTGTTCTTTGTAAAGTGCGATCGCTTCTGGATATTCTCCCTCTGATTCGTGAGCGATTCCCACATTCCCTAAAAAAGCTGCTTCTCGTTTTGGGTTGCCGATTTCTTGTCTCAGCTTTTGCGCTGCATCGCGAAAATCTTTCGCTTGTTTTTCATCCCCCAGATAAAAGTAAGCATTGCCCAAATTATCTAATACCTTAGCCGCACCCGGTTGATCGCCGATGCCTTGCAGAATGTCTAAGCTCTGGTAGTAGAATGCAAGCGATCGCAAATATTGCCCTAACGTGAAGTAAGTTTCGCCAATATTTAACAGCACATTTGCTTCACCCGGGCGTGAACCGATCTCTTGGTAGAGCCTGAGTGACCTTTGCAAAGATTTTAAGGCTTCTTGAAATTGTCCCGTTTGATGCTGCCGAATTCCGAGTTGCAGCAGTTTATCTGCGTTGAATTCGTTAGCGCTTTGCCTGTCAGATATCTGGGATCGATTATCAATGGTGACGGGATCTGGTTTAACAACCTGTTTCGTTATGGCTGCTTTCTCTGTACGGGCGGTTTGTAAGCTTTTCCTGACACTTGCCCTGACACCACTGATAAAATCCTCGTCTCCTTGCGCCTGGGAATTCTTCAGGATATTTTCTCGTGCCGATGCTGCTGATAAGGGGGGTAATAAATAGAAAGGTGCGAGTAAAGACAAGACAGCCGCCCAAAACAGATAAAATCCCTTTTGACTGTTTAACTTTTCCTGTTTTTGAGGGAACAATAGAAGAAAGTACCTTAGAAAAATTTTCATACGATTATGGATAAAAAGACAGTTACGCCATTGGTGATTATTTTAGCTTTGATGTTTATTGGTTTTGGCGATCGCGTTCTGCCAAAACCCTTAAGTACAGCTAGTTTCAACACCCGAACCGCTTTGAATAATTCTTTACTGGGATTATTTCCTACCAAGAAACCCAGAAATGTTTACGAGCGAACCGAAAAAGCGATTGAACAAGAGGAAAAAGGAACCAAATAGTCAATCGGTAATGGGTTAGTGGGAAATGTTCATTCCCATTATCCATTACCGATGACTGGTACTTCCGAGCGCATTTATAAAGAAAAAGGAAAGTTGTCAGGGAGCCGGTTTTTCTCCATATAAAACTTTACACATAATAAATAAGCAGCAATCCTTCCCGGTTAGTGCTGTAATCGTTGGGGGAATCTTAAATGAGGCATCATAAAGAATGAATTGGTATTGCACAAACTTAAAAACCCGTTTTCTTTAAAGAAAACGGGTTTTTAATCAGGGTTATTTTCCTGTCTAACCGCTTACACTTTCTTCAACCAGCTAAACATTGCCCGTAAATCTTTGCCAACTTCCTCAATAGGATGTTCGGCTTCCTGACGCCGCATCGCTGTAAATCCGGCTTTTCCAGATTGATTTTCTAAAACAAATTCACGAGCAAATTGACCCGATTGAATTTCTTGGAGAATTTTCCGCATTTCGGTGCGGGTTTGGTCAGTGACAATCCGAGGGCCACGGGTCAAATCGCCATACTCAGCAGTATTAGAGATACTGTCGCGCATTTTGGCTAAACCGCCTTCCACAACCAAGTCAACAATCAGTTTGACTTCATGAAGACATTCAAAATAAGCCAATTCCGGCTGATAGCCAGCAGCAACAAGCGTTTCAAAACCCGCTTTAATCAGCGCACTTAAGCCACCGCAAAGCACAACTTGTTCGCCAAATAAATCGGTTTCAGTTTCTTCCCGGAAAGTAGTTTCTAAGATTCCGGCACGAGTCCCGCCGACACCTTTAGCGTAAGCCATCGCGCGATCGCGTGCTTGTCCCGTGGCATCTTGATACACCGCAAATAAACAAGGTACACCTTCACCCTGTTCGTAAGTGCGTCGCACCAAATGTCCTGGCCCCTTCGGTGCTACCATCACCACATCTACATTCTCAGGCGGGACAACCTGACCAAAGTGAATATTGAAGCCGTGGGCAAAGGCTAATACCTTTCCTTCGGTTAGATGCGGCGCAATTTCATTGGTATAAACTGTTCTTTGTGCCTCATCAGGCAGCAGAATCATAATGAAATCAGCCGCTGCGGCAGCATCAGCGACCGTGTGGACAGCTAAACCAGCTTCTTTCGCTTTTTGAGCCGACTTACTACCCGGATACAGCCCGACAATGACATTCATGCCACTATCTTTGAGATTGAGGGCGTGGGCGTGACCTTGAGAGCCATAGCCGATGATAGCAATGGTTTTTCCGCTTAATAAATCTAAGTTGGCATCGTTGTCATAATACATCCGGGCCATAGGGGCAACTCCTTGGAGCAAGCATCTTGAGTAGTGCAAACTCTTAATTCTATCAAACTACGTCAAGATCACCCTAGGCTTAGAAAATTGGTAATGGGTAATTGTTAGTAGTCGCGAGTCCTTGGTTTGTTGCGACTGACCCATGACCAATTACCCATTATCCATTCGTCAAGACTTCACTAACGTCCACTCTAAAAGGTCGATCGGTGCTTCTTGAAGTGCGTGCGTGAGTTCATCATTTGAGTCGAATTTCACTTGGCTGAGATAGCACGCTTCCACATTTACCGTAAACTTTTCCTCTGCAAAAGGCCAAGGTTGCACGGTGAGATTCCCATCGCTACGCTGCACCACATCATAGCGCTTTCCGTCTGGCCCCTTGCTAATTTCCAAAGCCCGCTCACCAGCAGGCAACTCGTGATTGCAGAGGATGAGTGAGAAGCGATCGCACCATTGCATAAATGCATAAGCTTTATCGGCTTCCTTTTGGGTAATCTTCAACCCCTTAATCCATTGCTTTTGATGCTCTTTTTGCTCATCCAGAAATTTGTCCAATTCCTGAGACTCTCCCCGTTTCCCTTCATTGAGAAAGCTGGTATGCATCGAAATCAACAAAGCTACCCAGCGTCCTCGGTAGCGGGAATTCTGCGTCAGTGTAGCCAGCTTTTTGAGATCCGTTTTCTTGTCGAGGGTAAAGTCCAAGGGTGCCCCCGCTTCAGTGAGGTGATTTCCTTCCCACTCGCGTTCTAAGTCGTCGTGATGGGAAATTGCCGCCACCGTCTCGATCAAGCGTTCTGGGCGATCTTTTTGGTGCCAGTGACCCGCTATTTGAGCAGCTAGCAAGGCATGGGCGCGATGATAAATTACTTCCCAACCGTTTTCAACTAAGTTAGCAATCACGAAAAACTGTCCTTTTTTCCTCGAATTCTCGATCTAGTGTGAAGTAAATTAACAAAGCACGTATCTAGCTTAGGGAAGCCGTTAGATGCGATCGCGCTCATCGGATTAGAGAAAGTATCGTCGCCCTTTCCTATCACCGCAACACCCTGTGTTGCATAAACCGCAACAATCAGCGTGCCCCTTTTTTCAGTAAGGCATACTGGCAATAACTAAATTGGGGGTTATGCAATGAACGGCTCACTTCATCCAAAGCTAAAACCTTCTTTATTCTTAAGCGCCTTGCTGGGAGGCATCGTTTTAACCAGTTGTGCCTCTTCTTTTGAACAAAAGACACAACTGGCGCAACTCGCGCCTACCGCCCCAAATTCAGAGCCAATGGCAAATTCAGCAGCCGAAGCCGGAGCCGTTCGCTCCCAAGACATAGCAAGCCCTGCTGGGGCGAAGGCTCAGGTGCCTCGCCAGCGCCCCCAATTGAGCAAAAATGCCGAACTATCGGTGAGTGTCAACTCCATCGAAAAAAGCACTGAAATCGCCTCCAAAATTGTTAAACAACAGCAGGGGGACTTACTAAAATTCCAAGAGCAAAAACCCAAAGACGAAAACGCCCGTCACACTGCATCCATGCAAATTCGGGTTCCTCAAGAGCAGCTCGAAACCAGTCTCGATTTCTTGGCAAAACTGGGAACCGTACAGCGCCGCACCCTCACCGCTGAAGATGTTACCGATCAACTCGTGGATAACGAAGCCCGACTGCGGAACCTGCGGAAACAGGAAAGCACCTTACTCAAAATTATGGAACGCTCCGGCTCAGTGGGGGATGTCCTGAAAGTTGCCAACGAACTCAGCAACGTGCGGCAAAATATCGAACAGCTGGATGCACAATTGAAAAGCTTACGCAGCCGAGTCGCCTACTCTACCATTACCCTAACTTTAGAAGAAGCGATCGCAGGTATTCCCCCAGCGCGACCTTTAGGTTCAGACGTTCGGGAAACTTGGAACCAAGCAACTCACTCCTTGGGCGAACTCACCACCAGCTTGATCCGGTTGGCGATTTGGTTAGCAGTTTTCAGCCCGTTTTTGCTGGTGTTAGTGGCGGTTCCCGTTGGCTATCACCGCTTCAAACAGCAGCGATCGCAATCATCTCCTCAACCGTCCGAACCCCCGCACGCCGGTTAATCTGTGGGTTTATCAATCTTAATTTTAGGAATTGGGGAAACTGCTATTCGCCCCGAAAGACCGTTAAAACAGGATGAATCCAGAACGACACAGATTTATTTGTACTTAACGGTACGACACGTTTGCTGCTGGGGATGGCAAGATGGAAGGCGAAGCGGAAGCGTTGCTAGACAGCTGTATGCCAGAATTGCGAGTATCAATTGCTCAGCACTATCACGAGCGGACTAAATACGATCCCCAGACGCTCGCCTCTAAGAGCCAGGGGCTGGACTGGGAGCGTCAACCAGTGCCTTTTAAAGACTACAAAATTGGCTCAACCTATGACCTGAAGCCCTATTTAACAGAAATACCAGAGGCGTTAGTCGATGAGGGCGAAAAAACCCAAGCATGGCGTCGCCTGTCGCGGCTGCTGTTTTGCAGCTATGGCTTGACGGCTAAAGTAATGACAATGGGAAATCCGATGTATCTGCGGGCAGCCCCCTCCGCCGGGGGATTGTACCCCGCGGAGATTTATTTAATTTCCCGTGGGACGCCGCTTTTACCACCCGGACTCTATAACTATCAGCCTCAGAGCCATTCTTTAATTCATTTTTGGGAAAGTGATGCCTGGAAAGCGCTGCAAACAGCTTGTTTTTGGCATCCGGTGTTAGATAGTACCCAATTGTGCCTCGTCACCACAGCCGTCTTCTACCGTTCTGCTTGGCGCTATCAAGACCGAGCTTATCGGCGGATTTTTTTGGATACGGGGCATCTGCTGGGCAATATTGAGCTGGCGAGTGCCTTGAATGACTACCGCCCTCACTTAATTGGGGGGTTTGCGGATCGGGCAGTGAATGAGTTACTTTACCTCGATCCAAAGGAGGAAGGAGCAATTTGCGCGATCGCTCTGGCAGACTTGCTGGATGTGAAACAAAACTTGCCCCTCAGCCCAACTGCATTGCCCTCTGTCACCCAAACGGACTATCCTAATATCCCCGATGGTGAATTGCTCGGCTACTGCCACCAAGCAACGCAGATTGAGGAAACCCAGCAGATAACGGGCAAAACGCCCATCTCACAAGATGTCCTGCAACCGCCAACTCCCGATGATAAATACAACTTTCCCTTCTGTCTCAAGGTTTCAACCGTCACGACGCCAATTGATTGGGCAGCAAATTTGCACGACTTGGAAACAACCATTCTCAAGCGGCGCTCGACTCGTGCCTACACGGGGGAAGATCTAACTCTAGAGGAACTGAAAGCTTTATTAGATTTCACCTACCAACCCCAGCACTACATCGACCAAGGTTTAGATAGCTCTCCAGACTATTTTGATTTAAATTTAATCGAAACCTTTATCGCCGTGTCTGGGGTAGAAGGACTGGAGGAAGGCTGCTACTATTACGCACCGAAAGCTCAGGAATTGCGGCAAATCCGCTTTAAAAATTTCCGCCAGGAATTGCACTATCTGTGCCTGGGGCAAGATTTGGGTAGAGATGCGGGAGCGGTGCTATTCCACACAGCAGATTTGAAAACAGCAGTGGCGCAGTATGGCGATCGCGTTTATCGTTATTTACACATGGATGCCGGTCATTTAGGGCAACGGCTGAATTTAGCCGCCATTCACCTTGGTCTAGGCGTCAGCGGCATCGGCGGCTTCTTTGATAACCAGGTGAATGAAGTTTTGGGTATCCCTGCTGATGAAGCGGTTGTGTACATCACCACCTTAGGGCGTCCGAGATAAAGGCAAGTAAAAGGCAAAAGGAAAAAGAAAAAATCGTTGTAAATTTTAAGATTGCCCATTGATTTTTTCAATCTCAAATCTAAAATTTCTTTTTCCTTTTGCCTTCGTTAATTAGGCATTTCATAGAGGAAAAAGAAGATGGCATGGAACCCAGAAACGGTCGAAAATAAAATTGGCCTCCGTTTCAAAGACAAGAACCTACTCCGCCTCGCCCTAACCCACACCTCCTTTGCCACCCAAATCGGCGAATCTGGGCAAGACAATCAGCGGTTAGAATTCCTCGGCAAGGCGATTCTCAACTTCGTGGTTGCTGACTACCTTTACGAACGCTGCCCCTATCTAGAGGTCAGCAAATTTTCAGTTTTGCAAGACAAGCTCGTTGAGGGAGAAAGGCTAACCAAGCTTTGGTTCCAATTAGGGTTAGGAGAAGACCTGTTGCTGGGTTCGGGTGAAGACTGGAACCTGCTGCGCCAGAAGGTGAATAACCCCTTTAAAGATGCATGTGAAGCGTTATTAGGTGCAATGTACCTCGATCGTCGTTTCTCGCAGACGCAGAAATGGATCGTCAAGCACTTAATCGCTCCGGTTCTGGAGCATCATCTTCAGAACTTGAAGGAGCGTAAGCAGCCGAATAAACAGTTAGAATTTTTGGGCGACGGGATCATCAATGCTGCTGTCTCCGATTACCTGTATCGCAAATTTCCCCACATTCGTACAGGCATTCTCTCCACTTTGCGAAAGCAGCTGATCAACTCTCACAAGTTAGCTCAATTGAAGTCTCATCTGAGGTCGGAAGACTCAATTTTACTAGGGCGAGAGTCGGAAAAAATTGGCAGTTTATCGTTCAAGGCAATATTAGGGGAAGTCTACAATTACCATGAACGTAGCTTCTCTGATACGTGTAATTGGTTTAAGCGCTTTATCCAAGAAGATGAAGTTTTTACTCTGGCAATCCCGTTACTTCTGGAAGACGGAAAACACAAGGAGTGGATTATCAAGAAAGTCATGGGATATGAAGGTCAGCGATACAAAGAAGGCGTAGAACGCTTTAATCAGCTGATGGAGCGGGAAGTTTCTTAAAAAGTCAGGACTTACGCACGAGTAACGGAAAAATGAACCGCGTTTGCGGAGCCTGCGCGTTAGCGCTTAGGCACGAAGGAATAAGAGTTTGAGAGAGTTTTTGCGTAAGTCCTAAAAGTGCTAGATACTGTTAGCGTAGCGGCGTACTTGCGGACTGATCGACTTATTCTCTGTTCCAGGAGCAGTCTGGAAGAGAAAATATAGAGCGGATATACGACTTTTGTAGTGCGGAAACTGCCTTGTGCGGGGGCGCTGTAGATGTTGATATCAGATAATCTTGGAAGGTGACTCGGTAGAATATCTGCTGACCTAATGGCAAGTCAGCCAGGTAAATCCGTGCTGTGAAATCGCTGTTTTCCAGGGCAGCGGGTTGTGGGACCCGCTGCACATTCCGGAATGACTCGGTATATCGAATATTTCACAATCATGCGTCCAGGGCGATTACAACGGCTCCATACGACGGCGCTGTTACCTGTGATGTCGCCGCTAGCAACCCCAAACGGGATTTGCGGACGCATCTTATCCGATGTCACAATAGCAGGGGCAGCGACTTGTGCTTGTCCAGATTTTGATAATAAATCTGCGGCAACGATCCCGCCTCCAGTCAGGGTACAGCCAAGTAGAAACCGACGACGGTTCAGCCGCGATCGCAGTTTTCCTTCCATGAATTTAAAATTATTAGTTATAACCGATACATAGAGTTTAATAAAAATTGGAACACCAATATGGCTCTGTATGCTTACGTATAAGGATGTTGACCGGAATTTAGCTTCTCCGTATTTAGACGGATATTTACATAATCTTTACAACTTTTCTGGAAAAACTCGGAGGAACTTTGAAGATTAAGCAAAGATGTCCGTTGATTGATCATCGGATTTCAGAGCGATCGCTTAAAATATAACGGAAAGAAACTGGAAAAATTACGTGTATTTACGTAAACAATTTTTAGACTCATAAGCGAAAATGAGCGGAAGTAGATAAGTTTTATCTAATCCAAAGGCAATTCGACTTGGGGTGCGCTGATTTTTTTCCCGCGAACATTTGAACCTCGTAAGTAGGTAGGAGTTATGACTACAGTTCTGGTGGTGGAAGACAGTCACACGCAACGGGAGATGATCTCACGCCTCCTTCAAGAGAGCGGGCTGAGTGTTACTGTGGCTTGTGACGGTGTCGAAGCGCTGGAGCAAATGGAGGGCAATTGTCCGGATTTAGTGGTGCTAGATATTGTGCTACCCCGGATGAATGGCTACGAAGTTTGCCGTAAAATTAGAGCCGACTCCAAAACCCAGAAGGTAGCTGTGGTGATGTGTTCAGCCAAACGGGAAGAATTCGATCGCTACTGGGGAATGAAGCAAGGCGCAGATGCCTATATTTCTAAACCTTTTGAACCCCACGAGCTAGTCGGAACCGTTAAACAATTGCTGCGAGAAACAAGTGTGAGGAACTAAGTTGGGCAGAGGGTGAGCAATGCCTTACTCTCCTTGTCCATAAGTTCGCTGATAAAGCCGCGATCGCACGCGGTTACACATAATTTCGTCTAAGCAAAGCCATCCCCATTCTGGCTTCAAGTGAGGTCGCTTGTTTGGGGTAATAATTATCATTGAATGGGCAATTAGACCTAGTTGGTAAACGACGATCGGCAAACGTGACTCTGGCAGCAAATGCATCGCAAAGCTGCACACAATCAAACTATAATGCCGGTTGTTGAGAATTCCAGAGGCAATGTCCTCAAAAGTATAGGGTTCAGCTTCTTTACCCGTGCGATTTAAATAGGCGTTGTAGGTATAGGGATCGATGCCATCAATGTTGGTACATCCTAAACTTTGCAGCGCTAAAGTTACTTCGCCGCTGCCACAAGCTAAGTCTAATACTTTGTGAAAATCTAGCTGCCACTGACTGGCTGCAAGTTGCAAAACTTTTTGAATGGCGGATTCTTGAGGATTTCGGTATTCATCTCCAAATTGTTCGTAGAAACCTTGGACGCTATATTGTTCGTATCCTTTCCGAATCGCTTGGCGCTGGTTAGAAGAGGTAGATTTTCCTGAGTTTTGCTTGTGCTTGTGCATAATATTAAATTGTCTGTATTGTGATTATGCCCTCAGCTTGAATGGGGCTATACAAACAATTAGCCCTACCTACGGGGGCTACAGAATAATGCATTTTGGTAATAGAGACTTCTGAAAAACTCATTACCTATTTCCCAATACAAAATCGGCTAAAAATGCGATCGAGAACCGATTCTGTGACTTCCTCTCCGGTGATTTCTCCTAAAGCTTGAATGGCACCCCGCAAGTCAATTGTCCAGAAGTCGAGAGGGAGTTGATCGGTAATCGTAGCCAGCACTTGTTCCAAAGAAGTTTTAGCCCTCGTTAGCGCCGCTGCTTGCCGCTGGTTAATCGCTAAATCCAAGTCGGCTGCCTTGAGGTTGCTGGTGTGTACGGCATCCAAAATGGCTTCTTCTAGGGCGTCAATGCCTTGGTTATGGGCGGCTGCGGTGGGTACAACCCGGTGAATAGTGTCTGGGAGGGAAAATTCTGGAATCTCCCCAACCAGGTCAACTTTGTTAATCACTAAAATGAGGGGGCGGTGTTGTACCTGTTCGTAGATTTCTCCATCAGCGGGCGTCCAACCGGCTTGGGCATCAATGGTGAGTAGTACCAAGTCAGCGGCTTGAGCGGCATCGCGCGATCGCTCAACCCCAATCTTTTCCACCACATCAGCGGTATCCCGAATCCCGGCAGTGTCTAGCACTTGCACGGGAATTCCACCGACGACCAGAGCCGATTCTACAACGTCGCGAGTGGTGCCGGGAAGGTCGGTGACGATGGCGCGATCGCTCCGGCTCCAGGCATTCAGCAAACTCGATTTCCCCACGTTGGGACGCCCGACAATCGCCACTTTTAAGCCAGTGCGGAGGAGTTCGCCTTGTGCGGCAGTTGCCAAGATTTTTGTAGTTTCTGCCAATATCTGCTCGATTTGGGCGATGATATCCGCTTCATCCAACGGTGGCAAGTCTTCCTCAAAGTCGATTCGGGCTTCAATTTCTGCCAAGATGTCGAGGCAAGTGGTACGCAGGGAGCGAATCGGCTTTTGCAACTTCCCTTGCAACCCGGCAAGCGCTGATTGAGCCGCTTGAGGCGATTTCGCTCCCACGAGATCGGAAATACTCTCCGCCTGCGTCAAATCCAAACGCCCATTCAGAAACGCCCGCAGGGTAAACTCTCCCGGCTGTGCTAATTTTGCCCCCGCCTCCAAACACAGCTGCAATACCTGCTGCACTGGCATAATTCCGCCGTGGCAGTGGAACTCTACCACATCTTCGCGGGTGTAGGAGCGAGGCGCTTGCATCATCAACAACAGTGCTTCATCTACCACATCATGCGTCTGGGGATGGCGCACATATCCGTAGAGGATGCGGTGAGATTCCCACTGCTGCTTCCCTGGTGCGTGGAAGAGGGTACGCGCGATCGCGATCGCTTCCGCTCCCGATACGCGCACAATCCCCACACTCCCCTGCTGGGGAACAACAGCGGTAGCGATCGCGGCGATTGTTCCCCCCTGCACAAACGTTTCAGACATCTTGCCTTGAGATTCGGGTTAAATGAAAAGCTTATCAATTTCCATTCTGCTGTAATAAAGTGGAAGAATTACCAGAATTCTCAGAAGTTGTGCAATTAGTTTCTTCCCAGGCTCTTGAAGCCTATCAAAAAGTCGTTAAGCCTTATGAGGGTTTATTGGGAGTTGTCATTGGGCTAGCGATCGCTGACACTGCCATACACTTAATCCCGGCTTTTTTTCAGTCGGGTTTAATCGAATTTGCAGTTAGTTTATCTCTCGCGATCGCTGCCAGTTGGTTAGGTTCGCGCCTGTTCAAGCAGGTTTTTGATATCTATCTCTTAGATGCTGCCATCAACAGCGGACGTAAAATCAATAGCGAACTGTTAATCCTGGCTAAATTAATTGCTAATTTCATTATTGTATTTTTGATTATCGTTATTTTTGCCGAAACTCATAAAATTAATATTTTTGGTTTAGTAGCCAGTTTAGGGATTGGCGGCTTAGCGGTTGCCTTTGCTGCCCAAAAAACTTTGGAACAAGTATTAGGCGGCATTGTCATTTATCTCGATCGTCCCTTTGTTGTCGATGACTATATTGGCTTGCCAGATGGGATTTTTGGCAGAGTTGAGTCAATTGGCTGGCGTTCCACCAGAATTCGCACCTCTGGCAAAGGAACATTGGTAATCGTACCGAATAGTTCCTTAACACAGGTGAATATTGAGAATTTTTCGGGTGCCAAGAAAGTTATGGCTCTCATCTACTTAAACTTCGACCGAAAAATTGAGAACGAAGAACGTGCCTTAATTCGTCAAGTCATCTTAGACAGTACAGAGGATATTTTTGGAATCGACTCGCGCAACACCGAAGTTACATTTAAAGATTTGAGCAAGGATAGCGAGAGCAAAACGCAAGCACAAATCACTTTTTTTATCTTAGGTTCTAGCGAAGTGTCGATGGGGTTGCGGCGTCAACTCCTCGATATTGCGAGTCAAAATATTACAGATAAATTGAAATATTACGGGATTGTCTTCGACATTGAAGAACCAACAATTTATGTGGATTCACCCATTACTATCTAATCTAAACCTTGCCGATATTCGTTATCAGGTTCTTCAAATTGATATTTCCAAACCCCTTATTTTCTTGCTGTTTTTCCTCCTGTCTTTGCTATTGGGACGATACACACCTGGGATCAGCAAATTAATCGTCCGCCGCTTTGCATCGGAGAAAGTAACGAGTATTTATGAAGACTTAATCGAGCCAATCAAACACTTGTTTAGAGTGGCGGGTACATTTATTCTTATCTCTCTTTCTCTAACCTGGATTGAAGATTATCAATCCCTTTATAAATTAATCAAACCTTTTGTAGATTTAGCTGTCATTATTAGCGTAGCTTGGTTAATATCCCGGTTGTTTCGGCAGTTTATCCGAATTTATGGAATTGATATACTTGGGAAATTTAGTCGAGATTTTGATGAACTGATTTTGGTAATTGAGACTTTAGTAAATGTTGCGATTGGCTTCATCGCCATTCTTGCTTTTGCCCAAAGTCAGCAATTCAATTTAGTTGGCTTGATGGCAAGTTTAGGCATTGGTGGATTGGCGGTGGCGTTTGCGGCTCAAAAGACTCTAGAGCAGCTTTTAGGGACGATTGTTTTGTATTTAGATCGCCCTTTTGTTCCTGGGGATTATATTCGTCTGCCTTCAATTGGCAATGTACCCGGAGGTTTGTTTGGTCGCGTTGAATCGATTGGTTTGCGCTCTACTAAGATTCGCACGGCGGCTAAAAGTACGTTATATATTGTGCCCAATTCCACATTGGCAAATTTAGAAATTGAGAATGTGACGATGGGCAAGAAAGTAATGGTTTTACTTTATCTAGATTTTTTTCAGTTACTAGAAGATCGGGAACAGGCGCTAGTACAGCAAGTCATTAATCAGAGTACAGACTCTGTATTCGGGATCGATCCCGGTAGTACAAATATTACGTTAATGAATAATGCAGAAAAGCAAACAACAAGAGCGAGAGTAACGTTTTTTATTCTGGGTTCCAGTGAAAACTCGATTCAACTGCGAAAGCATCTACTGGAATTGGCGAACGAAAAAATCTCCAAGCATCTGCTCGAGTATGGCATAGAGTTTAAGATGCAGGAACCAACAATTTATGTTGAGTCACCAGTGACTATTTAATGACGCCTATACAGTTATGGCTAGATAGGTCATCCTAGAGACTGTCAGCGCGTTAGTTATCTTGCAGGATGCTCCTCTTTCAGGCGGTAATGGCTGTCCACTCTATCGACTGATTGTTGGGAACCTCAAATCGAATGGCAGTAGTCGCCCAGTTTTTAAAATCTGGTGCCATCCGAGTCAGCTTTTGCAGAATTTCATCGCTCACCCACAACACTAGCGGAAAAGCGAACTGCTTGCGGAACTGATTCCGGACGAGGTTCGTCGAGGTAAGTACTTGATTAATGTCCACCACAGATTCTAGACCGAAGACCATCAAGGCTTGCGGCTGCCGATCTTCAATTGTTTTTTGAATCGTTGTATAAAGCGTCTTTACCGAAGGATGCAGGACGAGTTCTTGAATTTCGACCGTGGAGATTTCTTTTAGCAGCTTTGCCATTTGCTCTTGTAACTGGGGATAGTTACAAGACACCAAAATCAGCGAGAACTCACCTTGAGAAAGCGCGATCGCCTTGGCGAGTCTTCTGAGCGATCGCTTGTGGTTTGCCTGAACATCTTCTGAATCATAAAGGTCAGTCATGGCGAGTACCAAAGGGAGTTTAATTAACATTTTTTCAATCTAAGTTTCTTTTTGCTTCCTTATATCGGGTGATTTTGGGAGCGTTCGGTCGATCGCGTCCTAACAGGACAATGACTGCTATCTTTTCGCTTCGTGATCTCTATCACTTAATTTAAGTGATCTCAGCTTGCCTGTCCAAAGGTAGCTAGAACAGTGCTGAGCTTGGATTGAGAGTCCTATAGGGGTTGTTGAATGTATGCGTACACCCGGTTATTTGCTACACAGGGGCATTCGGCTTTTCCCTTAACAAGGAATAAAATGTAATAAAACTTAACATATCGCTATAGTTCTTAAAGTCACAAGTGCTGGCTCTGGACATGGAATGCCAACGGCTCGATCGGACAGCACCACGATGTGCTAAGAGCGCTCTCGCTTTGCTGGATGCTGGCGACATCCGAATGTCCTAGACGTTGCGTATCCTACGAAAAGCCGCAACTCTAATTTTTGAAACCACCTACAGCTTGTGTCTAAGTGAAAGAGCTTTATGCAGAAAATCCATAAGGATTGATTGCCGCTATGCAAACATTGCACACCTACCTGATAAAACTACCGAAAGAATGAGAAATTGCTGACAAAGCAACAGCAGCAGACTCGGCTCTTTTTGAGCGATTTAGAAACACATCTGCTTTTTTCTTGGCTGTATAAATGAAAACTGTAGCAGAGGAGACAGCAGCTTTGGGGGATTTATTAAGTAATCTTCAGCTTTCTTAGCCAAACCCAGACTTATAGTAGATGCGAATACGCAAAAGTTAGTAAATTAAGCGAGCGCCCTTCCACATTTGAACGTCAACGAAGCGATCGCGCCTCTACTTCAAGAAGGCTTATGTTCCCCTGAAAGACGGGTTTTCCCACCAGAATGGACATTGATGACGGTACGGGCGATCGCGCCGGTAGCCGGAATTCCCCCAAAGACGGGAACGATGATATTCACTAAGCCTTGACCAATGAGTTCGCGATCGCTATTGTGTTTTTCACTCACGGTCATCCCATCCGCCACGACTGCTGATAATAAAGACTCGATCCTGCCGAGTGCTGGGAGTACCAAAGCCGGATCGATCGGTTCTCGAATTAATCCAAAATCATTCCAGTAGGGAATCCCTTGCGGCATCGGCAAGGATTGGGGAATGGCTCCAATTGTGGGCACCTTGAGATGGAAATAAGATGCGATCGCGATCGCTAAAACCAATCCTATTAATGAACCCGGTATCGTGCGATTATTACTCCAATTTTACTCTCGTCCCTGAAGACATTTCCCCTTGTTTCTACTAACCAGTCAA
The DNA here is from genome assembly GCF_039961855.1 of Trichocoleus sp. Lan. Lineage (NCBI taxonomy): Bacteria > Bacillati > Cyanobacteriota > Cyanophyceae > Leptolyngbyales > Trichocoleusaceae > Trichocoleus > Trichocoleus sp. Lan. Next base: position 61,632 of record NZ_JAMPKA010000006.1, on the reverse strand, counting down.
AAAGTTTAACGCTGCCTAATTGCCGGACGATGTAGGGTACATTTTGCGGATACCCAGGTATTGAGAAGGGCAGGTACAAGACCTACCCCGCCATCCTTTCAATCATCAGCCACTTCAAAACTTGTATGCTGGTTGCACTTGCAGCATCCTTAAAGGGAGCGATCGCGATTTTCGATGACCACTGATTTCCATGACACCAAGACCTTTACCCAGTCAACTTGCTGCAACCTTTGCCGAAATGCCCAAGTCATGATTTGTGGTTCCATAATATTTGGGGAAGTTTTCGTACACCCTGATTGAGGTAGAGATTGAAATACGCTGTCAAACGACTTTTTACGAGCTTCGCAGACGGGCTAGTTTGGTTTAGCCGTGCCTTTGGGCGTCAAGCTTGGTTTGTCTTCCTGGTTGCCTTTAGCTTCACCATGACGCTCGTAAACCCTGCCGCATTTGCTCAGACAAAATTTTTCGATGTGGAAGGACTTTGGGCGCAACCCTGTATAGAACAGTTGGCACAAAAGCAGATTATTAGTGGCTACCCGGATGGAAGTTTTCGACCAAAGGCACCCGTAACCAGGGGTGAGTTTGCCGCGATGGTTGGCAAAGCTTTCCCCAATACAGCGGACGTTCGTAGCGGCGGTCAGTTTGCGGATATCCCAGCAAATTCCTGGGCGGTAGATGCAATTCGTAAAGCCTATCAAAAGGGATTTATGTCGGGTTATCCGGGTGGGGTGTTCAAACCGAACGAAAAAATCCCGCGATCGCAAGCGTTGGTATCTTTAGCGAGTGGTTTGAAGTATTCACCTACTCAGGCGGTGAGTAGCACGTTGTCTGGGGCATTTACCGATGCAACGGCAATTCCTAGCTATGCGCGGAATGCGATCGCTGCTGCGACCGAAAAACAAATCGTGGTCAATTACCCCAACGTCAAGACACTCAATCCCAATCAGCTAGCCAGTCGTGCAGAAGTTGCAGCTTTCTTGTGTCAAGCCACCGGAACTGCTGGATTAGTCCCTTCCCAATACATTGTTAGCGCTGGGACGCCGCCAACCGCGCAGTCCGAAGAGATTCGGGGGGTGTGGCTGACGAATATTGATAGTGACGTGTTGTTTGAGCGCGATCGCCTGAGCAAAGCCCTGCAACGCCTTGATGAGCTAAATTTCAACACCGTTTATCCCACCGTTTGGAATTGGGGTTACACCCTATATCCCAGTGCGGTAGCCCAAAAAGTCACCGGGCGATCGCTCGATCCCACCCCAGGCTTACAAGGACGAGATATCCTCAAAGAAATCATAGACCAGGGACATCAAAAAGGCATGGGAGTCATCCCCTGGTTTGAATTCGGCTTCATGGCACCCGCTGATTCTGACCTCGCCAAACGCCACCCCGAATGGCTACTCAAAAAACGCGACGGTTCTCAAACTTGGAAAGAAGGAACACATAACCGAGTTTGGCTGAATCCAATGCGTCCCGAAGTGCAGAATTTTATCCAAGATTTAGTCGTCGAAATTGTTAGCAAATACGATGTTGACGGCATTCAATTCGATGACCACTTCGGCTTTCCCGCCGATTTTGGCTACGACGCCTTTACCGTCGAACTGTACAAGAAAGAAAACGGTGGGAAATCTCCTCCCGCCAACGCCCAAGATCCTCAATGGATACGCTGGCGGGCTGACAAAATTACTGCCTATCTGAAACAGTTGTTCAAGGCCGTCAAAGACCGCAAACCCAACGTTATTTTTGCCCTTTCTCCCAATCCCCAAGAATTCTCTTACAACTCCTTTCTAGCCGACTGGCAGAAGTGGGAACAGCAGGGGCTGATTGAGGAACTGATCGTCCAAATCTATCGAGATGATCTGAGCCGCTTCATTGGGGAATTAGAGCGCCCAGAAGTCAAAGCAGCAAAGCGCCATATCCCCGTCGCCATCGGCATTCTCAGCGGCGTGAAACCTCACCCGGTTAAGGCTGCACAAATTCAGGAGCAAGTTGCAGCGGTTCGTCAGCGCGGATTTGCCGGGATGTCATTCTTCTTCTATGAAAGCTTGTGGAATATGACCCCCGAAAAGCCAGACCTCAGACAGGCTGCCTTTAAAGGACTCTTTCCTACGTCCGTAGAGCGACCAAATCTTTTGGACGGGTGGAAAGCATCTCGTTAGGAATTAAGACTAAATAACCGGGAATCATTGCCGTTTTGTAGGGGCATGGCAATCAAAAAGCCCCTACGCGGTTTATAAATCCCCTGAGAGTTTGTATCGCCGGTACGGACAAGAAATTTGTTTTTCTTAGCTGTTGGGTACTATTACTCATCATTGACAGGGGATTTACAGCCAAGTACGGTAGAATGCTGACGAGCAAAGCAGCGCTCAGTAAATAAGTAGCAGTAAAGCCGCGACGAAAGCGTGCGGCTTGTGTAGCCGGGGCAGGAGTGTGGTGGTGAGAATATCGCTTTTAGATAGGTTACGGCTGGGCGTAGCAGTCGGGACGGCAAAGACAGTGACGCGGCTGGTGCGCCTGCTGCGTTTGGGAGCTGCTAGTGTTTTACCGGGAGAAATTGCCGGACGCATTCAGCCGCAGCTGTTGTCCCTGCTGTCTGGTCAAGTAAAGCACGGTGTGATTTTCATTGCGGGGACAAATGGGAAGACAACGACATCGCTGCTGTTGCGGACAATGCTAGAAAGTCAGGGATGGCGCGTTGTTCACAATGCGGCGGGTGCCAATCTCATGAATGGATTAATCACCGCACTGCTGACCAACACCAATTTAATCGGTCAGCTCAACGCTGACTATGCAATTTTAGAGGTAGATGAAAATATTCTGCCGAAGGTTTTGCCGCCAGTTCAACCAAAATTGATTTTGTGTTTAAATTTATTTCGGGATCAGCTGGATCGGTACGGGGAAGTGGATACGATTAGCCAGCGTTGGCAGAAAGCGATCGCCCAATCCAAAGATACGGTAGCGATCTTAAATGGCGATGACCCCACCTTGTCTCATCTGGGTCAGCAGTTATCGCAACGAGTTTTATTCTTCGGTTTAAGCGAACCTGAAGCTTATCTTGACGAAATTCCTCATGCAGTAGATTCTATATATTGTCCCCGGTGCGGACATTCTCTCGATTATCAGGGCGTCTACTTATCTCATCAGGGCGATTATCGGTGTCCTAGCTGTGGCTTTGAAAAAGGCCCCTTGGCAATCGATAGTCGCCAATGGCCTCAGATTCTGATTGGGATTTACAACAAATACAACACGCTGGCGGCTATTTTAGCGGCGCAAGAAATTGGCGTTGATACCGCAAATATCCTGGACACGATTAAAAACTTCCATGCAGCGTTTGGACGGGCTGAGGAATTAGAAGTCGCCGGGAAAAAGGTGCGGATTTTGCTATCAAAAAATCCCGTAGCGCTGAATGAAACCATCCGCGCTGTAAATCAGCAAAGAAGCCACGGCGGTTCCTCCACAACGCTGATGGTGCTAAACGATCGCACCCCAGATGGGACTGATGTCTCTTGGATTTGGGATGTAGACACCGAAAAATTGGTAGAACAGGGAGGAACGGTGGTAGTCAGCGGCGATCGCGTTTACGATATGGCGCTGCGCCTGCAATACAGCCAAGCAGACGAGGAACATGGCTGCAAACTGATTGTGAAAGAAGATTTACAAGAAGCGATCGCCACTGCTTTAGAACACACCGCTACCGGCGAAACCCTGCACATTCTACCGACTTACTCAGCGATGCTAGAAGTCCGAGGTATTTTGACTGGACGAAAAATTCTGTAGATGTTAAACGCTCTCGGTACGCAGAAAGTAGCCTTCCTTTGCGTACCTCTGCGATTTCCTTGGCGCTACTTTGCGTTAAAAATCAAAAAATTTGACTGTCACCATGACCGAACAACTTGAACTCACAATTGGCTGGCTTTATCCGACGCTGATGAGTACCTACGGCGATCGCGGTAATGTCATCTGTTTACAGCAACGCGCCCAATGGCGGGGGATCAAAGTCAACGTCATGCCCTTAGATCGGGACGCCCCCGCAGAGCAATTTCGCCAAGTCGATGTAATCGTGGGTGGCGGCGCACAAGACCGACAGCAGGAAATCGTCATGCGCGATTTGCGCCAAGGCAAAGCAGAAGCGATCGCTCAGAAAATTGAAGCAGGAACGCCTGGGGTATTTACTTGCGGATCGCCCCAACTCCTGGGACACTACTACGAACCCGCCTTAGGGCAACGGATCGAGGGATTGGGTTTATTGGATTTTGTCAGCAAGCATCCGGGGCCAGATGCCCGTCGCTGTATTGGGAATGTCGTGTTTGAGATCACGGCGTCGCGATTGGCGGAGGATTTGCGAAAGATGTCGGAGGATGCGCCTTTAGTAATTGGCTTTGAAAATCACGGCGGACGCACTTATTTAGGTGAGGTGGAACCCTTGGGACGTGTGATTAGCGGTTATGGGAATAATGGGGAAGATGGGATGGAAGGAGCATTTTATCGGAATGCGATCGCGACCTACTCTCACGGTCCTCTTTTACCCAAAAATCCCTCGATTGCTGACTGGCTCATTCAAACTGCACTTGCAGAAAAATATCAAACGCCAATTTCTTTAAAACCCCTGGATGATGTCTTGGCAATGCAGGGGCGAGAAGCGATGTTTAAAAAGTTGGGCGTCAAGGTGCCAGCGGTTTCTGCACAGCGGGGATCGAAAAATTAGTACAGTTCTGACTTGAACTCGGAACCTCACCCCCAACCCTTCTCCGTTGACGGAGAGGGGCGAATATTAAACCTATCTCTCAGAAAAGCGGGGACGGGCAGGGGTGGGGTTAAACTCCCTGTCTCCAGACGAGATTGATTGCGTCTGGAGACGATTCTCCGATTCATCCGCATCGTCTGGATAAATGGGCGATCGCTGCCACCAATGCTAATGGTTTCACTGGCTTAGCGACGTGTGTCTGAAAGCCAGCTTTGACAGCCCGCGAGCGATCTTCTTCTCTGGCATACGCTGTCAGAGCCAAAGCTGGAATTCCCTTTTGTTGTGCATCCAGCGCCCTAACTTTGCGGATAAAAGTATAGCCGTCCTCGTTCGGCATATCGATGTCGCTCACCAGGACATCCGGACGCCAATCCGAAGCATCGTCAGTTAAGACTGCCATTGCCTCTTTTGCGGATGCAACTGCCATCACTTCGCCTCCGTAGTGTTGCAAGATAACCGTCAGCAACTCACGGGCATCGGCTTCATCGTCCACTACCAGCGCTCGCAATCCGTTGAGTCCTGGAGGACACTCTGAGAGTCCTTCGTTGTCCCTGGTCCAGAATCCCTGCTCGATATCCTTTGGCTCGATGAGGACAGCGAGGATCGGCAGCTTCACTGTAAATGTCGCGCCTTTTCCTTCTCCCGGACTTTGGGCAGAGACGGTACCTCCGTGCAGTTCTATCAAGTGGCGGGCGACGGCTAACCCCAGTCCCAGTCCGCCGTATGACCGGGTGATGGAGCTATCAGCTTGACGGAAACGATCGAACACATAGGGGAGAAAGTCGGCAGCGATTCCCTGTCCGGTGTCGCTGACTTGAATCTCAACCCAAGAGTTGCTCCGCTCCAGCCGCACCTCGACTCGCCCCCGTTTGGGTGTAAACTTCACTGCATTCGACAGTAAATTCCATACAACTTGCTGCAAGCGGTCGGGATCGCCGCAGATTAACCCTGCGGAGGAATCAAGAAAAGACTCCAATCGAATCGACTTGGCACTAGCCGCCGGTTGGATGGTCGCGATCGCAGCTTCAATGACGGAGGATAGCTCCAGCGGACGGACATAAAGGCGAAATTTCCCCTGAATAATCCGCGAAACATCCAGCAGATCCTCAATTAGCTGTGTTTGCAACCGAGCATTACGCTCAATTGTCTCCATTGCCCGCACAATAATCGCTTCGTCAAGCTTCCGAGTCCGAAGCAACTGAGTCCATCCCAGCATTGAGTTGAGGGGGGTGCGAAGCTCGTGAGAGAGGGTTGCTAAGAACTCATCCTTCAGGCGGTTGGTTTCTTCAGCTGCCATTCTCGCCTGTTGTTCGTAAACGAGCAGTTTTTCGCGCTCTTGTTCGGCTTGCTTGCGCTCGGTAATGTCTATACAAGAGCCGATATAACCGACAAAGCTCCCGCTTGGAGTCAGCCGGGGAACGCCTCGATCGAAAACCCAGCGATACTCGCCATCAAAGCGCCTCAGGCGGTATTCCATGTCAAAATTTTCGCGGGCATCAAAGGCAGTGCGGTATGTTTCTACACACTGCTGAAGATCGTCAGGATGGAGGCTTTGCGTCCAACCCATGCCGATTGATTCTTCTAAAGTCCTGCCAGTAAAGTCGAGCCAGCCTTTATTAAAATAATTACAAGTTTTGTCGCAATCGCACATCCACAACATCACGGGAGCCATATCTGCCATCAGGCGAAATCGTTGTTCGCTTTCCCGCAGCGACTCCTGCGATCGCTGGCGCTCGGTAATGTCGCGGTAAGCGATCGCGATACCCGCTACACTCTTCACATCTAGTAAATTATTGGCGATCGCTTCAAAATCTCGCCAAGAGCCATCGACTTTCTGGATGCGAAACTGTGCGGTAATTTTGCTAGTTGGAGAGTTGCTAGTTGGAGAATTCAGTGCAGCTGCTAATAGTTTCTCTCCTTGAGGGCGATCGCTCGGATGAACAATTTCAATTGCTTTTTTCGAGAGCCAATTTTCCGGGTCGTAGCCCAAAATCGATTGAATGGAGGCACTGGTGTAGCGAATCGTGCCATCAGCTGCAACAATCACAAGAATGTCAGAGGCATTCTGCGCTAAAGCCCGGAACCGCTCTTCGCTTTCCCGCAGTGCCTCTGCTCTGGCAAGCTCAATTTTCAGCCGTCGATCGAAGACAGAACCCAGCAGCGCTAGCGCTAGCACGATCGTCGTGGCAATTCCAATTTCAACTGCCAGCCAAGAATTGTCCATCATCAGGGACAACTCCATCCCGGAGGGATTGGTTGATTGATAGCTTACCGCTGCCATCCCGGTATAGTGCATCCCTGCGATCGCGCATCCCATGACAATCGCGCTGCCGATCTTTCGCAAGTTCCCGGTTAATGTCGCCGCTGTACGCAGATGAAAAGCTAACCACAAGGCGAGCCAGGAAGCACTAATGGCGATCGCCATCGAAACTGCTACCAGTCTAAGGTCATAGGTAACGGTCGCTTCTAACCGCATCCCCGCCATGCCCGTATAGTGCATAGCAGCAATGCCACAGCCCATGAAAATGCCACCTGCGAGTAATCTTCGCCAACCCATTTGTTCGCGGCTAACGATATACAAAGCTGCGCCGGAAGCGATCGCTGCGACTCCCATCGAAACCAAGACGGTGGGGAAATCGTAAGCCATTGAGATTGGCAGGCAATAGGCGAGCATTCCGATAAAATGCATCGACCAAATGCCACTTCCCATCGCGATCGCACCTCCTGCTAGCCACAGCTTCCGCCCACGTCCTTGAGCCGCCGTGACTCGTCCCGCTAAATCTAGCGCCGTGTAGGAAGCCGCGATCGCGATCGCCATCGAAAGCACAACCAGACGTAAATCGTAGGTTGCTATCATCTCTTGGGCTGCATCATTGATTCCCTTCATCTCTATACTGAACGCTGAGATTGTGGTGGCAGTCGCAATTTCTCACGATCGGATTGCCTGATTCAAGTGTTTAAATTTTATCGGAGCAGCGGTTGAAAACTGTTTAACCTTCAGGAATAGCCTGAGTATATCTTCCTATGAGTTAATCTTATGGAAATCGAGGAGAAGGAACAGAGAACGAGGTAGAATGCCCCTGCACCCCTACCCTTTTTACTTGTCCTTTTTCACCTGCCTTTTTTACTTCTGGCGTTCGCCATTTTTGCCAAACCGAGTTTCTTGTAACGTTGTGCCAATGCCTTGAATGATGCCGCGTCCAATTAAGCCAATGCCTCTGCCGATTACTTGCGTGAGGACGTAAACAACACCGCTACCTAGGAAGGCAACCGTTGAGCGCAGACGTGGCGCGATCGCATCCCTAGTTTCTAGCGCTAGCGTACAAGCTAGCTGGGCACCCCTGAGTTGCTGCAATTCATCAGTGCGGGGGGCATAAATAGAGATTTTTTTGATTCCAATACCACCCAGCGCTAGCAGAAGATATCGGCTTTCAAAAATTGCGGTTGGCTCACCCACATATCTTTCTAAACGATATTTCCACGATAGATTGTTCCGAAATCGAGCAATTTCCCGCGATGAAATTAACCGCCTATCGTAAAAAATCTGCTTAATTGCTTCCACATCTGCAAAATAATTCAGCAGGGGTTGCACAACGCTATTGGCAACTTGAATTAATAAATTCTCCAAGATAACTTCTGCTCGATCTCGCGCTTCCGGTGTCCCAAAAGAATAGGAAACATTATCAATCATCAGCGGAGTTTGAAAAAGCAAATAGTTAATGATTTCGGCAACCAGAGGAATTTTATCTAGAAAAGATTGTTGAATAATTGTTGCATCCTGTAACAAAGTATTGACAATATCCACTTCAAGGTTTCCGACTTGAATTGTGCAATATTTGCCAAAAAAATCAGTGGTAGACGCTTGCCACAAATCCCGCAGAATCAGCGAGTGCTTCAGAGCGATCGCTTCCGGCTGTAGCTGGGAAAAGCGCAGTTCCTCTAAGACATCCTCGAATTTACGCAAGATCAGATAGAGCAATTCCCGTTTCTTTTCTTCCAGCAGAATATCAATTTCCAACGGAGAGCCAGTCAGATTCTTGAGTCCGAATTGAAGTTTATTTAAAGTAGCGTCTAGCAGGGGGCTGAGGATCGAGGATTCAGAAAGTGCTGAGGACTGAGTCGCGAGTATTGAGTCTAACGAGGGATTATTTCTTCTCCTCGGTTCCGGGGTAGGGAGAGGAGTCCCACTGCGGCGATCGCGACTTCCCGATCTAGGTGGGTTGAGGAGGTCATTCGAGTTTTCCTCAGGGGGGTCAGTAAAACCCGTCCCTGCCACCTGATTTCTTGCGCCTGTCGTCGCCACAGGTAACAGCTGATTGACCAGCCAACGGGCTGTCCGCAATTCTCGTCGCCGTCCCGTTAGGATGAACCAATCTAGTGTCGAAAGATTGGGGTTTTGTACCTGGTTTGTCACCTGGGCGATCGCGGTATCGATTTGCCGTAGTCCCGACTGACGGATTTGCCAGAGCAAGGATGAACGACTTTGTATGACATCTGAGGCTTCTACAGGCGCGTCGTTTTGCGTCTGTACGAGTTCTGACCAGTAAACTTCCCCAACGGCTACCTGACGAAGCGCTGGCACCAGAACCGAGAGATCGGTGCCTTTGGGGCAATAGCCCTCGACGCCTAGGGTTCTGGCTGCTATCAGTTCCTCTGGCGTGAGTCGTTGGCTGAGAAGGAATATCGGTAATTTCGGGAATTGCGTCTTTAATTCCTGGCACAGCTGCAACCCGATCGATCCCCCCAAAGACAAGTTAGAGCGACCTAGGTTTAGTTCTAAAATCACCAGATTTGGAGCGTTGTCTGTACCAACTCCATCTGCCAGCGTCTGCAAAGCGTCTGCAACGCTATCCGCCTGGGCAACGACTTGCAGGTCGGGAAACGACGGCAAAGCGGTGCTAAGACCCAACCGAAAAATCGGGTCATCATCGATTAGCATCAACTTGAAGCGGCGAACAGTCCCAAGGGTATCCGCTACGCGATCGCTCATCAACAACCTCCTGCTTCACACCGCTTTCTCCCTGCTATAACAGATTACTCATTCCAGGGGCGATGCGAACAGAGCGCGATCGCGTGTCTTGGAAGCGAGGCTAACGCCTCGCGCAGAAAAAGTCAGTTCGCCACGCTTGTATTTTCCACAGAGCGCGATCGCTGTCATCTAACTATTTTTTTGGGAAATTTATCTTAAATCGTCCTATTTAATCTTCCCCTCTTTTTAGTTCAAGCTAAAGAAAAAGTTGTAGATTTTAGAGTGGACAAGACCCACGAAATGTGATTAGGGCGGGCATTGCTCCCCCTGCTACTACAGAAACATCATCATCTAGTTCTTGTATTGAAAATTGAGTGGCTATTTCTATAGTCAGATATTTAGCAATTAGAAGCTCTAACTATAGAATTATGCTCAGACTCGACATCTCCTATAAGCTAACGAAGACATACAAAAGCTGGAAATCATTCAAAGCAAGAAGCTTCGGATGAATCACAAATAGGAGGCTTTCTAAGCCACAAACGGTGCATTTATGAGCATCTTGTGTTTTTGAAAGAGGAACTGACGCTGATGACAGCAAAATTTTTTAAGTCAACCATCAAATCCCTGAGCATTCTTTCTGCGGTTGCCTCGCTCCCGCTACTCTTGAACGGGATGAGTGCAAACGCTGCCGGGATTAGTGCTTCTCAGATTACCCCTGAGATAAATGAAGTGCCCATCGATATGCACGGTGGGAGCTATGAACAGCCAACAAGACAAGCGCAGCTGATTCCCGATCCAACGGGGCGTAATGAAGGACCAACTGTGCCCGCCGAAAACACAGCGCCTGCAAAATTTAATCCCCTTGCCCGCTATTCTCCCTCACCCGCGCCGATGCTAAAAAGCGGTAGTCAGGGAGCAGTAGTGACAGAAGTTCAGACAGTATTAAAAGATCGAGGACTCTATAAAGGCGGAATTGATGGCGTATATGGGTCGCAAACGCGCTCAGCCGTCATCGCCTTCCAGCAGTCGAGAAACTTAAGCCCGGATGGGATCGTTGGTCCTCGGACTTGGGAAGCGATGATTGCAGCTTAAAGCAGATACACAACGATGGGCACTCTCCAGCAGGAGCGTGCCAATAAAAGAGAAAATGCTGAAAAAGTCAGCAGCGAAACAAACAAAGGCTGCATACGCAGCCTTTGTTTGTTTCGCCCCAGGATGAGAGGCTGGGGGAATTATCCAAGCCTTGGGAAACTTTACTGTCCCTTCTCGGTGAGGGAGATCGACAGCGTCAATAATTCCCCTCCGGCTCACTATTCGTTTGAGATTCAGAGGAACTGTCTTCGATAGACTGCTGAAGTTCAGCTGCCTTTTGTCTTTCTATTAAAATGGCTTCTCGTTCAGATGCCCAACGAGCGATCGCTCCTTGCGCTTCTCGATACAGTGCCCGACCGTAGCGAATCCTAGAAGCCTTATTAATTGCCGCAGTGAGCCGCCCATCAGCCGCTAAAGCGTTCGCCTCGTTAAGAATCGGCGTATCTTCAGCGATTTGAATTTGCGTTACCCAATCGCTCAGCGATGCCTGTGCCTCAGAGTACAAAGCGCGTCCAGGAGCGATTTTGGAGGCAGCTGCAACCGCCGCCTGGAGATTTCCCTGCTGAGCCAAACCTTTCGCTAAATCTAGGATCGGTCGGTCTTCCATCGTTTGGATAGCTTTAGTCCATTGGGCGATATAGGTTTGCGCCTCTATCCGCAAAGGCTGACCCAGCTTAATCCGGCTTCCCTCCTCAACCGCCGCCCTCAAACTTTCTAGAGTTCCCGGTGTTGCCAGCTGTTTGGATCGGGCAAGGGCGATTCGGTCTTGAATTTGTTGAATTTGCTTTCGCCAGTGGGCAATTTGAGTTTGGGCTTCGATGCGTCCGGGTCGTTTGGGCGCGATCGCTTGGGCTTGGCTAATCGCAAATTCAAATGCCAACGGTTGATCGAAGCTGGCTATTGTTTCGGCAAATTGCATTTGCAGCCGATCTTGTAAATTAGATTGCCAAAGCGCCTCGGTCACTCGTGCTTGCTGGCGAAGCGGACTTTTTGGGGAAATCTGACGCAGCGCCGCTTGCGCCTCTAGGAAGCTGAGGATTTTATTTTCCTGAGCAACTGCATAAGAACGACTCAGTTGAATCCAATCTTGAGCTTCCTTATAAACTGAAGTCTTCGGAGGAATCAGCTGGGCGGCGGTAATAGCACGGTCAAACTCTTCCTTCTCGAAATGCTCGGCAGTTATTTTTAGCAACTCCTGGCTCCAGAGATTGATTTCGGCTTTTGCCTTTGATTTGACATAGGTGTTGGGGTTCACCTTTCCTGCCAGGGCGATCGCTGGCGCGTATCCCTCAGGTGTCTTGGCTTCGGCAAATGTCTGCGCCTCTTCTAACTGTTGCCAAGCTTTTTTTTCCTGAGTCATCCGATCGATCAGTTTATCCAGTTGTTTTTGATCCCAGTAGCGGTTATCGAGACGAGACAAAGCCTGTATTTGCAATGAAGCTTCAAACCACTTTTGTTCTTTTAAAGTTGCTAAGAATTTTTTGGTAATCTCCTCACCCTGCCGCCAATCCCCTTGCCATTGTTTCATTGCTGCTTGCACCTCTGGATACAGGGGGCTAGAGGAGGGAATTTGGCGGGCAATGGCGATCGCTCCCTTTAAATCTCCTTGGTCAATTTTCTGACGGGCGATCGCCAAGAGCGATCGCGACCAGTCTTCCATCAGCCGAGTCGCTTCTGGATACACCGGGTTATCGGGGGACAAGCTCTTGACGAACTTCATTGCCTCCACCAGCTGCTCTAACTTGCCCGACTGAGCCGCCTGCTGGGCGCAAGTCAACCGATCCATTTCCGGAGCTAAAGGCGACATATTTTTACAGTTAACTTGGGGAGGAATCGTTGCCAGCAAGAAGAAAGCCGCGAGTGCCGTCCCACCCAACCCGAAGATGATACTCAGCCACAACAGCCACCACTGCCAAATCTTATTTCGCCGTCTCAGCGGTGTCAGAGGCGGCTGCTTAGCTGAGGCAGGGGCTTCAGTTTGCTCCGCATCCTCGTCCCGGAGCTTGGTGGCAGATGCGCTGGCATTCGAGACGACTCTAATTACCAGTTTGCGTCCCTGCCGTTGCCGCAATCGGTTTGCCGTGCGTACTTGAAATTCATGTAATTGTCTTTTCACTACCATCTCACTACCACTACCCTTGAGTCCTCGTTTTGCTGCTCCTGCTTGATGACATCGATCCGGAGCCGAATCGCCGTCAGCGTAAAGGGTCTAAAACTGATAATAAAAGCTTTAAGTTTGTAGGGGTAAAGCTTTTGTGAGTGAATTTAGAGATCGAGCTGATTTTTTGCACCCGTGCTTCGCTCTTACATAAGTTATCCTGAAATTCAACTCAATTAGGGATGATGAAAAACAGCTTCTACCCCATTCATCACGATTGGTCGGCACACCAGCCGCCTACACTCCCGATAACATGACTAATAAGTGGCATATTGAGTTATTTCCTAGAATTGAGGTGGGATGAGCCTTAGCATTCGGCATTGGCTGGCGGAACGCAACATTGAACTGGCAACCTTGAGGCACCCAGGCACTCAGATTGCCGGGATTGCCTTTCGCATTGTCCGGGATATGGAACTCAAGAGCCTGACACCTTTTGATATTAGTGTCTTAGCGGAAGTCTTAGAACTACCTTTGAGAGCAGCTTGGGAAGTGGCAGGCGTAGCTTCCCAACTTTGTGTGGGGTTGCTGCGTATCCTGAGTCAAAAAAAGCCCCTGAAGCGCAACGAAGGAACCTGGCTAACTTTCCAAATTGCTTACCTGAACGCCTTACAAGGAATTTTAGAACAAGAATCTCAACTGAGAAGACCGTGGTTATCTCGTGCAGGCGTCCCAGGCGAGTCAGAAGACTTGTACGGGCAGGTCTGGGATGCGCCCCTTTCCGATCCCCAGTTGCAAGCCTTACTGAAAACTTTGCGTCCCGGACGCCTCACCGATAGTCAGGCAGAACAAGCGCTGAGTATGGTGGGCGACTCCTTTCTCGTGCAGCAGATGAACAGTACCGGCATTGCCTGGTTGATCGCCAATGGTGCCGAGGAAACAGAAGCCAAGCTAATCGCCCAACGCCTGGTTCACGGACTCCCAGGATATTTACTTGCCGCGATCGCTGAAAATGCCCTGCCGCTGGCACAACTACAGAAATTTGTCCAGCTAGGGAATTTATCAACTTGGCAGGATACTCCAGGCGCGGGAAACCCGGAGCGGAAGCGTTCTGGGTTCTCCACCACTTTGAATTTTGAGGCAAATCAAAACTCAGACCCAAACACGCCACAATTTTCGTTGAACCTCGAACGAGAACGCTATCGAGCCAGCCTTCTACAATCTTTGAGCGAACCGTTACTGGCAGAACCTTTTGCCCTAAAGGATTTATACGTCCCCTTGAAGGGAGTGCTGCTCGAAGAAAGCTCCACCCGGTTAGAGACGAAAAATCCCAAGTCAGATCCGACCACGACACCGCTTGCCGCTAACGCCGTACCTGCGAAACCCGTGGATTTAATGGAGTGGGTCACGGCTCAACTCAATGATACGACCAGCATTGCTGCGATCGAGAGTCTTCCGGGCACGGGCAAGACGAGTTTTTGCCAGATATTGGCATCAACCGTTGCTCAGGAGCTTTACCCTAGATGGATGCCAGCGTTTATCCGACTCAAGGACGCTACCTTGGGGCAAACTTTGGAGCAAACCCTGAACTCTGCCTTCCCTTGGGGCAGATTTACAGATGCAGATGGTTGGCTTTCACCGATGCATCCTCCTTGCTTGTTGATTCTGGATGGCTTGGATGAATTGCCCCGCTCAAGCCACGCAGGGCGTCATTACCATGCCTTCCTGAACCAGCTGATGCAGTTTCAAGGGGAAGCAATGGCGTCTTTTGAGGGCACGCCCCGCCACAAGATTATTCTGACCAGCCGGACAACTGGAAGAGAAGGAGAATATTTCGATCTTGCCTCTACTCTGATCCCTTTGCCCCACGATTTGCGGCGGCGGATTGCAATTCAGCCAATGGAACACGAGGAGTTCCGGGAGTGGTTCAAGCAGTGGTCGAAACTGCAATCGAAAGCGATCGCTCAAGGATATTTCGCCTTTGTCAAAGAAAGAGGTGGCTTTTCGACTCGTCCCGTCGGCACCCCAGGCGCTGCTAACGTACTCGCTGCCCTCGTCCGCAAGCCTTTGATGCTTTATCTACTGGGCATCTTGCATCGAGATGGACTGCTCAACGACACGATTTTTCACCTGACATTACCCCAAGCGAAGTTTGAAATTTACGACCGGATTTGCCGCTGGCTCTTGGCATACCCCGAAGCTGGCAGCGGTTCCATGCCTTTTGTGATTCGGGAAGGTCTGGCTCATGCTTACCGCAGCAATGATGCGATCGCTCATCTCCTGCAAAACCGACGCCCCCAAGACCTACGCCACCAGATGCAAGTGGCGGCACTGACCATTCTGCAAACAGGTCGCCATCAAGCCCCCCAATCCGCTGTAGAGGCGACCTTTACCAGAATGGTGACGGAGTCACAGAAACCGATAAACCCCCGCTTACAGCCGTCAGATGACACCCTGCCAGCCTTTTTCTTCCACACTCATCACTCAGCGATCGAGTTTTCTCACCGCAACCTGGGAGAATATCTCTGCGCTGAAGAAATTGCCGCTCAGATGCAAGCCCTCACCTTACCAGTCCAAGATACCTACGGTGAATTCACCTTTGCGATCCACTCGCCGATCAATGTAGCCCAGTATCTTTATCAATTACTGGGTTATGGCGTATTGTCAGTTGAAATCGAAGACATGGTAATTGAGCGACTGCGGCGGATTTTTGAGCGCAACCCGGCTCAGTTTAGCTTCAATGTTTTGTTTGAACGCCTCTATCGGTTTTACCGCACCTACTGTCGAGGTCGCTGGCTAGATGAAGGAATCGCCCACCAGTGTCATACCCAGTTGCAGGCGTTGCACAACCCCTTAAAAATCTTGCAAATCGATGCCGCCGTTGGGCTGAATGTCTTCTTGTTGCTCAGCGCGATCGCAAAGCAGATGCGCGAAGCACATCTCGGTCATCGGGCAACGCAGATTTCTTTCTGGCCTTGCGGCAACCCCGACCTGCCATCTGAATTTGACGCCGAAGCACTGCTGACTTTAATCGGTCGCACTGTTGTCCTATCTCCCACCGCCTTTTGGCAGAGGGCGCGGCACAGCCTCAGTCAATTACAGCTACGCTCTGCCTGTTTGAATCATGCTCTGTTAGCAGAGGCTAACCTCTGGCAAACCAATCTGTTAGCGGCTGAGTTAGCAGGAGCCAATTTAGCAGGTGCCAACCTCCAGCAAGCCAATTTGTCCTGGGCGAATCTCTCCGGTGCTGACTTATCAGGAGCCAATCTTGCTGGAGCAAGGCTTGAAGGGGCAAACTTGACAGGCGCTAACCTGCAAAGAACCAATCTTACGTTAGCGAACATCACTCATGCTTGTCTGTTTCAAGCCCAGTTAGATGATCAGAACCACTACTTTGCCCGGAAAAATGGTGCCCTATTTTCCTTGGAAGAGTTCCAGGCATACATTCAAAGATTACCCCGTCTCAAACAGGCTGGAAGCGCTCAGGACAAAGGCAGTGCAGATTCTGAACCTACAGTGTTTCTGATAGAAAGTGCCGAAGGAGAACCGATGTTGCCGGAAGAACCTATGGAGGATGAAGACGATGAAACGGTGATTGCAGAAACTTCTTCTACCCTAGGGGAACCCTTAGCATTCCAAGAAGCTCCGAAGGTAGATTCCCAATACGATGATGAGACGGCGCTAGTAGAAAACCCTCAACGAAGCAACTAGCTGTTGAGGGTGTTAAAAACTCTAGAACCGTATGAAGTATTCGTTAGGTTTCGCTAACGCCCAATCCCACTTACTAGTGCTAGTGGGTCTATTTGTAAATGTTAGGTAAAGGAAATTTGGAGCAGCGATTTAATCTCCAGTTTTCCCACCCTCAGTTAGCCCACTTAATCAAACTAGACAGCCTGCTACAAGCGTTTTTCACTAAACTTTAATCAGCCTGTAGTTACGCAAAATTTTCCGTCCCTACAAACGGTTTAAAAAATTATTGATATAGCAGCAATCGGTGTTAAAAAGTGGATTCTACCGTCTACTGATTACCCGTTCTCCGCTTGAGACCCAGATTCCGGTAATTTGTACCCGTAGAAGTTAATGCAATATTCACTAATCCGAACCCCTGTTTGTTGTTCAATTTCTTTAAGCAGGGTTTCAGGCAGTTCTACATAAACATCTAAAATCTGATTGGTATCCAGACAGTTTACGTGGCTGTGAGCGTCGCTGATATTGCCGTACAAACGGCCATCCGCACGCTCAATACACTCAATAATGCCTTGAACCGATAGCGCTTCTAAATTTTGATACACGGATGTATGACCGATGTCCTTACCTTGGTGGTTCAAGCGGTCATAAATTTCTCGCGCCGACAGGTGTTCTTTCGCTTGCCACAGCAATTCCAGAATGAAGCGGCGTTGACGGCTCACGCGCATACCCAGCGCTTGACAACGATTTAAGGCATCCTCTAACGAGCGAATAGGTTTAACCGCTGCCGCTTCTTTTTGCATACTTTAGACTTTGACACGCTTGCCTGCTAATCCAAACTCATTTCCACTTTAACCTAGCTATTCTCGGAATGTCCACCGTCCCAATATTCTAGGACAGCACTATCGAGTGCACCCGGTTAATTGATTCTATTGTTGCAGTAAATTTTCTTCTAGAAGGCGGGCGATCATGGCGGTTCTAGAAGTGACACCTAACTTGCCAAAAATCCGGCGTAAATAGGTAGCAACTGTCCAATGAGTGATGCCTAATTGATTTCCAATGCACTTGTTGGGAAGACCCTGTGCGACCAATCGGGCAATCCGCTGTTCTTGGGGGCTGAGGCTAATCCCGCGTTCTGACTTGGGGCGACAACGCACCAGATAATAGTGGGTTCCGTCAACATCAGATTCAAAGATTACTTCATCCACCGTCTGCTCAGATTTTTGAATCCCTTTGGATGGACTAACAGAATCAACTTGTTCTACAAGGTGCTTGAGCATTTCTTGGGGGATCATTGCCTCTCCTTGTTCTTTGGTTTTCATTTAACGATCAAAACTCGTAATTTCACGCAAAGTATCAGGAGTAGATGCCCGATCTTTATCAAATCTTCACAAAGCCTTGTGGAAAATACTTACTTCCTGACATAGTGTTGCTACAGGAAAATTGAGATGGATTTCGGAGATGGATGAATCCCCCAGATTTTTTGCTGAATGCATCGTATCCGCTCTATGCTGAAAAACCTGGAAGCGAAGCCTCAAGTTGCCTGTATTGTAAAGATTGCAAACCTGTACGCCGTATGGTTGCTGAAAGAATATAAGACTAAAGTGCGATTAAGTGAGATTAAGTGCGATCGCGCTGAGAGAATATCGCCAAACAAAATGTCTGTTAACGCAGTTATAACAGCGGGGATAACAAAAAGCTAACGACATCTTACAGCTAAAGCTCCTTTCTACCCTGGTCAGAAAGGGAAATGACGGTGGAAAAGCTATCAAGGGACATCAGGCGAATTGCCGCTAGCCCGACACAAAGCGTGGGACAACTAATTTAGAGCTGGGACTGACGTGACGGAGCAAGGCTGCAACAATGTAGAGAGAAGCCAGCGCTAGCCAGCGCTATTGTCGGCATTCAAAGTGTGTCACCTTAACAATGGTTCAATGACGACAGCAATCGCGCTCAATTCTGACTTAATTCAAACTCTGGATCTGTCGCCGGTGCAGTCGGCGATCGAAAAGTTGCTCCAAGAGGGAGCGATCGCATCCTCGGAACAGCAACTGCGTTTTGAGATTGACTATCCCCGCGAACCGGAAGATCCACGAGAACTCTCCGAAATCCCAGAAGTCCGTCTATGGTTTATTCGCTTAGATGCCCAATATCCCTGGATGCCCTTTCTGCTGGATTGGAAATCCGGTGAACTCGCCCGCTACACTGCTATGCTCGTGCCACACCAGTTCAATCGGACAGAAGGGATTGAGTACAATCCCGAAGCCCTAGAGATTTTTGTGATGCAAAAAATCTTTGTCTTGACACAATGGATGAAGCAGATGGGAATCCCCAGCACCTCTCGTGTAAAGTCAATGGCTAAAATGCTGGGCTATGAGCTGGATGATGCCTTCTTTGAGTTAATCGGCTGATATAGCCGTCCTAAATGCTTTGTAAAGGCGAGATACCCGACTTCTCCAAAAAGTCGGGTATCTAAACCACTGGTATCTCACAACTAACATGGGATTACTATTGCTATAGATACATAGATAGCAGATCAGCCTAGCTCCTAACTCCTCAGCCGTCTTTCACTCACTCCTCAGCCCTCAGTCCTAAACTCCTAACTCCTCAGCCGTCTTTCACTCACTCCTCAGCCCTCAGTCCTCAGTCCTAACTCCTAACTCCTAACTCCTAACTCCTCAGCCCTCAGTCCTCAGTCCTAACTCCTTTTTAAAGATAGCCTTCCAGCGTTTCAGGTTAAAATCAATTGCGGAAGACTCTAAAACATTGGGAGAGGTTCCGTTGCCTACACTTGGCGTCAATATCGATCACATTGCCACCATTCGGCAGGCACGACGGACAGTAGAACCAGATCCGGTGGCAGCAGCGGTGCTGGCAGAACTTGCCGGTGCCGATGGGATCACGGTGCATCTGCGGGAAGACCGGCGGCATATTCAAGACCGGGATGTGCGATTACTGCGGCAGACAGTGCGGACTCATTTAAATTTGGAGATGGCACCCACCGAAGAAATGGTCGCGATCGCTCTCGACATCAGACCCGATTACGTCACTCTCGTGCCCGAAAAACGCGAAGAAGTGACGACAGAAGGCGGATTGGATGTTTCCAGTCAAATCGACCGAATTGGGGAAATGGTGACAAAGTTGCAAGACGCCGGAATCCCCGTCAGCTTGTTCATCGACGCCGATCCCGGTCAGATTATGGCAGCTGCGATTATTAAGGCGAAGTTCATTGAACTGCACACGGGTTGCTATGCCGAAGCAGCAGATGAAACCAGTCGAGAGAAGGAATTAGCCGTGTTAGCCAAAGGATGCGAGCAAGCGCGTGCTGCTGGCATCCGGATCAACGCCGGTCACGGTCTTACCTACTGGAACGTTTACCCTGTTGCTTGCCTTGAAGGGATGGAAGAACTCAATATTGGTCATACCATTATTAGTCGGGCAGCTCTTGTCGGAATAGAACGAGCCGTTCGAGAGATGAAACAAGCAATGTTCGGTCATTGGTAACAACTGAAGTGTCATGAGTCATGAGTCCTTAGTCACTCGCTAATGACTCATCATCGATTGCTAACAACCCATTACCCATTAACAACCTATTAAGATGCAAAATTACTACTACGTTCTGGCTAGCCAACGCTTTTTACTTGAAGAAGAACCCTTGGATGAAGTCCTCAAAGAGCGTACCCGTAACTACCACGAACAAGAAAAAGAAATTGATTTTTGGCTAGTCAAGCAACCGGCATTTTTAGAGGCACCGGAAATGGCAGCAATTAAGTCTCAGTGCCCTCAACCTTCTGTGGCAGTCATTTCTACGAATTCCCAATTTATTACCTGGTTAAAGCTGCGGTTAGAGTTTGTGCTGAGCGGGGAATTTCAGGCACCTTCCCAAAGTATCCCTAATCCAGTTGCTTCCCTCGCATCCGTTTCCTGAGAAGGCAAAAGTAAACAGTTAAAAATTAAGAAGAAAAGCAAAAAGGAAAAACTGAAAACATGAAAAAAATCTTTCTTTTGCCTTTTGCCTTTTTTCTTTTGCCGAGTGCAGTTGCCTCTGCTCAATCGTCGCCTCCCACTTGTCAGCCGCCTCCCCAAGGCGAGTATTTGGTATTAGTGGGAAGCCAAACGAGGGAAAGTCAAGAGCAAATTCAACGAACGTTGCCTAACAACACAAGTACGTCAACTTGTAAATATCTTGAAGATACGATGACGCGGATTGGTGGCTTCAGGAGCGTGGAAGATGCCAACGGTTGGGCACGTTATCTGAATGAGATTGTTGGGCTATCGGCTTTCGTTCTCCGACCTCCAGAGGCACCGGCAAATCCAAATGCACCCACCTATAAACCGCAGGCACTCGGTGCTGGTTATGCGGTGTTGGTGGATTATTCAAGCAAACCGGAAGTAGCGGCTCAAGTACGGCAGATGTTGGGTCGCGATGTTGGCTTGGTTTCCTATGTCCAACGTCCTTATTTACTGGCGGTTTACACAACCAATTCAAATGAGGCAAATTCGGCTTTAAGAAGATTGAGCGATCGCGGTTTTTTGGTAATGCTAGTCGATAGCCGCCGAGTGACACTGCTCAGGTCATCAGTGGTGAGTAAATAGCCAATCGTTGCGAGCGGTCATTAGTCCTGGTCACTCGCTAATCACTAATGATCGCTCGCTAATACGCTGGCCCTGCTAAGCAGGAGACAGCGATGCCGAGTGCTGAACCGACAATCACCTGAAACGGCGTATGTCCCAGTAACTCCTTGAGACGGTCTTCGTTAAACTTGTGATGTTCTTGAAATAGCTCATCGATAATTTGGTTCAGGATGCGAGCTTGCTTACCCGCAGCCTGACGGACGCCAGCAGCATCGTACATGACGATAACGGCAAAAATGGTGGCAAGCGCAAATTCAATACTGTCCCATCCCACCGTTTGTCCAATGCCGGTTGCCAGCGCTGTTACCAATGCTGAATGAGCGCTTGGCATCCCGCCAGTGGTGACTAAGACGCGCACATTCACCTTGCCATGTTGGGCTAAGTCGATGATCAGCTTGGATGCTTGAGCGATTAAACAAGCTACGGTCGCAACCAGTAGCACATGGTTTTCTAGGATGTGGGCAAATTCCTGCATTTTGTTTTGCGTTGGGTAAAAGCGAGCAGCATTGCAAGTAGGAGAGTTTAGGGGTGAGGGGCGTATTTTTTAGTGAGTGCGAGTAGTAATGAAATCTGCGATCGCAATCAGGGGATTGGCTTTTTCTCCAAAGGTTGCCAATTCTCCTTTGGCGGCGTCAATCAGTTGCTGAGCCTTAACTTTTGATTCCTCAAGTCCCCAAAGCCTTGGGTAAGTTGCCTTTTGGGCTTGAATGTCCTTCCCAGCAGTTTTCCCCAACTCCTCCTGAGTCGCCGTGATATCCAAAATGTCATCCACAATCTGAAACGCCAACCCAATATTTTGGGCATAGCGAGACATTCGTTGTAAGGTTTCCAATTCTGCTCCCGCTAAAATCGCGCCGCAGACCACACAAGCTTCTAGTAGCGCACCTGTTTTGTGGGTATGAATGAAAGTGAGCGTTTCTTCCTGAATATCCGGCTTTCCTTCAGATTCCAAGTCAACGACTTGACCGCCCACCAATCCCGCAGCACCAACTGCTTTGGCTAACTGAGCAATCACCTGCAACACTCGCGCTGCCGGTACATTCTGGGTATTTGAGGCAATGAACTCAAAGGCGTATGTCAGTAGACCATCCCCCGCCAGAATGGCAATATCTTCACCATAAACCTTATGGTTGGTCAATTTGCCCCGCCGGTAGTCGTCGTTATCCATCGCCGGTAAGTCGTCGTGAATCAAGGACATGGTATGAACCATCTCCAAGGCGCAAGCAGTGGGCATCGCCATTTCTAGGGTGCCTCCAGCCAGTTCGCAGCTGGCAAGGCAAAGAATCGGACGCAGGCGCTTGCCTCCAGCCAAAAGCGAGTAGCGCATCGCCTCATAAATTTTCTCTGGATATGTGACTGGGAGGGAACTATCCAGAGCTGCTTCTACCAGAGCTTGTTGTTGAGTCAGGTAGGTTGAAAGGTCAAAGGTCGCTGATTCACCTTTGGGAGCATGAAGGTCATCTGTCGCTAACATCCCGTGATTCCTTGTAGCACAGTCGTTTCCGTAACAATTTTACGGGGCTTTGGGTCACAAAAAGTTACGAATTATGAGCGATCAGTGTTGAGTGATGGAATTCGTCCAGAATCCTCGCGCCTCAAACCGCCTTCATTCAAAACTAAAGATAGCGCTGGCTGTAGCTCCAGACTGTATTTTGCAGCAGCATCGCGACGGTCATTGCGCCAACCCCGCCGGGAACTGGGGTGATAAACTTCGCGACCTTTTGGACGGAATCAAAGTGGACATCTCCCACCAAACGTGAATTACCGGCGTCGTCGGTGACGCGATTGATGCCAACATCGATGACGACAGCACCAGGTTTAACCATTTCGGCGGTAATCAGCGCTGGACGCCCCACGGCTGCTAGCAGAATATCAGCGTTGCGGGTAATGGCTGGGAGATCGTGCGATCGCGAGTGGGCGATGGTAACGGTGGCATCTGCATCTAAGAGCATCAACGCCAACGGCTTGCCCACGAGGATACTGCGCCCCACCACTACTGCCTGTTTTCCCTTCACATCAATCTGGTATTCCTGCAACAGGCGCATGACTCCGGCTGGCGTGCAGCTGCGTAAACCAGCTTCAGAACGCACTAATCGCCCTAAGTTCAGCGGGTGCAGTCCATCAGCGTCTTTATCTGGATCGATTTGATGCAGCAGGGAAACAGCATCCAAGTGGTTGGGTAAGGGCAGTTGAACGAGAATTCCATCAACCCGCTCATTTTGATTCAGGTTTTGAATGACTTGCTCTAGTTCTGAAGCGGTTGTTTCCGCCGGGAAATGGGAGCCATAGGAGGCAATCCCCACTTTGGCACAGGCGCGTTCTTTATTCCGCACGTAAGCAGCGCTGGCTGGATTATCGCCAACCATCAGCACAGCTAGTCCCGGCGGGCGTCCCGCAGTGGCTTGTATTTGCTGAATTTGCTCTTGTAGCTGTCCGTAAATTCGTTCAGCGAGGGCTTTACCGTCTAATAGTTGGGCGATTGATTCGTCCATTGTGGTGTCAGAAATGTGGGCAGGAATTCATTCTTTGGGGATGAAACAGAGCGCATCTGTCATAGGATAGTTTCGCAGATTTCCCACCCTTACTGCCAAAGGATAATGAGAGAAAAGTAACGCGATCGCGTTTTTCCTTTTGCCTTGTAGCTGCATCTTAGGGGATTTCCTTCGCCTTCTTTGCGTTTAATCTTATTTGAGACAGTCCTGCCCGACTGTAAATCTTTGGAAGATTCACTATATTTGTACCAGTCAGAGCCATCTGGATAGGGATAAGTATTAATACCGAAATAGTGAGAAACTTGAGATTTCCCCGATGCAAGATATGAGGTCAGTCAAAATCCGAGTATTGCAATTCAGCACCACCACACTACTTTTAGGTGGGTTGTTCGGCTGCGGTCATGTGGCTCAGTCTGGATTGGGTCTGTTTAACAACCGCAGTGTCCCGATCACCAGTATCAGCGATCTTCAACAGAGTTATGAGGGCAACCCAACGGTTTATTTGGAAGGCAAGGTAGCATCTCAAGCGCCTTTTGTGGGAAGCGGCGCTTATGAGTTGCGAGATGCGACGGGAAAAATATGGGTTTTCACCAGCCAGAATCTCCCCGATAGAGGAGATGAAGTTTTAATCAAGGGGAAAGTACAGTATCAAAGCATTCCCTTCGCAGGGAAAGATTTAGGAGAAGTTTTTCTTCAGCAGCAGGAACAGCTAGAGCGGAAGCCAGCGAAAAAGGGAGTGCCTTTACTACCGGAAGGAAGCTATGAACAATAAACCAATTGTTGAGGTAGCGATCGCCATCCTCTATCGCCACGGCAAATTTCTCCTCCAGCTGCGCGACAACATCCCCGGTATTCTCTACCCCGGACACTGGGCATTTTTTGGCGGGCACCTCGAACCAGGAGAAACCCCAGAAGAAGCCATCAAGCGGGAACTGCTGGAGGAAATCGGCTATACACCGCCCGCGTTATCATTATTTGGCTATTATCCCGATACCTACGTTCTTCGCCATGTCTATCAGGCACCGCTTCCCGTGGAACTTAACCAGCTAGTGCTAGGAGAAGGTTGGGATATGGATTTATTAACGCCTGAAGAAATTCAACGCGGCGAGGGTTACTCTGAAAAAGCTAGGCAAGTACGACCGTTAGGCACTCCTCACCAAAAAATTTTACTGGATTTTATGGACAAGTTTCCTCAATTGACTGTGTAGCCAGAAGCATAACTTTTTAGTTGTTATGAATCCCGATTTCAAAATCTCAACATGATGCAATCAGCAAACAAATTACCGCGATGGGTCGTTTTAGGATTGGCATTTCCCCTCGCTGTTCTCAATGGTTGGCTATTGCTACTCGTGTTGCAATATTTTCAACCTCTAGTTAACGTTTTTGTTGCCGCACTCTTGCTGGCTTTTGTATTAGATTATCCTATCCGGTTTTTACAGCAACAAAAAGTTAAACGGAACAATGCGGTCGTCGCTGTTTCCCTAGTGGCGTTGCTAATTTTGGTAGGTTTGGGACTTACCTTAGTTCCGATCATTTGGCAACAGCTCAACGAACTAGCTAATATATTGCCTAGTTGGATTGATTCGGGGAGGCAACAACTCCAAGCTTTTCAAATTTGGGCTGAAACTCAGCAACTTCCGATTAATTTAGGCGGAATCGTTACTCAACTAACAGACCGATTATCCAGTCAACTTCAAAACGTAACGGGTAGAATTCTTAATTTTGCCTTTGATACGATTGGCACTGCTGTCAATGTTCTGCTAACAGTGGTTCTAACTTTCTATCTAATATTAAATGGAGATCGTCTCTGGGACGGAATTTTTAAGTGGTTTCCGGCTAGCTTTAGTTCCCAAGTAAGGCAAGCTCTCCGCGAAGATTTCCACAATTATTTTATCGGTCAGGCGACGTTCGCTGCTTGGAGCGGATGTGTGATCACGCTGGCATTTCTGGCTTTGCGAGTGCCGTTAGGATTATTGTTTGGAATTGCAATTGGTTTTTTGGCTCTTTTTCCCTTTGGTGCCGGAATCGGTATCAGCATTGTTAGTCTGCTAGTAGCATTACAAAATTTTTGGCTAGGGGTGGAAGTGTTAGCTGTAGCCGCCGCTATCGATCAAATCAATGCTAATTTCATCGCGCCTCGCATTTTAGGTGGTTTTACTGGCTTAAATCCTGTTTGGATTTTGCTTTCGCTGTTGATAGGAGCGAAGCTGGGAGGGCTATTGGGGTTATTAATTGCCGTACCTTTAGCGAGTTTTATCAAAAGTACCGCAGATAGCTTGCGCGACGGCAAATGGAACGAGATAGAGGAGATTGAATCTGAACCTACATCCTTAAATGTTTCGCCCGTCATAGCGTCTAAGAGCTTAGCGAGTGATGCCGGGAGTTGATGACTGTTTTAATTGGTACAAATGCCGCTTGAGAAGGCAAGACTAATAAATGTTTCTTGAAGCAACGCCGATAGTTTGGCACAACGGAAAGTTAGTTGAACGGGAAAATGCTGCGCCTTCTATTGCTAGCCATTCTCTGCATTTAGGTATCGGCGTTTTTGATGGGATCATGGCTTATTGGAATTGCGATCGCTATTACATTCATCGCTTAGATTCACATTTAGACCGCCTTCGCAATGGTTCTACACATATTGGTTTGGGTTTTTCTTGGTCGAACGAAGACCTGAAAGCAGGTATTCTGGGACTTTTAGAGGCAGTTCCGGCAACAAATTACTATATCCGACCGATTGTTTATCGTTCAGTGCCTCAACTGAACTTTAACGATACAATGCCGGTCGATGTAACCATCTTGGCAGTGACGATTCCCCGCGATGTTGATAAATCTCTGACTTGCCACATATCCCCTTATGAACGGGTTTCTGGTAACGCAATTCCAGTAGCGTGGAAACTCTGTGGAACTTATGTAAACAGTTATTTAGCTCGTCGTGCTGCTGAAGTAGCTGGATTTAATGATGCGATTTTGCTTGACCAACAAGGCAGAATTACTGAAGCGGCAGTGGCTAACCTTTTTCTTCTGCAAAAGGATAGAGTAATTACGCCTGCGCTGACTCCCAATATTTTCCCTGGTATCACTCGCGCCACACTGCTAGATATTGCCGGGGAATTGGGAATTGAAGTGGTTGAACGGGATGTGCGACCAGAGGAATTAGGGAATTTTGAGGGTGCTTTCCTGGCTGCGACGATGATGGAGTTGAAGCCGTTAGCAAGTATTCATCCTTATGAATATGATTCGGCAAATCATCCTGTATTTCGACGTTTTTTGAAGGAATTTCGCGAAATTACGCACCAATAGGAACGATTTTTAGCATCTCGCAAACTTCCTTTTGTGGAGACACGATTAATTGCGCCTCTACATCCCCTGGCGGGTGAAGACGTTCAGTACAAGATTTCAGGTTAACAAACTGCAAACAACGGCAAGAGATACGTGCGGTAAAGTCATTAAAGACCACGGCGTAGCACTGACTTTCCATGAACGTTCCTGACTCGGCATCTACCCCGACCGAACCCAAAATCCGTAACGCTGACTCTCGACTGGTGGATCGCAGCAAGCTGAGTAAGATGTACCACCATTATGTAGAAGTGAAGGATAAGTATCCTCATGCACTGCTGCTGTACCGGGTGGGAGACTTCTTTGAAACCTTTTTTCAGGATGCGATCGCTGTATCGAGAGAATTAGAACTTGTCCTCACCAGCAAGCAAGCCGGAGAAATTGGTCGGGTGCCGATGACGGGAGTGCCGCACCATGCTTGGGAACGCTACACGACTCAGCTGGTGGAGAAGGGATATGCGGTGGTGATCTGCGATCAGGTAGAAGACTCCGCCGATACTGACCCTGGAAAGCTGGTGAAGCGCGAGGTGACGCGGATTCTCACCCCTGGTACGTTGCTGGAAGAAGGAATGCTGAATGCGCGGCGGAATAATTACCTGGCGGCGGTGGTGATTGCCGGGAATCACTGGGGTTTAGCTTATGCAGATATTTCTACTGGGGAATTTCTCACGACCCAATCGAGCGAATTAGAGCATTTGACGCAAGAATTGATGCGTTTGCAGCCTTCTGAGGTGTTGGTGCCGACGAATGCGCCAGATTTGGGCAGTTTGCTGCGACCGGGGGAGACTTCCGAGTATTTGCCCAGTTGTCTGCCGCCATCTTTTTGTTATGCGTTGCGATCGCAAACTCCTTTTACGGCGGGTGAATCGAGACATCGACTATTGCAGCGGTTTAAAGTGCGGAGTCTAGAAGGACTCGGTTGCGAACACCTCCCCCTTGCCGTCCGCGCTGCGGGTGGTTTGCTGGAATATCTGGAAGACACCCAGAAAGAAAACCCCGTCCCTCTCCAGTTCCTCCGCACCTACACCCTCAGCGATTATCTAATTCTCGACCACCAAACCCGCCGCAATCTAGAAATTACGCAAACGGTGCGGGATGGCACCTTTCACGGTTCCCTGCTTTGGGCATTGGATAGAACTAGCACAGCGATGGGGGGACGTGCTTTGCGGCGTTGGTTGCTGCAACCGCTACTGGATATCAAAGGCATTGCAGCGCGGCAAGATACGATTCAAGAATTAGTCGAAAATAGCTTCTTGCGGCAAGATTTGCGCCAATTGTTGCGTCAAATTTACGATTTAGAACGGCTAACGGGTCGCGCTGGTTCCGGCACGGCGAATGCGAAGGATTTAGTTGCTTTAGCGGATTCTCTGGCAAAATTGCCGGAATTAGCGGAACTGGTGGCGGATGCTTACTCTCCGTTTATGAGAGCTTTGCAGAAGGTGCCGCCGGAATTGGAACAACTGGCAAAGAGACTCAGCGCCCATTTGGTAGACGCGCCTCCCATCCATATCAAGGAAGGCGGTTTGATTCGCCCCAATGTGAATGTTCAGTTGGATGAAATGCGAAGTCTTGCCCAAGAGGATCAGCAATGGGTGGCGAATTTGGAGGTGACGGAGAAGGCGCGAACCGGGATTTCGACGCTGAAGGTGGGCTTTAATAAGACATTCGGCTACTACATCAGCATCTCTCGCACTAAAGCTGACCAAGTTCCCGATAACTACATCCGCAAGCAAACGCTGACGAATGAGGAACGCTATATTACTCCGGAGTTGAAGGAGAGAGAAGCGCGGATTTTGACGGCGCGGGATGACTTAAATCGCCTGGAATATGAGATTTTCACTTCTTTAAGAGAAGAGGTGGGGCAATACGCAGAACAAATTCGCACGATTTCTCGTGCGGTGGCGGCAGCGGATGTGCTGTGTGGTTTGGCTGAGGTGGCGGTTTATCAGGGTTATTGCTGCCCTCAGATGGTGGAAGGTCGGGAAATTCGGATTAGTGATGGGCGTCATCCGGTGGTTGAGCAGTCTTTGCCACCTGGGTTTTTTGTGCCGAATTCGACTGGGTTGGGGAGAAAGGGGGATACGAACCGCAAAGACGCGAAGAGCGCGAAGGAAGAAGGGGAAGAAGAGGGAAGACCGGATTTAGTGATTTTGACGGGTCCGAATGCGAGTGGGAAGAGTTGCTATTTGCGGCAGGTGGGGTTGATTCAGTTGATGGCACAAATTGGTAGTTTTGTGCCAGCTAGGGCGGCGACTTTGGGAATATGCGATCGCGTTTTTACTCGTGTCGGTGCGGTAGATGATTTGGCGACGGGTCAATCTACTTTTATGGTGGAGATGAACGAGACAGCCAATATTCTCAATCACGCAACGGCGAAGTCTCTGGTACTCTTAGATGAGATTGGTCGGGGGACGGCAACATTTGATGGTCTCTCGATTGCTTGGGCGGTGGCGGAGTATCTTGCCAGTGAAATTCGCTCGCGGACGATTTTTGCCACTCATTACCACGAATTGAACGAACTTGCTTCGATTTTGCCGAATGTGGCAAATTACCAGGTGACGGTGAAGGAGTTACCCGACCAGATTATCTTTTTGCATCAGGTGCAACCGGGAGGCGCTGACCGTTCCTATGGCATCGAAGCAGGGCGGCTAGCAGGTTTACCCGCACCCGTGATTCAACGCGCCAAGCAGGTGATGAGCCAAATTGAAAAGCATAGCAAAATTGCTATCGGGCTGCGCCAAGGCGGGCAGGTAGAGGAATCATCTACCTTCTAGGGAGGAAATGCATACTTCTGTTTTTTTGGCAAGATTATTTTCCTCAGACTCAGTCCACTTGATAAATAATCAAGCGGGACTAAAATCAGTAAATCTTTATACAAAATTGCTAACAATTCAGTAGTTTCTGGGTTTCATTTAGGCACCTAGAGGGCGCACATTAGTATTAGGGAGCGGGCACCGTAGTTCTACTAAAAAAAGATTAATTAGGGAACTTATTTGCAGGGTGTTAGTGTCTGAATTCCTATCAACCAGTACGCATTAGCACTTTTCGTAGCAACTATAAACGAGTTAGCGTTCCGAAAGGTGGCATCTCCAAAAGGAGATTCGCAGCATTAACGAGAAGGCTCGCTTCAGGAATTAGGGAAAAGCAATCTGCAAGTCAATTCATACTTAATTTGCCGGAACCTTTAACTTTTTCCGGAAATTGTAAGCATCTGGGTGCATATTCTACCAATACAATTAATGCCCTTTGTAATAACAGCACCCCTGTCAATGTTTGCTATGGAAGAAGTTACTACCCCTGCCTCTCCCACAGAAACTATCGCTCAAAAGGCTAGCCAGCTAAGTCTAATTGTTCAGGCTTTGGTGTTGACGGGCATTTTATCTTTGACCGCTACACTAACGCTCCCCAATCGCAAAGTTACGATTTCAAATCCTCGTTCTGGGGTTAGTTTATTAACATCGGTTCAGAATGCGGTTTTGCAGGACGTGTCTCAACATTCAGGGTTGCCAAAGTCGGCGCTAAACATTGTCCAAACTCAACCGCAAACTTGGTCTGATGACTGCTTAGATATTAATAACTTGGAGGTGCTTTGCACCGAGATGCAAGTTCCTGGCTGGCAAGTCACGGTAGGGAATGGGCAACGCCGCTGGATTTATCGCACTAATGCCTCTGGCTCGATGGTGAAGCTGGCTCAAGGCGTCACACCCAATCAATAGAGCGGAAAGTAGGGAAGGTGACTGGCGATCGCTATCGAACGTATATAATTCGTGCATCGAGTCTCAGCGATCGCAATGCGTAATAGATACTTTTCGCACTGGATTGGTCGGGAAATGACCCCGCTAAAATGTAATTTCCTAAATTTGACTTGGCGATCAAGGCATCGGGTACGCACTGACGCACTTGTTCCAGCGTGGCTTCACTTCCAGAGGGAACCACGACCACATAGTGATATTTAGGCAGGCGTCCCAGAACGATTAAATTCCCTTCCTGACGAGTATTAAAACCGGGTCTTTGCGATATATTCAGTAGCTCGGAACAGGGCGATGCTTGCACGCTTGACGCTTGCAAATTCCAAATAATCCAACTAACCGCAGCTAATATAATCAACTTACTGACTCTAGGAAAAGTTTGAAAATTAGCTGTTAGTTTGTTGTCAGCGATCGGTTGTGTAAAAGTGGGTTTAATCAAGATATCTGCTAATCGCGAGTAGATGCACAAATCCTCTTTAAACGGTGAAGTTAAAAGAAATTTCACGCTGGGTGTGCCGCTTTAGGCTGAAATATTCAGTGGGGGTGCGATCGCTTCCGCTGGATCTGCCAAGTTGACCTTCTCTCCCTGGATGCAGTAAATAATTGTTGCCTGTTCTCGTCCCCGCAGTTGAATGGCGCGGACAGCAGGCCCGTGATAGCGATCGCTTGCATAAGCAAATGTACTGCCACTGACAATCATTTGGTAGGGGTTGTGAATTTTTACTTCTTTATTCATCGGTTCCAGTCTGGCGGCAACATTGACGGTATCCCCCAAGACTGAATAATTCAGGCGTCGGGAACCTCCCACACTTCCGGCAACCACTGGCCCTGTGTGAATGCCAATCCCTATCTCAATCGTAGGCTTGTTAGCGTTGTGGAAGCGCTGGTTGAGCTTTTTGAGTCGTTCCTGCATCGCAATTCCTGCCGCGATCGCATTTAGGGCGTCCTGTTGAATTTCTTCCGGCGTGGTGTGCGAAAACGGAATCCCGAAAACCGCCATAATTGCATCCCCAATATATTTGTCGATCACACCGCCACGATCCATGATGCAATCTGTCATGGCGTCTAGGAACAGGTTCAGCCACTCGATTAATTCCCCCGGCGGTAGTTTCTCGGAAATACTGGTAAAACCCCGGATATCGGCAAATAAAACCGTGACCATCATTTCTTGGGCTTGCAGCTTCCCTTTGTGGAAGATTTCGTCTTTCCGGTGCCAAATGAGGTCAGCCATTTCTGGCGCAACGTGCTTGGCAAACAAACTCATCAGTTGTTGCTTTTCATATTGTTCTCGCAGCTGAACGCCGATCCCAGCAGCGATCGCGGTTCCCACAGGTGCGACGATGGGCAACCACCAGCCATCGTCGATGAAGGCACTCAGGGCAAAGATTACCCAACCACTTGGTAACAAAATAGCGATCGCCATTCGCGCCCACACTCCCTGTTTTAACAACAGCCAGCTAGTAATCGGGGCAATCCCCAACAACAAGAGCATCACTGCCGTTTTAGGCACCGTTTGCAGCAGCTTGTCGTTCAGCAAGTTATCAATTAACGCCGCATGGAGATAAACTCCAGCGGTCGGGGGATTTTGATTGTAAGGCGATCGCAAGCGATCGATAGCGGTTGCCGTGACACCGACTAAAACAAACTTGTTTGCGAAGGCTTTCGCGTCAACTTTGCCTTCCATGATTGAGGCATAAGAATAGGTGGAGACATTTTGGGTTGGCCCAGGCCAGTTAATCCAGACATCTTTACGCCTCTGAACCTCAGCCAGATGAGGCAGGGATACCGCCTCTGGTGCCTCTAGCAGCATTGCTAAACCGAGAGCGGGTTTGGTGCCAAAAAAGAGGGCTGCCTGTCGGCTAATGCCGTCTGCGTCGGGATTGTGCCAAATTTGACCTTCCCCAAGTGCCGCTTTTTTTAATTCGGGTAATACTTCCAGAGGTTGCCCGCGATTGTCCCAAGCCGTTGCCAAGATGACATTGCCAGATTTAGCGATCGCTTTGGCAAATTTCTCATCCCCTTGGCCTGGATCGACGAACAACACATCGAAACCAATGACTGCTGGAGAGGCTGGTTCTAGCTTCTGCAACAATTGGGCATAGCGATCGCGCGACCAAGGAAATTTCCCGTATTTCTTTAAACTCGCATCGTCAATCGCAATCACCGCGACCCGACGATCCCAATTCGTCTGCGGTAATATACTGGCGCTACGAGCTTGAAACAGCGCACTGTATACAAGCCGTTCCAGGGGTTGCCATGCCCCTATCTGCCATAACCCGACAGACAATAAACCGACCATTGCGCCCGGAACGATTGATTGACTGCTAGAAATAAAACGCTGATTTTTTTTAAACCAATTTTTGATTAACACGTTGATTCCATCAAAAACATCAACCATCGTGATTGCTTGCCTGGAAACATACGGACTTTTCCCAAGCGTTCCGCACGCTCACCGGATGGTAAATGCCCCTGATGGAATACTGAATTTATCGCGATTCTCTATTCTTGGATGCAGTCCAGTTGAACCCCGCCCCTGTCCTTCCCCTTGAACGAGGCTACCGTGTATACACAAGTCTTCTTGAACTTGCAAGTCCCGTTTTGATCCCCCCAACCCCCCTTGAAAAGGGGGGCGAATTAAGTCAAAGTCCCCCTTTTTAAGGGGGATTTAGGGGGATCAATCAACGTTTTGCCAATTAATCAAAGATGTGTATACACCGTAGGGGTTGGGGGTGAGGTTACGAGTGTGTATATATGCACTAAGAGTGAGAACTGCTACAAGCTTGATTCAGACAAAACGCGATCGCATCACGAGATACGCGATCGCGTCACAGTATTGGCGCTTTCAAGTTCTTTGACGACTTCTCCAGTAACTCATGCCCTTGAGAATTTTTACCTCACTCGTGCGGAGGATTTTGCCAATTGATTCGCGTTCCCAAGCTCAGATTGAGAACGCGAATTCGTGGGTTGCTGCCTCGTCTTTTCCGACTAAAAAGGAGAGGAAAAGGCTATCCGATAAAAATTATTGATTCACAGGATTCTCCGATGTCCCCGCACTATTCGGAATTTCCAATTCATAAACTTGTTGATTGCCCAAGGGATTCCGCACGACTAATCTCAGCTGCCGATTAGACGGGATTGGCACCACCGTATCGAGTTGTCCCTCGCCTCCCGTATCCACAATCTGATTATTCACTAACACTAAATTGATTGGGTCTACCGTTCCAGTGACTCTAACTTGACCATCACCTGTCACCGAGAGAACCTGTAATTTCAGTCTCGTGTCACCTGTTGTCACCTTGGGAATCGTTGGAGCCTGTCCCGGAACAATTAAAGCAGAATACCCCGGCTCTACCAACACAGTTTTCCCTCGCGCACTAAAGGCTACTTTGCCTCGGATAGTTGAAAGCCCAGTTTTCCCATTGGAACCGACGGTGACGCCAAATTCTGTGCCTCTCGTCCCAGCAACGCCCCCAGGCGTCTCCACTTCAAAGCTAGAGTTAGGGTTAGTAAAAGGTCGTACTTTGGCGCTGACCTGTCCCTTATCCATATAAAGGCGCGTTTGTTTGCTACCATCCTTACTTGTCTTTAAAGTCTTGACTTGCACGTTGGTGTTTTCGGAAACCTGAACCGTACCGATGCCATCTTCCATCGCTAAAACAGCACTGGCGTCGAAGTTGGTGCTGAGACTACCGGATGCCTGCAAGCGATCGCCAACTTTCACTGGCTTTCCTTGAGTTGTTACCGTACCGTTCGTTTCTTTGACTTCTATCGAGCGTGGACTAACCGCAGCTCGAACACTTTCGGAGATAAACGATAAGGAAGTAAGGACTAAGCTACCGGCTAACAGGGATAATCCTAGTAGGGTGACTGGAAAAACAGGGAACTTCATAGAGAATCGGGAGCCATAACGGGTGAACGCAAAGACAATTTAAGGACTACTGAAAGAAAAAAAGGTTTCTACAGCAACTTTGGTATGATTCTTCGCTTGCAACAATTTCAAATCAGGATTCTGACAGCTTCTCGCCGTTCCTGGCGGCAGTTTTTTTTGAGTTGCCTCTTGACACTGGTTGTTTCTTTCAGCTGCCTGCTGGGGACGCCATCAGCTTTAGCGGGTATCAACGACGACAACTTTGACGGGAATGTTTTTCTCCTCTATGGCGGCAATGCCTCGCTGGTTCCCCCGCGAGTGGCATTGGCAGATTCTCTTAAAGGAGGTAAACCGGCATTGTTGGTGTTCTACGTGGACGACAGTAGCGATTGCAAGCAACACGCAATCGTCGTTTCGCAGCTTCAAGCTTTTTATGGTCGAGCCGCTGATTTCATCCCCATCGACGTAGATTCGATTCCAGTACAATCCAACTTTACACCTACGGAACCGGGCTACTACTACGAAGGCCTCGTTCCCCAAACAGTCTTGCTAAACCAGAAGGGCGAAGTTGTCCTCAACCAAAAGGGTACGGTGGCGTTTGAGAAAGTAGACGATGTTTTCCGTGAAGTGTTTAACTTGTTACCTCGCTCAGAATCGGTGGAGCTGAAGCGGCGACTCGTGAATGAGTTTAATACGGAGTTAGCCAAGTAAGTGGAGTTTTGTGGGTGGAGAATCTTGACTGTTTCAATTTCCGACAGGCGCGATCGCTCAACTCACAAGACAAAATCCTTGACAAATTTAGCAAAGTGTTCGTTTGCTCTCACTTCTTCAGTTTCTTCAGTAGCAAAAAACTCGATTCCTGCTCAAAAGGGGTGATTCAAGGTTTTGTGCAAATACTAAACTTCTATCTTGAGCTGTAATCTAAATCATATTAAATCTCTAGCTATAGATTGAGTTAGGTGCTGTTTTGAACCAATAACCTGAGTATCAAATAGCAGCAATCTTAACCATGAATTCTTCGATTTTTTCTCAAGCCTGTCTTTTACCGTCTGCAATCATTGACTTATCTGCCAAAGTTGCTGAATCAGGTCAGATAACAATTACAGACCGTTGCGTACTCAGAACAGCACTGCTTGAAAATTCTCTCAGCGAAGATGAACAACTTTTGCTGAACCGAATGCTTTATGCGGTTCGTCGGGGACGTCTGGCGCTGGTTAATGAATTTTAGCTTCTGAATGTAAATCTTGATTATTCGGTACCTTTTTTAATCGTAATTACTGCGACTCTCTCTGAAATTATTGACTTTTGAAGAAGAAAATTATTCCTTATCTCCATTGGTCTATTCGCTACCAAGTAGTAGGAATTAAAAATCGACGATTGCACTAATGATTAGGGTCATCTACTACCATAAGCCGGTCTTTGATAGCGCCTGTTAGCGAGTTGTTCGCGACTTTGGCGACCAATTTGACCATTCACTAGAGGCAAAGACTTTTGCGGGTAGTTCATTCAGTACTTCGGCTGGAGCATATACCTGATACAGGTCAATACAGCAGCCGCACCCTTCGTTATTAGACAAATATCGGATCTTGCCTTTCCACTTCTTAATCCATTCCTTGACTAACTCTTGTTCGGGTGTTTTGGCATTAACACAAATGCTGGCTTTCGGCATTGAGATTTTCTCCAGTCAGAGGAATAGATAATACTGAACTGATAAAGCTTTAAGAAGTAAAAGTTCTACACAAAATCGGTCGTTATTTTTTGCTGTTTCATTGGGTCTGCCTTTATCTAGCAATCCTAAATGATTTCTGAATGAGAGATCCCCGACTTCGAGAGAGAAATCGGGTATCTAAACCGTTGGCATTTAACCGCTTAAGGATTACTATCTGCTAACCGGATGCGATCGCTCTCATCTGGCTGTCGTTCCTTGTCCAGTTGAAAAGCTCGCCTTTTCCCAATTTTAGGGTTAGCAGCGGGAACAAAATTAGACGATTTGCGATCGTATTTATTTATCTAGCTTAATCCGGTATCCGCGCGATCGCTATGCCAGAGATTTTCCAGTTGTCTTAAGGCGGTTCTCTAAACTCGACCTTGCCTTGTTTCGAGGAAATTTTCTCTGGCGAAATTTAACCGATCTCACCCGATTGGGTTATTCCATCGTAGGAAGTTGAGACCCGGAAAATAGAGCGAATATATGCCACAAAGAAAAATATTCTCTGACTTTTAAATTTCCTTGAGGGGAAAATTATGAAAATTGGAATGCACACCACAGCACGCTCTCTCAGGTCTGCTGCTACGGTTACTGTATTATCTGCACTGATAATTGCTCCAGTCGTCCTATCAGCAAATCCTGCGGCTGCTGAGCCTGACAGAGGACGGAGGGAGCAAACCTGTTTTTTGGGGATTTGTTGGGATCGAGGAGAGTCGTCAAGGCAAGACGATTATGACCGAGATGATGACTATCGACGCGATCGGCGTAACGACGATTATGACTATCGACGCGATCGGCGGAATGGTGATTATGACTATCGACGCGATCGCCGTAACGACGATTACGACTATCGACGCGATCGCCGGGATGGCAGTTATGACTATCGCCGCAATCGGTCAAACGTTTACAACAGCATTAATCGGATTTATCAAAATGTGTTAGGTCGTCAGGCGGATAATCCTGGACTGAGGATGTATAGACAACGGGTAGAATCCGGTTGGTCACTGGAGAAAGTCCGTCATGACATTGCTGATAGTTCAGAAGCAGAACAAGCGATTAACCGACTTTATCAAACTGAGCTAGGTCGTAATGCCGATCGTGAAGGATTAAGAACCTACAAAAGACGTTTAGCAGATGGTTGGTCGCTCAATCGAGTCCGTCAGGATATTTCTAGAAGTAGAGAAGCCAGATCGAGAAGAGGTCAATAAACTTTTCTCTAGCGACCCTAAATGATTTGTGAAGACAAGATCCCCGACTTCTCTATCGAAGTTGGGGATCTGAATTGCTTGCTCACAACTTTTAGACAAGCGAGCAATGATGTTGGTGATGAAATAAGCGGGATTAATTATTTGTAGGATGTGTTAGCTTTCTTTGTCAACCATGCAGGTGTTAGGTTTGCTGGCGTTTCCTAACCTATGAAAATCTCTCTGCCCTCAATTCATGTTCCCTTCTCCGTTGACCAGGAGGGGTTAGGGGAGGGGTTCCACTGTTCTGCTTTCAACTGGTAGGCGGTTGTAGTTGACAAAGCAATAAACTAAACCACTGATTCGGATCGCTCCAAATTTGGAGTGTTTTTAAACCTCTTGTCTGAAGTTCCTGTTGCAGGGCGTCGAGGTTAAATTTGCGAGAAATTTCCGTTAGGATAGTCTCGCCGCTTTCAAATTCAATCGTTAAATTGAGGGCGTTAAGTGTGACAGTTTGCGATCGCATACTCCGCAGATGCATCTCAATTTGATGCTCGGATTCGTTATAAAACGCCCAGTGTTCAAACTGAGAAGGGTCAAAATTGCCATCAAAACGGCGATTCAGGTGGTGTAGGATATTCAGATTAAACGCCGCGGTCACGCCTTGGCTATCGTTATAGGCTGCATCCAACAAATGTTTTGGTTTTTGCCGGTCTATTCCGAGTAAGAAATACTCACCCACTTCCAGAGCCTCGGCAATTTGGGTGAAGAAGCAATCGCATTCTTGAGAATTTAAATTACCCAAGGTGCTACCCAAAAAACAGATCGTTCGACTAGGCAATTGCGTCGGTGCCAGTCGTGTCAATGCCAATTCATAAGTGCTGGCTAAAGCGTGAACCTGGAGGGAGGGATAATCAACTAGCAATTCCCTGGCACTAGTTTCTAAAATTCCAGCACTCACGTCAATGGGCAGATAGCGCAGCGGGTAGCCGATTTCTTGGTAGGCATCTAGCAGAATCCGGGTTTTTGTTGAGCTGCCACTTCCCAGTTCTACCAGTTCGCTTTCCCCCGTCAACTGAGCAATTTCACCCGCGCACTTTTGTAAAATAGCTGTTTCTGTGCGCGTTAGATAATATTCAGGTAACTCACAAATTTGCTCAAATAGTTGGGAGCCTTTGTCATCGTAGAAATAGCGCGGCGTCAGAGATTTGGGAGTCTCACTTAAACCCTTCACAACATCAGTTCCGTCAATTTCTTGATTTTGTAACTGTGCCGTGGCGCTGAGTAGATGCTCTATCTGCAAGCGTTTTTCTATCGTAGATTGGGAAGCAGTTTTACCGCTTGCAGTTTTAGAAATTGTCATTTATCCTCCGTTTGTGTGGGCGCGAACAGCCGAATCATTGCGGCATCCGCTTTTACGCGATCGCGAGGGTCAAAATAGTTGGCTATAACCGTCAGCT
This sequence comes from Trichocoleus sp. Lan, assembly GCF_039961855.1. NCBI lineage: Bacteria > Bacillati > Cyanobacteriota > Cyanophyceae > Leptolyngbyales > Trichocoleusaceae > Trichocoleus > Trichocoleus sp. Lan. The sequence continues at coordinate 22,619 of NZ_JAMPKA010000006.1, read as the reverse complement.
AGTGAAACACAAAGCTATATTGAATAAAATCATGCCTGAGCTAGATGTATTTAGACTCAGGCTACTTGTTATACATTTTCCTGATAAATCGGCAGCTTATTTCAGTAAATAAAAAATCGGGCTGTGTTGATACATGATTGAAACGCCATGTACCACTATTTCTTAGCTCCTAATTTAGCGGGGGTTGGGGGAATCGAGTCAAGCAAATTCGGTCAGCTTCCCCTAGCTCCCATCAATTAGAGGGAGAAATACCGATTGGATGCAGTACGGTTTAACCCCACCCAGCTCTTCCCCATTTACCCAGAGAAGTTCAATATTCTCCCCTCTCCGTTCACTGAGAGGGGCTAGGGGTGAGGTTCCGAGTGTGTCTATTGCACTTGAATGAAAACCGCTATAGATATAGCTACTTCGCACAGCGAAATCCAGACAAAATCTGACGGACGCTCGGATAATACCAGTTGCGGAAGCTAGAGCGCAAAGCGGCGGGACGAGTCGCCCAGCTACCACCTCTCAATACCTGATGCTCTCCATCAAAATAAGTCTTGGAATAACCAACGTAAGGGTAACTGACAAAACCGTCATAGCCATCAAAGCAGGTAGAAGTCCACTCCCAGACATTGCCGAGCATATCGTAGCAACCATAGGCACTCTGCCCAGAGGGATAAGCATTTACGGGTGTCGTTTGCCCCGCTGAGTTGTCGTGGTTACATCGCAGGGCATCTGGCTCCGCCTCGCCCCAGGGATATGTGCGGCGACACAGTGCGATCGCATCCCAACTGACTGCTTTTTCCCACTCTGCCTCAGTTGGCAGTCGCTTCCCCACAAATCGGGCATACGCTTGTGCCTCGTACCCGGAAACGCCGCAGACTGGATGATTATCCCAAGCTGTGTCAGGTGCCCAGTATAGCGGCTGATTCACGGGATTTTCTTGCAGCCATTTCCACCCAGCTTCTGTCCACCATCGGGCATTTTGATATCCTCCCGCTTCCATAAACGCCCGGTACTGTCCGCAAGTGACGGGATAACGGTCAATCCAGTAGGTATCCAAGTAAACTCGGTGAACTGGACGCTCGTTGTCTAAAGCTTCGATGGACTCGTTGCCCATCTCAAACTCACCCGCCGCAATTTCAACCATCTCCTCTAAGATGGGGTGATTGCACGTTGCCGGTAGGTTAGCACGACTTCCTACGTGGAATTGGGCGTCTCGACGCTGTAATTGCAGCACGAAGGAGATAGTTTCACTATGCTGGCTCTCATGCTGAATCAACCAGCGCCAAAGGCGTTCTTGCTCATCTAAAGGCGCGACTTCCAGGTAATCGAATACCTGTTCTCTGACTGCGTGCAGATAGCAGCGAATTTCAGTGAGCAGGGGTAAATAAACCCGTTGCATTTTGGGTAAGCCATCCGCCGCAAATAAGCGTTGATAATGGGCGATCTCTTGTCCCCCCTTTCCAAAGGGAAGTTCGAGCGTTTTACCCGCAGTACGAACCAGCAGCCACAAAGCCTCGGTGTAAGCAATGTGGCCTAAATGCCAGCCAATCGGGCTAAAGTCGGGATGCACCTGACGACAGAAGGTGTCATAGTTAATGCCTTCAAACAGTGCTAAAGTACCGGCACGGCAGCGCTGCATCGATTGTTTGATTTGTTGCCGCCGCTCATCAAGGGTACTCGCTCTGGCTACTTCAGAGTTGATGGATTTGAACTTCAAGGTCTTCTCCCACACTAATCATGCTTTGTTCGGGGAACCCGATCCAGTTGCCAGTAAACAATGGTTCAGATGCGATCGCTACTGCTTCTGGAAAGATAGGATCGTCCCGCAGCCAATACAGTGAGGGAACATTTGTTCCCTGAGCAAAGCGCGAGGCAACCATCCGATGTCCATCTGTGACAATTATGTTGGCAGAGATTGGTGTGTGGTAAGCATCAGCTAACTCGGTTAAAGTCATCAACGTTTTGTACAGTGCTTTTTCCAAGCTCATCCCAGGGTTAGATGCCAATTCATTCAGGAATAAGGCAAACATATGCTCGGAGTCTGTCGTGCCGTCAATAGATTGGTAAATTTCATCGCTCAGTCGGCTCCGAATCGGTTTATAAAGTGTCTTGCGAAAGTTTTTGATCGCACCGTTGTGAGTGAATACCAGACGCTCGGAACGAAACGGCTGGCAGTTACTCAAATCTACTGACTGACCAGTAGTAGCGCTGCGAACATTGGCAAGGACGCATCCCGACTCAATATAACGGCTGAGGTTGGAGACATTCGTATCACCCCAAATGGGCAGCAAATTTTTGTAGATAAAGGGGTCGGTCTCTTTTTGGGCGTGATACCAGCCAATTCCAAAACCATCGGCACTAACGACACCAGAGGTCATCTCGCGGGGTTCATAGCTTTGGACAATCAGCGAGTGTTCCGGTTTGGACAAAAGGCAGTCCAGTAGAATAGGCGAACCGAGGTAGCCAAGTATACGGCACATTTTCTAGGGTTTGCTCCTACATTAATGGTTGAGATTAAGCTCCAAACCTTAAAAAAGGCTGAGATTTGGGGTGAATTGGCGATAGGAAATTGCTGAGAAACCGATGAGTTTGACGTTCGTTAGATGAACGTCGTTCCACATGAAAAGCTTATTTTTGTTGAACCATCAGTCGTCCAAGAGAATCCGCAGCCAAAAGTAGCAACTTATACTGCAAATGCAAGAGCGATCGCTTTCATATTTTTGACAATACTTCATATTGTAGACACGCCATCTTTGGCTATGGCAGCGTAGAGGAGAATACCAGTCCAAAGGGGGAGCAATAATTGTCAGAGAGTTTAGCCTTTAACCCCAATCTGATTTTGCCCGTTGGAACCCAGATAGTGACTCGTGTTGAGATTCAAGATGCTGCGGGTGAAATTGCGCGATCGCGCGGCACCGTCGGCGTTATTATCAAATCACCCATTGACAACTCCCACGCCTATCGCGTCCAGTTTCCAGACGGGGGAGAGGCGTCTCTACGGCGCTCAGAACTCACCATCCACTCATCTTGGCAACAAGAAGGTCTGCAACTACCAGGAGCCGTTCTTGCCGATTTTGACCTTTACGAGTGTGTCATTTACCGCTGTATCGTCGGTTCAAGAGCCTACGGTTTAGATCATGCCAACTCTGATATTGACCGACGCGGCATTTACTTACCACCCGCCGATATCCAGTGGTCGCTCTACGGAATTCCGGAGCAGTTAGAAAATAAAGAGAACGAGGAGTGTTACTGGGAACTCCAGAAATTTTTGACCTTGGCACTCAAAGCAAATCCGAATGTCTTAGAGTGCCTCTACACACCAGGTGTAGAAATGGTGATGCCCCTGGCTGAAGAATTGTTAGGAATTCGGTCTATTTTTCTCTCTCAGTTAGTTTACCAGACATATAACGGATATGTGATGTCACAGTTCAAAAAACTTGAACAAGATATCCGTACAAAGGGGGAATTTAAATGGAAGCACGCGATGCATCTAATCCGCCTGTTGTTGTCGGGCATCACCGTGCTGCAAGAGGGTTTTGTCCCAGTTCGCGTCGAAGAACACCGACTACAACTGCTGGCTATCCGCAACGGGGAGATGCCTTGGGAAGAAGTTAACGCTTGGAGGCTCAGCTTGCATCGCCACTTTGATGACGCCTTTGCCACAACATCGCTGCCAGAACGTCCGGATTATGAAAAGGCAAATGCTTTTTTGATTAAAGCACGTCGAAGTATGGTTTAGAAATTGAATTTCAAAGATGTTAAAGACGTCAAAAAAAAAGAGGAAATTCAGATGATACCTAATGCAATGATGGTAATTTTTCCCTATCGTCATGAAGACTATTGGGTATTTGACTATGAGCCAGCCGGACTTATCCGCGAACCCTTTGTCAGCGGGATGCCTGCAATCATTGACAGTCTGGTTCAAGATATTCCCAATGCTGCTCAAGGTTTTAAACTCTTGTTTTCTCCAATCGCTTTTTCAGAGTATCAGGCAGAACTGGTTTGGGTGAGAGAACAGTACGGCGGTAACTGGTATCGCTGGGAAGCCAAAAATTTAGAAGGCTGGCTAAGTCCAGCATTGTTTAAATATTTCCCTGTAACGCCACAGAAAATCTATTGCAAGGCTGAACCAATGTCTAACGCAATGATGGTGATTTTCCCCTATCGCTACGAACACACTTGGGTGTTTGATGATGAGCGTGTCGGACTTGTACGAGAGCCTTTTGTCAGCGGGATTCCTGAGATGATCGATCTTCTGGTTAAAGAGATTCCCAATGCTGAGAAAGGTTTTAAGCTTTTGTTCTCAGGAAACCCATTTCCCGGATATCAGGCGGAACTAACTTTGGTAAGAGAAGAGTATGGTGGCAATTGGTATCGCTGGGAGTTAAATAACAAGGAAGGATGGTTATGTCCCGCCTTGTTTAAATACTTCAATGAAGCACCGAGGAAACTCTACTGCAAAGCAGAAAAGCTACGCGATTAAGCGAATGGGTAATCGAAAAGAGGTTCCTGGGAAGATAGCAACGAAGAATGAATCATTAGTAGGTTGGATTGAACGACAGTGAAGTCCAACTAATGCTTAGGAGTGTTGGGTTTCGTTCCGCAATCCAGCCTAAACTAACTTTTTGCAACCTTCCTCTTTGTAAAAGACTTTACTTGATGACACATTGCACATCCTTTCTCAATGCGATCGCTCTTTCTTCTGTCAATCCTGAAACCTTAACTCAGCTAAAAAACACCCTTAAACCACGATTTGAGTAGTTTAAGGGTGTATTTACCCGGATTTTGTAGCAGTTAATTCATACTATAAGCTTACTTCTTAACTATCGGCAATACCCATTAATAAATTATGGTAATAGCACAGCCACTACTCCCAGTCATTTCTGAGCAACCTTATCCGCTTTTGTTCGCAACAATCAGCGGCGCACATCTGTATGGCTTTCCATCTCCCGATTCTGATTATGACTTGCGCGGGTCACACATTCTGCCAGTGTCGGAGGTGGTTGGATTAGATATTGGGCGTGAAACGATAGAAGTTTCAGAAGTACGGGACAAGCTGGAAATTGACCTTGTAACTCACGATGTCAAAAAGTTCTTTTCGCTACTTCTTAAAAAGAACGGTTATGTATTAGAGCAGCTATATTCACCGCTAATTTTCCACACGACGCCAGAACATGAAGAATTAAAAGAGATTGCCAAAGGTTGCATCACCCGCCACCACTCTCACCATTATCTCGGCTTTGCAAATACGCAATGGCGGCTTTTCGAGAAAGAAAATCCGCATCGTGTTAAGCCGTTACTTTATGTTTATCGAGTGCTATTAACTGGCATTCATTTAATGCGAACGGGTGTTATAGAAGCTAATTTGGTTCATTTAAATGATATTTTTAAATTGCCTTATATTCCCGACTTGATTGAGCGAAAGTTAGCAGGAGCAGAAAAATCTGTTTTGGAAGATGCTGATATAGCATTTTATCGCGGAGAATTTAATCGTTTGTGCGGCGAATTAGAGAAAGCTAGTCAAAGTAGTCACCTGCCCGAATCCCCATCTAGTAAAGATGCGCTGAACGATTTACTGGTGCGGTTGCGCCTAGCGTCTTTTACTAATAATTAGAGGTAATTGATGGCATCTTATTGGCTGATTATGTTAGCACTTTTATTATCGGTGTAATTCTTGGCTTTCCAGGAAATATTTGGATAATTTCATCTTTATTATCGGTGTAATTCTTGCCTTTCCACTAGCAATTTTGATTAGTGCTGGGTTGGGCTGGCTGATTCAATTGATTGGTATCCGATGCCCAACTTGTAGGAAGCGGAAGCTAAAGTGTTACTCGTTGATTATGCCTACTCGTCAACCTTCTCGCAGCTTTTACCGCTGCGAAAACTGCGGGGCGCGATACAAATCTGTGAATAGTAGACCTTGGGAAGATGCATCAGGTCCAGAGTATGACAAATATTACGAGTCTGATAGTTTGTACAAGTAAGCGTAGGTTGGCTTGAGGTAACGAAATATAAAATTAACAAGTTTTTAACTGAATAATCTATTAGTGCTGTTAAGAATGGCATCTATTGCCAACAAATAATGAAGTATAGTTTAATATTTTTTCTGAGTGGTATTTACCTAATGGCATTTGGCTTGAGATTTGGTAATGCTAGATGGTTAATTCTATGGATTGGTGTTAGTTTTATTGCAGTAGGAGCAGCATACGGATGGCTGGGAGCTAAAGTATTTGGAAAACGGTCAGATGGAACGATGGGATGGCTGAATATATGCTTATTAATGCCCTACTTATTATTAACCTGGATAAGCTGGCATTTTCAAAGACTGATTGGGAAAGAGGAATGTTGTAACGAGATAGTACCTGGCATCTGGCTGGGTCGTAGAGTATTTCTTAATGAATTGCCCGATAATATCAGCTTAATAGTTGATTTAACAGCAGAATTCCCAGAACCTAAAAGCGTTACTTCAGGAAGAGCTTATATCTGCGTTCCTACATTAGATGCGTCCGTGCCAGATTATCAAGTCTTCCAAAAATTGATTGATAAAATCTGTGCATGGCAGGGGAATATTTATATTCACTGTGCCCTTGGGCATGGGCGTTCAGCAACAGTTGTTGCTGCTACACTGATTGCCAAGGGGCTTGTGAATAATGCGAACCAAGCAGAAGCACTGATCAAGAATAAACGTTCTGGAATTGAGTTTAGTAAAGCTCAGCGGGACTTGCTGAAAAGGCTAACTATTTAAAATCTGAATGCAGCAACTGCTAAACAACCCCATCCCACAATAAAGGCTACGCCTCCTAGTGGAGTAATTGGTCCCAACCACTTTACACCCGTCAGGCTCAAAGCATAAAGACTGCCTGAGAAAAGGACGACGCCAACGATGAAGGCATACCCAGCTGCCACAAGGATTGACTGTGCTGCCTCGGCGCGACTTAATAATAATGCCACCAGTAGCAAAGCTAATGCGTGATACATCTGATAACGGGCACCCGTCTCAAAGATTTCTGCTGCCCGTTCGCTGAGTTTTTCTTTCAAAGCGTGGGAGGCAAAAGCACCAGCAGCGACGGACAATCCGCCTAAAATAGATGCGATGCATAAAAAAATCTGCGTCATCATAATTTCAACTACTCTTATTTCAACAGGAAGTAATAAGAAATTCCTCCTTCCTCACTTACTTTAAAGTTAGCATCGTATTCTTTAGCTCTATCATCTAAATACTGCTTTGCCTCCGCAGCTGTTAGCTTCGCCTCTATCGCAAACTGTAAGGTGGTGATATTTCCACCGCCTTCTTTCAGTAGCTGGTAAAAGGTAGACTGGAGGCGATCGCTTGTTTCTTTCGAGTGTTGTTTCCGCAATCCCCACACCAGCCAACCTCCAAGGGCTACCGCTGGGAGTCCTAAAACTAGACCCCCGATGGCAGCGTCTCCATCTTCCTGTTTATCCTCCGGGCTAGCATTCGGATTCGGCAGGGTATAAACAATGAGCGGAATCATTAGCAAAATCCCGCCAAATGTCAGTAGCAAGCCCGCAGACAGTTTTTTGATGAGCTTCATGGTGCCCAGCCGATGTTGTCAATACAGCCGCGATCTTAACCTTACTTTCGCGTGGCTTCCAGTATGCGAGAAAAGTAAAAGCGAGTCTTCGTCATTCCTTGTCGCTGAATCGAAAAACCGTTACTTTCTAGAATTTTGACGATATCAGCCTCTCGGTGCAAATAAGCACGAGTGGCTTTGCTGGCACCGGGGAAGAAACTGCCAATTTTTTTGAGCAAACTGAGGGCTAAAGTTTTCGGCGCAAAGCTGAGAATTATCCGAGATTCTGCCATAGAAGTGAGATGAGAAATCATCTCGGCGGCTTTGTCTTGAGGATAGTGAATGAGGACATCTAAGCAAATAACGGTGTGATATTTGCCACTTAATGTTTCTAAATCTTGTACGGTGAAAGTCGGATTGCTAACGTTACCTAGAACTGACTCGGCTCTTTCCTTGGCTTCTCCGACCATTTTTTCAGAGATGTCGCTGGCATAGACTTTGGCACCCGCTTCGGCGAGGGGGATGCTGAGGCTACCGACGCCACAACCAGCATCGCAGATGGATAGAGTGGCGAGATTGTCATCGGCTTTCAGCCAGCTAAGTACGGTATCGACTGTCTGCTGATGTCCTTCGCGGATGTCTAGTTGGACTTTATTAACTTCACCATCGCCGTAAATGCGTCTCCAGCGATCGAAGCCGGTGGAGTTGAAATAGTCTTTGACAATTGTTTTATCGTCTGCTGCGTTCATGAAATTGGATTTTATCGAAGTGTTCCCAACGGTTAAACTTACCATTTATACGAACCGCAGAGGACGCGGAGAACGCAGAGGAAGAGAGGCATTGCTTATTTTAGGCATTGGGTAATAAGCGCTGCCAGGTGAGTCCATTCGTTGATTCGTCTAGATGCCAGCGCAGCAGTTGATGAGCGGGTTGATTAGGATAGGGACTGGTTTTGTTGTTTTTTTGGCGATCGCGTTTTGACGGTTCTTTGAGCAAGCCCATAGCGCGTCGTGGCGATTCGGTAGCAAGGGCGATCGCAGTCTCGACTTCACAAATCCCCCAACGGACTAGATTCTGCACTCCGACTAACAGGGGTAATGTTGTTCCCGATAAGGTTCCATCTGGGAGTCGTGCGGTGCCGTTTTTCACTTCTATCTGCCGCGTATCCCAGGGATAGATGCCATCGGGGAGTCCCAAGGGTGCTAAGGCGTCGCTAACCAGGAAAATGCCTTGCTCGGATAGCTCCCCCTGCTGCCCCTGGTTTAAGGGGGTAGAACTGGCGCGTAGCAGCAGCTGAATCATCGTCTGAGAGACGTGCTGACCATCGGCAATTAAACCACACTGTACGGCTGGATGAACCAGGGCGGCTCCTAATAAGCCGGGTTCGCGGTGATGTAATCCGGGCATGGCATTGAAGGCATGAGTCACCATCGATGCTCCCAGTTTAAAAGCTTGCTGCGCTTGGGCTTCAGTAGCTTGGGAGTGTCCCAAACTGACGGTGATCCCAAGACTTCGCAAATACGCGATCGCTTCCCCAGTTGGATCTAATTCTGGTGCCAAAGTAATCACTTTCACAATCTCTGCATCATCCCCCAAAACCCGTTTCACGTTGTCAATCGTTAGCGGCAATAGGTACTCGGCGGGGTGTGCGCCTCGCTTCTGGGGATTGAGAAATGGTCCTTCCAAATGCACCCCCAAAATCTCGGCAGTGGTTCGATCTTGGTGCTGGGAAGCGGCAAAATTAGAGAAAATGGAGAGCGATCGCTGAATGTTCTCAACCGATGTTGTAACGATGGTTGGTAAAAATCCATCAACGCCCTGATGCCATAGAAATTTACAAATTTCCGGTAGCTTATTGCAATTTTCCAGATTCAATTCTGGAAATGCCAACCCCAACGCCCCATTAATCTGCAAATCGACACCACCCAGCGACACCCAATCTCCCTCCACATCCAGCACTTGCAAATCCTCAGGTGGAACCATTTTGAATACAGTGTCCATTGACAGAATTTGCTCAATCCTGCCCTGATGAATCCAAATCTGCTGTAAGCTTTCGTAGCCTCGGAATCGAGCATTGCGAATCACGATTGGGGCAGTCATGGATAGCGTTGTTGCGTCTGTCATCACTTTTGCGACAAGATACCTAAATTCGAGCAGACACCAGTTTATCTAACAACCAACTGATATAACTCCCGAAAAAATGACTCAACCGTTAATTGGCATCATTATGGGTAGCGATTCCGATCTGCCCACAATGCAAGGCGCGATCGCAATTTGTGAAGAATTCGGCGTCGGCTGCGAAGTCGCCATCGTCTCTGCCCACCGTACCCCGGAACGGATGGTGGAATACGCCCAACAAGCCCACCAGCGCGGCATCAAAGTGATTATCGCCGGTGCTGGTGGCGCTGCCCATCTCCCCGGTATGGTAGCGTCTCTGACACCTTTGCCAGTAATTGGGGTGCCAGTCGCCAGCCGTCACCTACAGGGCGTTGATTCTCTCTATTCCATCGTGCAAATGCCAGCGGGAATTCCCGTTGCGACTGTCGCGATTGGTAATGCGAAAAATGCCGGTTTGTTGGCTGTGCAAATCTTGGCATCCCACCAGCCAGAATTACTCGAACGAGTGCAGCAATATCGCCGCAGTTTAAGCGATTCCGTGATGGAGAAGCAGCAGCTTCTGGATGAAATCGGCTATAAGCAGTATTTGGAGAAGATGCCCTAATTTTAAGGGCGAGTCAGTTGTTTTTTTAGGCTTGGCAGAGAGGAGAAACGATTGAAATCTCAAGAATAATTTTTTGATGCCAATCGCTTTGTTTACCGATAGCGAGGTGCGTCAAGAAAACTGCTGATTTCATTTTTAGCGGAACTGGAGGGGCGACAGGGGCGGTTTCTTTGAGATTTAGACCCAATCTATTCGTTGAATGTTTCGCGATCAAAGTCAAATTTAATCTTGTCCTAAAAAAAATTGATAACCTTGTTTTTGCTATTTTAGTAACAGTTTTTATCTGTTCATCAAATATAAAATAAAAAAACTTGCATTTAATTTATAGGAAAGTTTCTATAAAAGCATTTATTTAATAAAGTAATTGCTTAATTTAAGTTTCTATAATATGGGATTTCCGGAGAAATTTAAGCTTCTGAAGTCTTAATGGATTCGCTTAATAAATTTAGGCTTTTCTTTGGGGCATCCCCCCATAGATGGATATAAACTAATTTAGCTCCAAGTTCGCTCAAACTCCCGCGATTTATACTTCCAGGAGAGTTCTGCGGGTTGAGATGCCAGAGCCAGAATCTAAAAATGTAACTTTCGATACAGAATATCCCGCCTCGGAAAATACAAAATCTTAAAATTTCCCGGACAAATTAGACATCCCGTCTAGATGTTGATAAAGGAAAAAATCCCTAACGAGTTGCCTGTAAGGTTTTGTCATATACTCACTTCAAATGACTGGATTTACTGATTTTTGACTAAACCGATGGATGTGTTGGACTGATTGAGGAAAGTGCAGTGATGATGCCTAAATTAACGCTCAAAAAGAAGAAATCGAAAGCCAAAAAGAAGCGATTGTCTTCTAATTGGCAAGTCCAATCTCCCCGGACTGCCACGATGTTTAAGCAGTTGCAAATTGCCATTAAGCGGCTGACTCCAAGTTGGCAAGCTTGCATTCCTATCGCCATTTTGATTGTGATGGTGTGGGGTTATGCAGCAGTCGCCCAGGATGCTCCGGCAGCTGAGGGGCCGACAACAGCCGAGTTGAAGGTAGCGCTAGACACCCTATGGGTAGCGATCGCTGCTTTCCTGGTGTTCTTCATGAACGCTGGCTTTTGTATGTTAGAAACTGGCTTCTGCCGCCAGAAAAACGCGGTCAACGTTCTTGCCAAAAACTTGATTGTGTTTGCTCTAGCGACCGTCGCGTTTTGGGCGATTGGTTTTGGCTTGATGTTCGGGGACGGCAATCCTTTCATTGGTTTGAGCGGGTGGTTTTTGAGCGGAGCCGATAACAGCCCTGCCACCAACGATGCCTATCAAGGTGTTTTTGGCTCTCTGAAATGGGCTGGCGTTCCCTTAGCTGCTAAGTTTTTGTTTCAGCTAGTATTTGCCGGAACAGCCGCCACGATTGTTTCTGGAGCGGTTGCAGAAAGAATTAAGTTTGTTGACTTCTTAATCTTCAGCCTCTTACTCGTCGGGATTGCCTACCCGCTCACCGGACACTGGATCTGGGGCGGTGGCTGGCTGCAAACCAGAGGCTTCTGGGATTTCGCGGGTTGCACGGTCGTTCACTCAGTGGGTGGCTGGGCAGCTTTGATGGGAGCCGCATTCTTAGGGCCACGGCTTGGTAAATATCAAGACGGGCAAAGCGTTGCTTTCCCTGGTCATAACCTGAGCATTGCCACCTTGGGCACTTTGATTCTCTGGTTGGGCTGGTTTGGTTTCAACCCTGGCTCCACAATGGCTGCCGATCCAAACGCCATTACTCACATTGCCCTGACAACCAACATGGGGGGTGCTGCGGGTGGAATTGCCGCTACCATTACAGCTTGGTTGTACCTGGGTAAGCCGGATCTGTCGATGATTATCAACGGCATTTTGGCTGGCTTAGTTTCGGTGACAGCTTCCTGTGCTTTTATCAGCATTGGCAGTTCTTTGATCATCGGTTTGGTTGGCGGAGTATTAGTTGTTTTCGCTGTCACTCTCTTTGACAAAATCAAAATTGATGACCCGGTGGGCGCGACCTCAGTTCACCTGGTTTGTGGTATCTGGGGGACTCTGGCAGTGGGTTTATTTGCTGCTGGTCCTGGTGTCTATTCCTGGTACGGTGAGGGTCTTGGCCCAACCAAGGGGTTATTGCTCGGTGGTGGTCTCGGACAGTTGATCACTCAACTGATTGGTATTGTCACAGTGGGAGGCATAACCGTTCTACTCAGTACAATCTTCTGGCTGGCGTTGAAAGCGACCCTCGGTATCCGAGTCACTCCAGAAGAGGAGTTTGAAGGTTTGGATATCGGAGAACATGGCATGGAAGCTTACAGTGGATTCCTTAAGGAAGGAAGCTCTGCTGGGTTTTCTGATACTGGTAAGCATGGTGGAATGCCGACTCCGCCCGGTGAATATGTCAAGTAACGACAGATAAACCAAAAGAAAGCATTTTGTTCTTTTGAGTTTTCTCCTTTCCCCATAGAGTCCGCCCTATTCCCAACTCTATAGAGTTGCGAGTAGGGCGGATTTCATTTTTGTCGTCTATCTGTGGGTGAAATATTTATAGGCAACTCCGCTAATTTGTATACTTTGATACAGAATTGACCTGATTGAAATTGGTGCAATCAGATTCATTTGCTTAACAAAGCGATCGCGTTGATGGAACCAAATCAGTGATCAAGAAAGTTCTCATTACTTGGATACTGGCGCTGTGTCTTCTGGGTGGCCCAATGGTAGGAAATGCGCTTGCCCAAGACGCATCGCCTTCGGTGAGTCCTTCCCCGGAATTGTCCGCTCCCGCAACGGTTCCTGGGGAACCAGCCGATGCTTCGCGTCAGGAAGCGTCGCCAGCGGTTGCTGAGGCTCCGAAAATCGACACAGGCGATACCGCATTTATGCTAATTTCATCAGCCCTAGTGCTGCTGATGACGCCTGGGTTAGCTTTTTTCTATGGCGGATTAGTGCGATCGCGCAACGTCCTCAACACCATTATGATGAGCTTCATCCTCATGGGAGTTGTCGGCGTTACCTGGACTCTGTGGGGCTATAGCCTCGCCTTTGCACCCACTTCCTTGACCCCTGGAGCCGATCCTCCTTTCAGTGCCAATCCCTTCATTGGCAGCCTGAACTGGCTATTTTTGAATAACGTCGCCTTCGACCAACCCGATCCGGTCGGTTACGCTGGCACGATTCCCCATCAAGTGTTCATGGTTTACCAGATGATGTTTGCCATCATCACTCCAGCCCTAATTTCTGGGGCTATCGTGGAGCGGATGAGTTTCAAGGCATACTTCTGGTTCATCCTGCTTTGGTCTACCTTTATCTACTCTCCTTTAGCTCACTGGGTTTGGGGCAAAGGCTGGATCGGTACATTTGGAGCCTTAGATTTTGCTGGAGGAACCGTCGTACACATCAGCTCTGGCGTCTCTGCTGTCGTCGCCGCTTGGGTGATTGGGCCGCGAAAAAGCTTCATGGTGACACCACACGCACCCCATAACGTGCCTTACGTGCTACTCGGAATCGGTATGCTCTGGTTTGGCTGGTTTGGCTTTAATGCCGGGAGTGCTTTAACAGCAGGTTCCCTAGCAGCGGTAGCTTTCGTCGCCACAATGGTCGCTGCGGCAGCCGGCGGTCTCACTTGGGTCATCCTGGAATGGCTACTCAGAGGCAAACCGACAGCAATTGGCATTGCCAGCGGTTTCCTCGGCGGACTGGTTGGCGTGACCCCGGCAGCCGGATACGTGAATCCGCTCGGAGCCATCTTCATCGGTTCCGTTACCTCTGTTTGCTGTTTCTTTGCCGTCAGTCTCCGAGCCAAGTTGCAGTTTGACGATTCTTTGGATACCTTTCCTATCCACGGCGTTGGCGGGACGATAGGGGCGCTTCTGACGGGTCTGGTTGCGACGACAACCGTTAACTCAGCAGGAGACAACGGTTTATTTTTCGGCAATCCCGTCCAATTATGGGAACAGATTGTCGGTGTCTTAGCAACTTATGTGTTTGCCGGGGTGGGCACTTTTGCTATCCTCAAACTTTTAAGTTTGGCGATGGATTTGCGAGTCAAACCTAACGCTGAAGACCAAGGTTTAGACATCAACGAGCATGGTGAAGAAGGTTATGGAGAGGATTTTGCCACTGGACTGAGCTTCAAAGGCGAATAATTGGCAATTTCCATTGGCAGCTAGGCGATCGCTCGATTTGTGGATGCTAGCAATTTAAGATTAAATTCAACCTGTGCTGAATCTGATTTAGTGTGTCCACTCGCTCGAAAACCTTTCTTCCGGCTTGGGCGCTCTTGTCCCTAGCTACTAACGGGTTGCTGATGCTAACAGTAATTTTGTTGCTGAATCGGGATCGGTGGCTATCAGCTAGGTTACAAGCTAGCGATGCTACCTCTGTAGAGCCGATCCCAGAAGACGTCTCTACCAGCCTGCTGACGAAAACACTACCTTCCACACCCGCGTTAGGGCCGCGCCACCAGCTGAATTACGCTCAGTGGGTGACGCTGCTCAGGCAAGAAGCGGAGGTAGCCGCAACCAAAAATCCCAAACATTTAACCGTACTGGCTGGGGATTCGCTCAGTCTGTGGTTTCCTTCGGAGCTATTGCCCACAGAGCGCACTTGGCTCAATCAAGGAATTTCTGGAGATACTTCAGGGGGTTTGCTCAACCGATTGGATGTGTTGGACGAAACTCAGCCGGAAACGATCTTGGTGATGATTGGCATTAACGACCTGATCCGAGGGGTGGGCGATCGGAGAATTCTGGCGAACCAGCGACAGATTATCCGCTATCTGCGACGGGTTCATCCCCAAGCACAGATTGTTGTGCAGTCGATTTTGCCCCACGGCGGTAAAAAGTCAACCTGGGTGGGACGCGATCGCCTGATTGCTATCCCTAGCAGTCGCATCCGCGAACTAAACCGACAACTGGGCGCGATCGCTCGTTCGGAATCTGTCAGCTATCTCGATCTCTATCCCCTGTTTGCCGATAGTAACGGCAATATACAGCCCGAACTGACGACGGATGGCTTGCACCTAAGTCCCCAAGGCTATGTTATTTGGCGCTATGCCCTTCAATTCTTCATGCAGGTGGAAACAGAACCCAGCAAAGCCAATTAAAAATTCCTGGCTTTGACTTTGCTGGGTTACGCCAGCTGAGCGTCCAGGCATTTTATGATCGACGAGGAGAACCACCAGAATGAGAGAGGAAACGGCTGCATGGATACAAAAGCCTTCAAACGGTCATTAAACAGTTCTGAGAACTACCATCGCAAGGGCTTTGGTCATCAAGAGGAAGTTGCTGGTGTCCTCAAATCCGAGTATCAGAGCCATCTCATTCAGGAAATTCGGGAAAACAACTACACCCTGAAACGCGGTGATGTCACCATCCGGTTAGCCGAATCGTTTGGTTTTTGCTGGGGTGTGGAACGCGCCGTCGCAATGGCTTATGAAACCCGCCAGCACTTCCCGACCGAGCAGATTTGGATTACTAATGAAATTATTCACAACCCTTCTGTGAATCAGCGCTTGCGCGACATGAAAGTAGGGTTTATCTCAGTAGAGAAAGGGGAAAAAGACTTCTCCGTTGTCGATGCGGGTGACGTGGTGATTTTACCGGCATTTGGTGCCAGCGTTCAGGAAATGCAGCTGCTCAACGACAAGGGTTGCAAGATTGTGGATACAACCTGTCCTTGGGTTTCTAAAGTTTGGAATACGGTCGAAAAGCACAAGAAAAAAGCTTACACCTCGATCATTCACGGCAAATACAATCACGAAGAAACTGTCGCCACCAGTTCTTTTGCTGACAAGTATTTGATCGTGCTGAATCTGGCACAAGCGGAGTATGTCTCTAACTACATTCTCAATGGCGGGAGTCGCGACGAATTTATGACAAAATTCAGCCGCGCTTGCTCAGAGGGATTCGATCCCGACACCGATTTAGAGCGGATTGGTATTGCTAATCAAACCACGATGCTCAAGAGCGAAACCGAGCTAATCGGCAAGCTATTTGAGCGCACGATGATGAGAAAGTATGGGCCAAGCGAGTTGAACGAGCATTTCCAAAGCTTCAACACCATCTGCGACGCCACTCAAGAGCGGCAAGATGCCATGTTTCAGCTAGTAGATGAAAAACTAGATCTCATGGTGGTGATTGGGGGGTTCAATTCTTCCAATACGACGCACTTACAAGAAATTGCCATTGAGCGGAAAATTCCTTCCTATCACATCGATAGCGCCGAGCGAATTGGCCCTGGCAATCGTGTGGAGCATAAGCCGCTGGGTGGCGATTTGGAAGTTCAGGAAAATTGGCTCCCCGCTGGTCCCATCGTGGTAGGAGTTACTTCTGGAGCTTCAACTCCCGATAAGGTGGTAGAGGATACGATCGAGAGGATTTTTGAGCTGAAAGTGGCTGCGGTGGTTTAACAAAATTAGGGGATGAATTCGTTTTGAGTTTTGAGTTTTTCTTCAATTCAAAACTCAAAACTCTCAGCTTTTTTGGGCACCATCTGTAACTGGGGAAGCATCGTTAAACTGCTGCTGATTGTAGTTGTAAAGCGTGCGGATGGGGTAAGGAATGTTAATGTCAGCGCGATCGCAAGCTTGTTTGATCGCGATCATCACCTTGGTTCTAGTGCGGCGCACATCTACCTTGTGCGGCGATGTCCAATAGCGGACGACCAAGTTCATCGAGCTATCACCAAAGCCCAATCCATCTACTTCCGGTGCTGGCTTCGATAAAACGCCCTCGACTTTTAACACGGCTTCGAGCAGAGTTTCGACGGCGTAGGGTAAAGGGGTATTGTAATCAACGCCAATTTCTAAATCAGTCCGGCGGTGGGGCATCGCCGTCAGCACTTGCACCGGACTGGTAAAGACGATTGCATTTGGCACGACGATGCGCTCTCCCTGATAGGTGATAATTTGGGTGGCGCGCAGGGAAATTTCTTCAATCGTTCCCTCGAAACCGTTTACTATCACTTGATCCCCCAACCGAAACGGTTCCTGCAACAGCAGCAGGACTCCCGCCAGAAAATTTTTAAAAATATCTTGAAAGGCGAAGCCAATCGCTACCGAGCTGAGTCCCAGCAAACCAATGATGTCGCCCAGCCGCAAGTCTGGGAAGGCAACAACACAGGCGAAGAGAATCCCTACCACCCAGGTTCCTACAAAACTGGTCTGCACGAGTAGCAGGCGCAGTGATGGGTTTTTCAGGGCACGCCTGCCAACGCCACGGACGAGCCGCCGAACTAGATTCGCTCCATACCGGGTTAAACAGAGGATCGCGATCCCCATCAAAATTCCTGGTAGTGCCTCAATAGTTTGACCCATCAGGTTTAATAAGCTCTGTTGGATTTCTTTAATCAAAGCAGCCATAGGCGAAGGGGATCAACTTAACTTTTGCCAGGATATCAAATATCTCAAAACCGCTCGGTTTTTCGCTTGTGGTTTGGAGTGAGTGAGCGATCGCTTTTTGGTTGGCTCTCTTCGGACGCCCAGTGTGTTCCACAACACCAGTAAATAGGAAGTCGCCCGCTCCTGCGCTCACGGCATCCCTTGACTTCCCCAAAGGAACACCTCGCCCAATTTAGCTCCAGCAAAGCATTTGGCAATTTTGTAACGGAATGTTAAGCAGAATTTATTAAAATTTATTGCGATTCGTTGATGCAGTTGCTAAGGTGTGCTTAAGAGTTGCTTCTGGTCAATGCCCGTATTTTAGGAGACGTGCCATCCATGCTCTACATCAAACTTGGCTGTACACCCATTCACTGATTGCAGGATTGCCTGAAACTTTATTTCTCTGACGGTACACCAACCTTGCTAGACGGCGGAGGAATTTCTTTGTTTCACGATTCAAAATGCATTTCTTCAATTTCATCTGGTTCCTAACTCGTGTTCCCCTTACGTACTGCCAGTCCAACTCTTATTTGACTGAAGTTTCCCGGAAAGACATTTCTCAGGTTTGTCTACAAAAATAGGGTTCCCTGCAAGAATTTTGAGAAATGTCTTGCTCCCAACAGTTCAGTTCAACTCATCTGTAATTACGAGTTACTGTTTTCCTCACTGCGAGCTTAGAAGATGCTACCTCTACTTCTTGCATCTTGAACTCGGCACTATCAGCGCGGTGAGACCTCAAATGGAGAAGGTTTAAGTTATGAATATTCAAGGAAAGACGGCTCTGATTACTGGAGCTTCCCGTGGAATTGGGCGAGCGATCGCGCTTGAACTCGCGCAACAAGGAGCTAAACGCCTGTTGCTGGTGGCACGCGACGCAGATCGCTTAGCAGAAGTCGCCGCCGAAGTCGAAGCACTTGGCGTAGAAGCCGCGATTCTACCTTTGGATCTGGCTCAGATAGTAGAAGTGAATATTGCGATCGCTCAAGCTTGGCGAGATTATGGTCAGATTCATCTGCTCGTCAACTGTGCGGGAGTTGCACACCAAGCGCCCTTTTTGAAATCTCAACTCCCAGATGTGCAGCAAGAAATCGCGATTAATTTAATGGGAATGTACACCATGACTCGTCTGGTTGCTCGACGTATGGCAACCCAACGGGAAGGAACCATCGTGAACGTTTCTAGCTTGATGGGTAAAATTGCCGCACCGACGATGGCGACTTATTCCGCCACTAAGTTTGCAATTTTGGGATTCACCCAAGCCTTGCGCGGCGAACTCGCTGACTACAATATCCGGGTGATGGCTTTGCTGCCATCTTTGACCGACACTGACATGGTGCGAGAATTAAAGTGGTTTCGCTGGGTAGTGCCTACGACTTCTCAAAAAGTTGCTCAAGCACTCGTTACTGGACTGCAAAAGGAATCGCCAGAAATTTTGGTGGGATGGCAAAGTCATTTAGCTGTGTGGTGCAATCGCATTGCACCTTGGCTGCTAGAGAAAGTTTTACTGCTAGCAGCACCCCTGTCGAAGTATAAACAAAAGCGCTACCACAGACTCCGAGAGGCTGGAATAATTTCGCGTTAAAGTCTGCTGTTAACAGGCGAATCTGATTCCAGAGTAGAGACGCGATTAATCGTGTCTCTACTTTAGCTGTGAAATTTATTTCCAGGCTCCGAGCGTTAGTGCCATTTAACCTAACTGTATTTGGATAGACTGATTGCAGATAAAGAGATGTTAACGATGAGTCAAAATCGCCAGATATTAGATGGCATTGCCGAACGCATCCAAGTAATTGTCAATGCTGAAACAGCCTCCGTGGTACTAGCTGAGTCCGAAGGGGAAACCGTCTACTATGCGGCAGCAATAGGCAAGCACGCTGAGTGGGTGTTGGACAAAAGGGTTGCCGCAGCGACTTCCGGATTGTGTGGTACGGCATTTCAGAGCGACAAACCCGTGTTAGTTTGTCGTACTGAGGGCGATCGCCGAGTCCGGCAAGATCATGCTAAAGCGTTGGGAATTGAGACAGCTTTAGCCGTACCACTCTACTACGAAGGCAAGCTTTTGGGAGCGCTACAAGCTTGGAATCGTAATGACGGCAGCTTATTTGACGAAGAAGCAGAACGTGTTTTGGCTGCTTACGCCTCTGAAGTTGCTCCACTGGTTTATCAATACCAGACAACCATGAAGTAGAGGGTAATTTGCAAGGAAAAGCGATCGCGCTTGCAGTGTGGGGAATGCGATCGCGCAAGTGTGAAGGGGATGAGATCGCTTACTCAGCAGTATCTTCAATTTACCGCTATTGTACCTGCCAAACCTTAACAGTTTTATCATAACTACCACCACCGCTAACGAGAGTTTTTCCATCAGGACTGAAACCAACTGACTCAACATAAGATTGATGCCCAGAAAGGGTGCCGATTTCTAGTCCAGTTTGTATATCCCATAGTTTAATGTTTTTGTCATCACTCCCACTAGCAAGGATTTGACCATCAGGGCTGAACGCCACAGATGTCACCTGATCAGTGTGACCGCTAAGAGAACGAATTAGCTGTCCTGTTTGCCAGTTCCATATCATGATGTTATGGTCTTCACTACCACTAGCTAAGGTATTACCTTGAGGACTAAAGGCAACAGCACGAACACACCTTTGATGACCCTCTAAGGAGCTAATTTCTTCTCCTGTTTTTCCGTCCCAGAGTTTGATAGTTTTATCGCAACTTCCACTGGCAAGTATTTGCCCGTCAGGACTGAAAGCGAGGGACTGAATATAATCTGAATGCCCAGAAAGCGTGCGGATTTGTTCTCCAGTATTCACGTCCCATAATTTAATTGTTTTGTCATCACTTCCACTAGCAATAATCTGTCTATCAGGACTGATAGCAACGGAAGTAACACGGTCTGAATGCCCAGATAAAGAGCGAATTTCTTTTCCAGTACGTGCATTCCACAATTTAACGGTTTTGTCATTACTCCCACTGGCTAGAAGCTGCCCATCAGAACTGAATGCGACTGCACGAACCTTTAGAGAATGTCCAGAAATTGTTTTGATTTCTCTTCCGGTATTTAGGTTCTACAGCTTAATACTGTCATCATCACTGCCACTAGCTAATGTTGTTCCATCAGGGCTAATAGCTACTGAACGAACCGCAGCAAACACTCCTGAATGCCCTGTGATATTGTAAATTAGCAATGCCTGACTGTAATCGTTAATTGCTTCGTTATATTTCCCTTGTCTATCGTAGGCAATTCCTCGGCTATAGTAGGCTTCGCGGTATTTAGAATCCAGCTTAATTGCTTCATTTAAATTTTCAACCGCCTTCTGATTCTCTGCCAAGTTTAAGTAAGCAAGACCCCGTTTGTAGTAAGCATCAGCGTAATAGGTACTGGCATCTTCCGCTTTGCTTTCAATCACCTCATTAAAATCTTCAATCGCTTTTTCATGTTCTCCCAATTCACCCCAGATAGAACCACGCCTTAAAAAGGCAGATGGATAGTCAAGATTGAGATCGAGTGCCACGTTCAAATCTTCAATCGCTTTCTGATAATTTCCTATTCCAAGGTAGATGGTTGACCGACCTAAATAAGCATCGTAAAAGTCAGGATTGCGCTTAATAGCTTCGTTGAAATCATCAAGTGCTGCCTGATAGTTACCCAATTTAATGTAGACAGCGGCTCGTCCAAGTAGTGGTTCAACATAGCGATCTGGATCGGGTTGCCACTTGCCGTCCTCTGGCTCAAAAGGAAACTTGGGATTTACAGCCAATGCTTTAGTATAATCTGCTATTGCTTTCTGTTGATATTCATTCGATTTTTCTTGATACTTAATAATTTGTTGCTGATATCCAAGTTTTTTTTGCTTGTTGCTTAACTCTAATTCCTGCTTTTCAATATCTCTTAGGTGATATTCAAGGGCTTTTTGCTCATCCCCTAATCTTGAATATGCACGTCCTCGACTAACATAACCTTCTGCAAAGTCGCCTTTACTTAAAGCATTGCTGTAATCCTTAATAGCATTCTTATAATCCCCTTTCTCTCTAATTTTCTTTAATCCGTCTTTATAGAATTTCAAAATAGAAGAAGAGGTATTTTCCTTGTCACCAATATTAATGTTAATCAAGTTTAACTCTTGAACTGTAAAAAAGGAATCAATCCTTACCAAAGAAAGAGTAGGTGCAAAAGTAGGCGCAAGGGTAGGTGCTAGGGTAGGTACAAAGGTAGGTGCCAGGGTAGGTGCAAAAGAAGGGCTAAGAACAGAATTAGCAGAGAGAACTGAATTATCAGACAAAAAACCCCTGCCAGAGGTAATAAAATTTCCTAATTTTTCAAAAAAACTGAGCGGATTTTTTTCCAATGATACTGGCTGAAGTTGATTGATTAGGAGAGCTTCAGTAGCTAAAGCTTTATTTATGCTGACACCAGGGATGACAACCCATACCAGACTGATAATTAATGCAAAGAAAACCGAAAGCGCAAGTTTAGGGAGTGGCTGTAGTTTAGCTATAGAGAAAGTTTTCAGCTTTTGGAGGAAGTCAGCTTGTTGCGATCGCAGCAGGGTAGTCCAGTCCATGCTCATACTAATTTGATTGACCTTACCAGGAATCCAAACTTAGTATTCCCAGTAAAGCGTCAAAAATCTCAAAGTGAGCGAATGAACTACCCTAAAGCTTGCGATCGCAACAATTTATCAGCCCAAGCCGCATCTGCGTCTGATAGCGATCGCAATAGCTCATAAACCTAATCTATTAAACCCCTTCTTTACCTCTTAGCCTCATCCTCAATTCTTAGCCCCCTCCTTGCTTGCGGGGAGGGGGTTGGGGGTGGGGTTCTACCCCATATCTTACCTAAACAAATTAGAGTTAAATCTACTCAATGCAAAACAATTAAGAACACGTGAGTTCGGGTTAAATAGACTCAGGCAAAAAGGCATCGGGTAGGAGGGACGGTTTCTTGGGCTGGTGGCAGTAGGCAATCAACCCGCAGACCAAGTTGACTCTTCAGTTG
>NZ_JAMPKA010000005.1:0-291066 GCF_039961855.1 Trichocoleus sp. Lan | reverse complement strand
GCGGCGATGAAGGCGATGATGAAGCAGATGGTGGCAGACAGTAGGGTTGGGATCATCAGAACGCCGAACCAGCCTACATACAGGCGGTTGTCGGTTGATGTGACCCAATCGCAGAACCGTTGCCATACGTTGGCGCTTTCGCGTCTTTGTAAGGTTGTGGTCATGTTTTTATGAGTGCTTTGAATTTTCTAGGTTCGGTATGAATGAGGCGAAGTTTGTCTCGCCTTGTATTTAATAATATTTACATTTATTCGTATTTGTCCAGTCTTTTTTTGTTCATAAATCCGAATCACTGTCATTTCATTTACTTATGAGTGGCTGAGAATGCGGTAGGGTTAGCGATCGCAAGCGAGACGTGTCAGCCAGGAGTAGTGGGCGATCGCTTAATGTAATGCCCTAAAAATCAAAGTAAATGTAGGGAAGACCACCTTGGGGCGCAAATATCCAGACAATGTAGAAACACAATGGCACCAGCAGCAGCTTCAGAGGCCAATTAAGCTGTAACTTGAGACCCCGATGGACGGCATAGACGAGGATCATCGACGCTGCTAGCAGCCAAAGCAGTAAACCTAACTGAGATGCATTCACACCCAGCGCCTCCCCGTAGACTTTTTCGGCAAACTGGGCATCAGCAGACTGACCCCAGAGGTGCTGAATCACCCAACTGGATTGTTTCAGATTCGGTAGGCGGAAGAAAATCCAGGATGTGAACACCATAAACTGGGTTAGCAACCACGCAACCAGTACACCCGGAGGGCTTTTCCACCAATTTCTAGCTTTCTCAGACTGGCGGGAATAGGCCTCTGTGAGGCGGTGAGCCACTAAAGCAAGACCGTGATAGGCACCCCAGACGACATAGCCCCAAGCTGCTCCATGCCAAATCCCAGCAATTAACATGATAATTAGCAAATTCAGGCAGGTACGGCGCAGCCCTTGGCGCGAACCCCCCAAAGGAAAATAGAGGTAGTTTCGCAGCCAATCGCCTAGCGTAATATGCCAACGCCGCCAAAAATCAGCAATGCTGGTACTGAAGTAAGGAAAATTAAAATTCTCCGGGAGATTGAAGCCTAAGAGGATGGCACTGCCACGGGCGATATCTACGTACCCACTAAAATCCAGATAGAGTTGCAGTCCGTAGGCAGCGATCGCTAACCACAAATCGCCGCTGCTAGCTCGCTCTAAGTTACCAAAACACAAATCGACAAAAATTCCTAGCCGATCTGCCAAAAGCGCTTTTTTAACTGTACCGCAGGCAATCAGCCACAGTCCTTCTGTAATCTGATTAAGTGTTGGAAATTGCAGCGTTTTGAGCTGAGTTGAGAATTGATGGTAACGAGTAATTGGCCCTGCAATTAGCTTGGGAAAAAATAACTTATAAGCTGCAAAATCAAGAAATCGCTCCGTCGCTGGGGCACCACGATACACATCAATTAAATAAGCAATGCACTCAAAAGAAAAGAAACTCAAACCTAAAGGCGCAATTAAGTGAGTGCTGACCCAACTGGCGCTATTTTCGGCAACGGGTAGCGATGTTCCGGTGAATTGTTCATAGAAGCCCGCCACCGAATTTAAGAAAAAAGGTACATACTTGAAACTCACCAACAACAAGACATTCAGAACAATCCCCAACCATAAAAACTTTAGTCGCTGACGATTCCAAAACGCTTGATCGAATTGCCAATCTTCATGGGGATCGGTCGCGTACATCCCTAATGCTGTATTTTCTCCAATTGCCTTACCTAAGCTGAAGTTCATCAAGGTGATGGCAATCAACAAAGGAATATAGGCGACTTGCGGCGAGGCTAAAATTTGCAGCCAATGCTCATTTACTAAAGTTGGTGCTTGCAGCGAGGTATAGAAAACCAGACTGACAACAAGCAACGTCCACATCTGCAAAGACTGTTTTTGGAACGACCAGTAAATTCCCAAAACGCTGAGCAGAAAAACTCCGTAGATAAGAGAGATAAAAGTCATTTTTGAAGACTGAGGAGTAAGGGCTGAGGGCTGAGGGCTGAGGGCTGAGGACTGAGGGCTGAAGGCTGAGGACTGAGGGTAAATAAGAAGAATTGAACTGAGTAAAAGAATGAGAGAAGTTTATCTTGGATATTGGGCACTCATTTTACTCCTGATTGACTCAGTCCTCAGTCCGCACTTCGTGCCGCTTCGTTAATATGACTCAGTCCTATTTAGCAGGAAAATAAGGGTAAACAACAAGGATTGAACTGAGTAAAAGAATGAGAGAGATTCATCTTAGGTATTCGCTAATCATTCCACTCCTGACTCACTCAGCCCTCAATCCGCACTTCGTGCCGCGCTAACATGATTCAATCCTATTTAGCAGGAAAATAAGGGTAAACAAGAAGAATTGAACTAAGTAAAAGAACGGGATAAATTCATCTTGGGTATTGGGCACTCATTCCACTCCTGGTTCACTCAGTCCTCAGTCCTCTTAACTCAGTCCTATTTAGCAGGCCAGGGAATCATGGGATCTTCGGCTAGCTGGTTAGAAACTTCATAAGCACCGTAGCGGTTGAGGTGGCTGGGGTCGGAAAAATAATCGTGTTGAGTGGGATAAAGCTGATTTAAGTCTCGGAAAATTAGCCCTTTTTGGATTGCTTGCGATCGCATATACCGCTGAAATTCTTGCTCATATTCTATGCGTACTGGATCTAAGTAATCCTGGGTCAAAGGCAGGTTTATAAAAACAACCGGAATTTGACGCGCTTGGGTAAATTGCAGCAGCGATTCTAGCGCTTGGGTTTGCTTGCCTTCCATCTTGAAAGCGTAGTAATCGCTGTCATAGTCGCCGCTGACTCTGGCATATTGCTTGTAGTAGGTGGCAGGATTGTAACGAACGGTGAGGGGAAGGAAGCCATCAAAATCAATGGCAAATTGGCTGGCTGTCAATGCTTGGGGAGTATCGGTAGCTCCCTCAGGAGTTGTTTTCGCTGGTTTTGCCCAAACAACATATAGATCCCGCAACCGCGTTTTCATTTGGTCGCGCTGGGGATAAGTTGCTGAGAACGTTCCTAGCGTTTCGTTTAGCCAATTATTAACCATTTGATAGCTTTGCGTTAAAGAACCACTAGCTCCTTTATCCGCCGTCGCCGGAGTTTTAGCCGGTGGTGTCGCCGTCGTTTGGCTAGGACTTCCTGGGGTTGAATTCTGCCTGGGGAAAGTACCGGCAAGCAGATGTTGGTAGCCTTGCGAGTTAGCGATCGCATTATAGGTGGCATCTATCCGCCCGCTATTAAACGCTCTGGCACCATCCGCCCAAATAATCAGTTTTGGCAGTTGCTCTGGCGTCAAAACTTGGCGAACCATCAAATCTACTACTTGAGCCGTCGCACCGTTGATGCCAAAGTTAAACACCTGAACACCCGGATATCCCTGCGCTGCCAGTGCTTCTTCCAGCGCTTGAGGATCGACCCCTCGCATTGCCCTAGAACTGCCGACTATCCAAACATCCGGGGGAACTCCCCGTCTTTGTAACAGCATCTGTTGGTAGAGAGCCACTTTTTCGTCTAACAGGCGGTTATTAAAAGAGGGATTAGAACTTCGCGCGGCTGCCAAAATTGCTGCTGATGCGGCATTCCGCTGGGACTTTTCACCCTCGTTCCTTACCGTGATATCTCCTTGGCGAGTGAATCCTTCAGAGTTGAAGACAGGAGCCTCTGAACCACGAGATTTTTGCAAAGACATCTGGGGCAAGGGAACTGACGTATCCTCGATTGGTTCTCGCGGGTCAAGGGTTGATTTGCCGCTGACCGCGGACGCTTGATTAATGGGTGGTTTTGACTTCAGGATCGCAGACAGAAACCAATCCGTTTGCACCGTGAGCAAGAATCCCAGCATCCCCCAGACCAAAGCCACGACGAAACCTTGGTAATAAGTGTAGGTGGAATTGCTAAGTTTCCCTGAGGCGACGGGTGCCAGGTCTTTAATCTCCACCGTGGGAATAAACAATTGGGAAGCGCATAGCCATTGCTGGATGGTTCGAGTCACTTTGAAAGAGACAGCGCTAGCGGCTGCTTTGAGGTCTTCCTTGGTGACATCAGAACGCAGAACGGGTTCGTTACTGCCAGAGAGGATATCTCCTAGATAAACATCGCTGGCAGCAAATTCTGGGGTTGCTTCCGGTACCAGGCGTTTGCGAGGGGTGAAATCAACGCCCATCTGCCACAAGGGGGTGGAGTGACCGGCGCGACGCCCATAAATTCGCACCCCTTTAATGCCAGGAATCGCCAACCCGCGCAGAAACTTGGCAACAGGTGGCCCGACGGCAGATTGCTGCGGACTAGAGAGTGCCTCGCTCATGATGTGCAACAAATCTTGTTTGCGGCGCAGAGATAAACGAATGCCACCCGTTGTTAATCGCTCGTCTAGGTCGGGATTGAGTAAGCGTTGCAATAAAAACTGAATTGCGTTCAGATCGCCCCGTTGCGCCAATTCCAAAGTAGATTCTGCTAAAGCGGGATCTCTGGACGCAGGTAAATTCAGCCATTCAATCCAGATTGGCGTTTCTTGTTCCGGGACTGGTGTTACACCGTGAGTCTCAACGCCGTAAATGGTAGCAGCGTGAATGCCTTGCGTTGTCAGAGACTCTAAAACGGGAGCGATCGCACTCGTTGCGGTTTTTCGATCGGGTGCAGCGATCGCAATCTCAGCCGCATCGCTCGTGGCAGCTGCGGTGTCGCCCGCTGCTTTTAGCTGCTTGAAGAGCTTCTGGCTACAAAATAAATGCAGCGTTGAATCTTTCACAACTGCGGAGATTTGCATCTCCTGCGCGTTTAACATTTGATTTAGCAAGCGGGCGATCGCTTGGATATCTCCCCAACGCGCCCAATCCTTGAGCATTTCCTCTGGAGGGGTCAGATCCACCCGCAGCCGCCAGTCGGGAGCCGCTTCTCCTCGAACCTGGCTGCAAATCACGGCATCCCGAAACCCTTCTAGCTTCAAATTTCGCAACTGAGCCGCCACCGGCTCCGCCATCAGCGACTCATCGGTGCTGTAGTTAGAATCGCAAAGTACCCACAGACGACGGGAAACCGCTGGTGAAGCAGGGGACAATTCTTGATGCTGTCCGGCTCCCCGGCTTCCTGGCTCCCTCCCAAGCGTCTGAATCACGACCTTGACGCCGACTCCCATTGGGCTGAGAGTTTCGCTCAGATAACGCGCGATCGCTTCTGGTTGACCGGAGCGAGCGAGGCTGCGGTTGGAGACTCTCAGCCCGTCAGCATCGCTAGTTGCTCCTTGCTCGGCAGTCATTTCCTGCCCATCCGTCGGCGTTGCAGCAGCCACGCCTGCGGCATCTGACGCCTGATGCAGTTGCAGCCGCTCTAGGTGAATTTGCTTGATCCAGTCTGGGCGCTGGATGCCCAGTTTCCGACCATAAAGAATCACCTGGTCAATGGGAGCTTCTTGCGGGGGGAACCCAGCTCCCCCTTCCTTCCCCTTCAGTGCCTCGACAAATCGGCTCACAACGGGTCCAGCAGGCGGACATTCGGAGCCTTCACAAAGAATATGCAGGTTATTCCCTCGTAAGCGAAATCGTAGGCGCACTTCCGGAAGACCGATAGCGCGGGAAACCCACTGGGCGAGGGAAGATTGACCCTCTAAATAGGCGATCGGATCGGCATCCAACATCACAAAGAAAGTACCCTGGACTTGCAACAGATGAAAAGACGATGAAGCATGAACGCTGTAGCCCGGAGGGCGCACCCTGGGATTGGAAGTCGCGCTTAAAGGTTGTCACAAAGGATGAAAAATTGGTTGAACACCAAAATTTCAGGATATACTTCACACTTCATACTTCATACTTAATACTTCATACTTAATACTTCAGCAAGCGTTAACCGCTCCGAACGTCCCCAAGCTTTGTACAATTGCTTCTAGATTCTGAGTAGTCTTACACAAGACTGCCATTGGTGCTACCGAATTATTGCCCTTGTGCCATAGCTATTTGCCGAACGCCCCGTGCTTAGGACAGTAGCGCTGAGGAGCGTGTTCCCTTCCTACTATGCCCTAGGAGGCTATCGCTGTATTATTCAGATGCATAAACTAGAAGGATAAGTGCCCCTTGTGCTGTTTAAATTCTGACCTCTTTTATTTGTTTGTCTAAAAAGAAATTAGTTTTCATCTAGACCTTCTCCCATGCAAACTCTTCCTAACAAAAAGCAACCGTCAACCGCCGAAAATGCAACGTCTGCAACTCCCGAAATTTGGTTGAGTTTAGCCACGGTGCCGATGCTACTCGGAGTTTTAGGCATCAAAGCAGTCAGCGAATTCCTATGCGCCATTGGACAAAATAGTGAGGAAGTATTTCGGGGCGATCGCTTGCCGGTTCTCCACGTACCCACCCCAGGAAACACATCACAGGAAGGGGAAAATGAGGAAGAGTAGCGGAAAGTAGATAAAAATACGCTCGCCGACAAACTAGGACGCGATCGCGTGTCTTTGAAGCGAGGCGTTAGCCTAGCGCTGAAAGAGTCAGTTCGCAACCCCTCCCTTTTTCTGGAAAAACCCAGTTGGTGTTCGCTGTAAACCACTTGCTGGGACTAGAAACCCTAAAATTAGGTGATTATTCTTCTTTAGAGAGAATAGACTCTATGAGTTCCCTACTGCAATCGACGGATCAGCCATTGACGGTAACATCTACTTCTGCTTTATTTTTACGTCATCGCCTCAAAGTGGTGGAGGACTTATGGGAGTCTGTTCTCCAGCAGGAATGCGGTCAGGAACTGGTCGATCTGCTTAATCAACTTCGATCGAGGTGTTCGCCAGAAGGACAGGCAACAGAATTGCCTGAGTCAGTACCTCAGCTGATCGAAAAGCTTGATCTCAATGCAGCGATTCGAGCCTCACGCGCCTTTGCTCTCTACTTCCAGCTCATTAACATCGTCGAGCAGCACTACGAACAGCGCGATCAGCAGCTTTCCCGACGTGCTACATACAATGCTCCTGCTGGTGAGGCAGCACCGCGTAAACTTCCTAGCCTGCAAGGAGATGGGGACTCCGCCATTGTGTTGTCGCCAGAGGACATGGAGGAAGAAAACCAAAACGGCGGACCGGGCGCGGATTTGCTTGAAAAGAGCTGGCACCACGATGGTACAGCTAAACGAAATGCCGGGACATTCCACGGGTTGTTTCCCCATTTACGCCAGATGAATGTGCCTCCGCAGCAAATCCAGCGGTTGATTGATAATCTGGACGTGCGGCTAGTTTTTACCGCTCACCCGACGGAAATTGTTCGCCATACGATTCGCGGCAAACAGCAGCGGATTGCTAAGATTCTGCAACAGCTAGACCAGGCAGAAGAAGAATTTAGAGCCTTAGGTTTGACGACTTCTTGGGAAGCCGAGGCTTGCATCGAGCAATTAACTGAAGAAATTCGCCTCTGGTGGCGCACCGACGAACTGCATCAATTTAAACCAACCGTGTTGGATGAAGTGGATTACACCCTCCACTACTTCCAGGAAGTGTTGTTTGATACGATTCCCCAGCTTCATCAACGCCTAAAACGCGCCTTAAAAGCTTCTTTTCCGGGACTAACTCCCCCTGTAAACAACTTCTGCCAGTTTGGTTCTTGGGTAGGGGCAGACCGGGATGGAAACCCCTCAGTCACCCCGAAAGTCACTTGGCAAACCGCTTGCTATCAGCGCGGTTTAGTTCTGGAGAAGTATATCCAATCGTTGCGGCAACTGACAAATCAGCTCAGCTTGTCGTTGCACTGGAGCGATGTCTTGCCAGATTTGCTGGACTCCTTAGAGCAGGATCGGTCGCAAATGCCAGAAGTATACGAGCATCTGGCAATTCGATACCGACAAGAGCCTTACCGCCTGAAGCTGGCATACATTCAGCAGCGTCTGCAAAATACCAGCGATCGCAACCGGCGACTTTCGGATGGCGAAAACTTGCATCGGCAAATCTCAGATAGCCAGTCTCACGTCGTTTACCGCTCTGGAGAAGAATTTCTAGCAGAACTGCGGCTGATTCACCGGAACCTGATTGAGACGGGTTTATCGTGCCGGGATCTGGAAAATTTAATTTGTCAGGTGGAAATCTATGGCTTCAACTTGGCGCACTTAGATATTCGCCAGGAAAGCACTCGCCATTCCGACACCTTCAACGAAATAACCCAATACCTGCAAATTCTGCCTAAGGCATACAACGATCTATCGGAAGCCGAGCGTGCGCTGTGGCTGGCAACGGAACTGCAAACCAAGCGCCCGTTGATTCCAGCAGAATTGCCATTTTCTGAAAAAATTTGCGAAACCGTTGAAACCTTCCGAATGCTGCGGCAGCTCCAGCTAGAGTTTGGTTCTCAAATTTGCCAAACTTACATCATCAGCATGAACCGGGAAGCCAGCGACGTTCTGGAAGTGCTGCTGCTGGCAAAAGAAGCGGGTCTGTATGACCCCTCCACAGGAAAGAGCAGCATTATGGTAGTGCCGCTGTTTGAAACGGTGGAAGACCTGAAGCGGGCACCCGCAGTCATGCAAGATTTGTTTGAACTGCCTTTGTATCGCGCTTGTCTTGCAGGAGGCTACGAAAACGTTAAAGATTCGCAAGCGTTAAAGGTTGAGGATTCAAACCAACCTGCCAACTTGGAATCTCCAACCTATAACCTGCAAGAGGTCATGCTGGGCTACTCAGACAGCAACAAGGATTCCGGCTTCTTGAGCAGTAACTGGGAAATCCATAAAGCTCAGAAAGTGCTACAAAAAATCGCCGAACAGTACGGCATCGCCTTACGGATTTTCCACGGGCGCGGCGGTTCGGTCGGTCGCGGCGGCGGTCCCGCCTACGAAGCGATCCTGGCTCAACCCGGTCATAGTATCAATGGGCGGATCAAAATTACCGAACAGGGGGAAGTGCTGGCTTCTAAATACTCGTTGCCAGAATTAGCTCTGTACAACCTGGAAGCGGTGACAACCGCTGTGATTCAGGCAAGCTTGCTGCGAACCGGGTTTGATGATATTGAGCCGTGGAACGAAATCATGGAAGAGTTGGCAACGCGATCGCGTGCCCACTATCGCGCCTTGATTTACGAGCAACCGGATTTAGTCGATTTCTTCCACCAGGTGACGCCCATCGAAGAAATCAGCCAATTGCAAATCAGCTCTCGCCCTGCCCGTCGCGGCGGTAAAAAGGATTTAGCGAGTCTGCGGGCAATTCCTTGGGTGTTTAGCTGGACGCAAACACGCTTCCTGCTGCCGAGTTGGTACGGCGTCGGAACGGCATTGCAAGAGTTCTTGAACGAAGAACCCGAAGAAAATCTGAAGCTGCTGCGTTATTTCTACTTCAAGTGGCCTTTCTTCAAGATGGCGATTTCTAAAGCAGAAATGACGTTGTCGAAAGTCGATTTGCAGATTGCTCACCACTACGTGCGAGAGTTATCCCACCCGGAAGATCGCGATCGCTTTGAAGCCTTGTTTGAGCAAATCAAGAGCGAGTTTCACCTCACTTGTGATTTAGTGCTGACGATTGCGGGTCACAAACGGCTGTTGGATGGCGATCCAGTCCTGCAAAGGTCTGTGCAGTTACGCAACGGTACGATCGTCCCTCTGGGCTTCTTGCAAGTCTCTCTGCTAAAACGCCTGCGCCAACATGGCAAGCAAGCCGCGTCTGGTGTCGTCCATTCTCGTTACAGTAAAGGCGAATTGCTACGCGGGGCGCTGTTAACGATTAACGGGATTGCCGCCGGGATGCGGAACACGGGTTGATGGTTGATGGCTAATCAGTCAGATCAAATCTGTTGAATTGTCCATAAAAGAACCCCACCCCCAGCCCCTCCCCGCTTGCGGGGAGGGGAGCCGGAGACGCAGGCTCTGGCGGGGTGGGGTTCCGGAAAATTGTGGGGATTAAACGGGATTTGATATCATTAACCATTCCAAATAATTAGCCATTAGCTGTTAGCCATGAATAAAAAACGTATGTTAATTTGTACTTTTATGGCGTTAGCATCGGGTTGTTTCGGTGCTTACATGGGGGTACAAATTAAGTTACTGGCTGATAACCAACGCTGCGAAAATATGACAAAAAATACCTTGGAATTCGCAGTATTCAAGACGGCGTGTCAAGCTTGGATGATGCCGGGAGCTTATATGCAAGGTAGCAGCAGCGGCTTGTGGGGGGGTATGGTTATGGGAGCTTTTATCGCGGGTTTGGCAACTCACCACAAGCAGCCTGAGTGAATTGATATAAAGAGAAAGTTTAATAGGGGGTTAAGGAGAAGGAAGCGCGCTTTATTCTTCCATCATCTTCTCTCGAATCCAACTCATAATATCGGCAACTAAATTCGGCTGACTGGGAGAGAATGTTTGGAGATTACAAAGTTGTTCGCTCACTACACAAATTCTCCTCGCGTTATGAAATTTGCTCAGAGATGTGAGGAAAGTTTGACTGAAGCCTTGGGGTGGTTCGCCGCTTGTATCTTCGTAAAAAATTAGGAAGACTTCCTGGCATTTTAGCTGACAATAAACTTTGAGAGCTTGCATCGTTTCCGGTTCCCCATTCTGACGTTCGGGACAGCCTTGCATCACCATCTCAGCGTAAATTTCTGAGGCGGGATTATCTGGGTTCTCGAATTTGCTGCCGTCGATGCAAATGGATTGTACTTTGTCCCTCAGATGAGGATCGTTGTTAATGGCGGTGTGGAGAAGTTCGGGTAATACTGCTAAGTTATGGCATTGGGGGAAGGAAGTGAAACCAACTTCGGTAGTTTCTGCAACTTCTGGATAGGAAGTGATAGGTGGATGATGCCAAGCTTGATAAAAGGTTGGGTAAGGCAGAGTTTGAGCGCACTGCCAGATAAGTTTGTAGCAGTTTTCGTAGAGGTTAAAATTGCTTTCATAGACTTCATTTGTTAAACAGTGCTGCAAAGCTGAGACAGCTGAGGGCATCTGGTTGTTTTGTAATATTTCCCCCAAACTGTAGGCAGCCCTCCCACGGGTATCCTCATTTTCAGTGGTTTCTAAAAGGTGGACTAACCCAGCAATTGCCACTTCATTTCCTGAG
The DNA here is from genome assembly GCF_039961855.1 of Trichocoleus sp. Lan. NCBI lineage: Bacteria > Bacillati > Cyanobacteriota > Cyanophyceae > Leptolyngbyales > Trichocoleusaceae > Trichocoleus > Trichocoleus sp. Lan. Next base: position 280,047 of record NZ_JAMPKA010000005.1, on the reverse strand, counting down.
TCAATTTTCCCCAAACTGTAGGCAGCCCTCCCACGGATATCCTCATTTTCAGTGGTTTCCAGAATCCGGAGTAACCCAGCAATTGCCACTTCATTTCCTGGGTCAATGTTCCCCAAACTGTAGGCAACCCTCCCACGGGTATCCTCATTTTCAGTAGTTTCCAGAATCCGGAGTAACCCAGCAATTGCCACTTCATTTCCTGGGTCAATGTTTCCCAAACTGTAGGCAGCCCTCCAACAGGTATCCTCATTTTCAGTGGTTTCCAAAAGGTGAACTAACCTAGCAATTGCCACTTTATTTCCTGGGTCAATGTTCCCCAAACTGTAGGCAGCTCTCCCACGGGTATCCTCATTTTCAGTGGTTTCTAGAATCCGGAGTAACCCAGCAATTGCCACTTCATTTCCTGTGCCAATTTCTCCCAAACTGTAGGCAGCTCTCCCACGGGTATCCTCATTTTCAGTGGTTTTCAGAATCCGGAGTAACCCAGCAATTGCCACTTCATTCCCTGTGCCAATTTCTCCCAAACTGTAGGCAGCACTTTTACGGGTATCCTCATTTTCAGTGGTTTCCAGAATCCGGAGTAGCCCAGCAATTGCCACTTCATTTCCTGGGTTAATGTTCCCCAAACTGTCGGTAGCACTCCAACGGATATCTTCATTTTCAGTGGTTTCCAGAATCCGGAGTAGCCCAGCAATTGCCACTTCATTTCCTGGGTCAATTTCCCCTAAACTGTAGGCAGCACTCCAACAGGTATCCTCATTTTCAGTAGTTTCCAGAATCCGGAGTAACCTAGAAATTGCCACTTCATTTCCTGGGTCAATTTTCCCCAAACTGTAGGCAGCACTCCCACGAGTATCCTGATTTTCGGTAGTTTCCAGAATCCGGAGTAGCCCAGCAATTGCCACTTCATTACCCGGGTCAATTTTCCCCAAACTCTCGGCAGCACTCCCACGGGTAAACTCATTTTCAGTGGTTTCCAATAAGTCAATGAGTTTATTAATGGCTATACCCCGGTTAGTCTGCAAAAGCGATGCTCTCGCTGCTTCTGCAATCGGAGCGAGAAATGTCTGCCACTCTTGTTTTTCAATGTTGAAATCACCAAAGCCCCACGTAACGATTTGCGCTACTATTTCATCTATTTTGATACAATCCTGAAACTCAGCAACCCCAGATGAGGATAGAAAATAGGCTCTAAACCAATAAAAGCCATAGCACCCATCTTTAAACTCTACCAATGTTTGAATAAACTCCTCTTTCTGCTCTTTTTCCACATCCTCTCGCCCCAGCCATAGCAAAATCACCTCTTTCCACTGCGGCTCAAAAATGCGGTAAACATTGCCCGGTAACGGTTGAGGATTGTCATTGTCATGAGTCAAGAAAAAGTGCCAATCCTCAATCGCCAGAGCTGCAAAATATTCCTGAAACGTCAGATGATAGAACGCATAGACAGGTTCATCGGTTTCCCCATCTCGGTACACAAGGTTCAGCCAACCAATCTGCTGCGCTAACTCAAACAGAGATTCCCCCATCATCTGATATGCCAGCGACTCCCTCAGCGGTGTCTGATTCTCAATCGCCGCAACCGCTAACCTTCCCAATGCTGCATTCAACTCCTGCCGTTGCTGCCAGCTGATGGGAAACTCATTTTTTTTCCACTCATAGAAATCTTCTCGAAATCGCTGGTAAAGCGTCGCCTTCGTCTTCGGCAACTCCCCTTGCTTCACCGCCCAGGTTTGACACAACAGCGCCAACCGCAAAGGATTTCTAATCAAATCCCGAATCCGTTCCCGCCCCGATTCCCCTAACTTCTCCCGTAACTGCTTCCCTAGCTGGCGTTTCCCCGCCCTAGCAAACCACTCCCCAATAAACTCCCCCACCTGCGAATCGTCAAAATCCAGGGTGCGATAGATATCACAATTGGGCACTACCCGATCGTTCGCCTGCCAAACATTCAGCCGACAGGTTAACAGGGTTTGCGTCTGCGCCACCCAACCCCTCAGCTGATTTGCAATTCCTTGTAGAGGCGAATTTGCCTCCGTGGATGTATCCCCCCGTATTTCATCCACCCCATCCAACAGCAACCACACCTGATGAGAATTAAACAACTGCATCAACTCAGTTTGCATCTGGGCTGATAGCACCATTCCTTGAAGAGAAAGCGCCTCCTTCAGCCAAACCTGGAGTAAATACTCTTCCAAGGTTTTTCCATCCAAACTCCCCAGCTGAATGCAAATCGGCAACCGGGAAACATTTTCTGAATCCTTGAGATGACGGGCAATTTGCTCTAACCACGTACTTTTCCCCGCCCCCGGTTCCCCAATAATTGCAATCGTCTTGCCTTCCCCCGCCTCAATTACCTCCCGGAGAAACGCATCCGCCTCAAACCGCTTCTCAATTTCCTTCTCATTCAGCTGATATTGTGAACTCCCCTCAGATGGGGATGGGCAAGACTCCTCACCCCGTCGCGGCTGAGTTGTTGGTTTCACCAATCCCAGTGGCACATAGATACCCACCTCATGCCCCAACCCCGCACCCGTCGCCTGTCGCCGGAATTGGTAACGCCTCAGCTGTTCCTTCAGCATTTTGTGGCAGATATCGCGCCAGTTAATGGGAGGTAACTTTGCCCGATTCTCCCTGTCGGGCGACTGCGGTCAAGTGTAGTGATTAGTTTGTTGCTCAATTGTGATGGATTGGGCAACCATTGCACCTTTCTCTGCTTTTATCTCCTCTGCTAACTTCGCAAAATTGTTGACAATTGACGGCTGAGACTTGAGCTTATCTACTACTGCTTTGACTTCTTCGGCAAGTTTGGGATTTGGATCTTGATTTGCTGCTGCTTCCACTTCCCAAATCGCCTCAGTAACTTCAGGGTCTTTTGCTGCTGCTTCTAACTCAAGAACCGCTTGACCATAATCCAAAGGCTGCTGTGGTGCTAATTCTATAGCCCTTGTTGTATTCGGAGACTTGCTCTTGAGTAGCATTAGCAAATTACCACTTTTCTCAAATACCTTATCTGTCAGGTTTTCAGTCGTCTTTTCTAGTGCCTTAGTGGCAACCAAGGTTGCGATCGCAGTAGCAACAGCAGTTAGCGTTACGGGTTCCATAAATTACAGGTTAAGGTCAATTTTTAGTCAGTTATAGCCCAAAAATAACCCCGGCGATTATAAATCGCGGCTATACAAACGAAGTCCGCCTGCGCGGACTATTTGAAACTCACCACGCGGGTTTATGTTTTTATAATTCCAGAAATCTATTCTGAGGATATTTTTGGGGAGTAGAGCGATCGCATTTATAAATTCCACTGCCAAAATTGAGAGAGTTTCAAAAGAGCGATCGCTTTTTATCATGAAAAAACGCCGATGGGTGTGGTTCTTTAGTTTGCTGTTTGCTTCCCTGCTGGTTGTTACCAGTTGCGGCAACAATTTCGATGATGTCAAAAACCTCAAAGCGGGTGCTGGTAAGCAAGTTATTGTTTTAGGCGATAGCATCGCCTCTGGATATGGCGTGGACAAGACAGAAGCTTTTCCCAGCGTGTTGAGTCGTCAACTCGGTTTGCCAATACTGAATCGCGGTGTTAGCGGCGATACAACCGCAATGGGGTTGAGTCGCTTACAAAAAGATGCGATCACAGCAGAACCTTGGCTGGTAATTGTTGAATTAGGCGGAAATGATTTTCTGCGAAAAATTCCCAAAACTGAGACAGAACAAAACTTGCGGCAAATCGTAACTTCGATTCAACAACAAAAAGCAATTGTTGTGCTGCTAGGAATCAATCTCGGCTACATAGAAGATGAATATGATGAACTTTATCAGCGTGTTGCTAAAGATACACAGGCTTATTTAATTCCGCAGGTTTTAACTGGAATTGTCGATAATCCAAAAAATCGCCAGGAAGATATCATTCATCCAAATGCTGCCGGACACCAGCTTTTAGCCTCCCGCGTTGCTAAAAACTTACAGCCCTTATTAGCCCAAGCTACTTGGCCTCCAACCTTGTTGCAATATCGACGGAGTGCTAATCAAACATAGGAGCGATTTGCACTGAAACTGTTAAAAATTTTCCATAAATCGCTTTTTGTCAAGTCCCTTGGGTTGTAAAGGAATAAAATAGACATTAGCCTCTAGAGCTGACTTTCGCTGTTACGAATAAGAGGTAAAGATTTCGTAACAAGTCCTACAGAATTGGATCGTAGAAAGTCTGTATCCAATAAGAGTTTGCCCTTGTCTATTTCACTTGAGATTCTTTTATGACCTCCTCGATCCGCTTCCTCATGTGCGCTCCCGACCATTACGACGTGGATTATGTGATTAATCCCTGGATGGAGGGCAATATTCACAAATCCTCGCGCGATCGCGCCGTCGAGCAATGGCAAAAGCTTCATTACGTCCTCAAAGACCACGCCATTGTCGATTTGGTTGCACCCCAGCGCGGTGTGCCTGACATGGTGTTTACAGCCAATGCTGGCTTGGTTCTGGGAGATACCGTTGTCCTGAGCCGCTTCTTCCACAAAGAGCGGCAGGGTGAGGAGCCTTATTTCAAGCAATGGTTTGAGGAAAAAGGCTATAAGGTGCATGAACTGCCTAAAGACTTGCCGTTTGAAGGCGCGGGCGATGCGCTGCTGGATCGAGAGGGGCGCTGGTTGTGGGCGGGATACGGCTTCCGCTCAGAACTCGATTCTCACCCGTTGTTGGCAAAGTGGCTCGACATCGAAGTGCTATCCCTGCGATTGATGGATGAGCGGTTCTATCATCTGGATACCTGCTTCTGTCCCTTGAGTGGCGGCTATTTGCTCTACTATCCCCCGGCATTTGATTCTTACTCCAACCGCGTCATTGAAATGCGAGTTGCGCCGGAAAAGCGGATTGCCATCGAGGAAGCGGATGCGGTAAATTTCGCCTGCAACGCTGTGAATATTGACCACGTTGTGGTGATGAATAAGGCGAGTGAGCCACTCAAAAAACGCCTTGCCGATGTTGGATTTCAAGTTATCGAAACGCCGCTGACAGAATTTTTGAAAGCCGGGGGTGCTGCCAAGTGCCTGACGCTGCGGGTGACGGAACCCGTCCGAGAAGAAGTCCATGCCAATGTCTCAGTGGAAAGCCGCACGATTCGCCTAGAAGGGCATTTGCTGGACTCCGGCTTAATCAACCGTGCTTTAGACTTAGTGGTAGAAAATGGGGGCAGCTTCCAGGTTCTCAACTTCAGTCTGGGAGAACAACGGCAAAGTACCTCCTCAGCAGAAGTGAAAGTGTCGGCTCCTTCCCACGATGTGATGGAAGCGATTTTGTCGCAGCTAATCGATTTGGGTGCGGTGAATTTGCCCCACGATGAGCGCGATGCCAAGCTAGAAGATGTCATCCAAGCTGGGGTGGCTCCAGATGATTTCTATGTGTCCACCATTTATCCCACAGAAGTCAGAATCAATGGGGAGTGGGTGCGGGTGCAAGATCAACGCATGGATGGAGCGATCGCCATTACCCAAACTCCCAACGGACGGGTAGCACGGTGTAAACTGCTCCGGGATTTAGAACTTGGCGAACAGGTGGTGGTTGATGTCGTCGGTATCCGCACGGTGCGGAAGACGGAATCCCGCGAACAGCGCAACACCCAAGAATTCAGTTTTATGTCTGCCGGAGTTTCCAGCGAACGCCGCGTGGAATTGGTGGTGGAACAAGTTGCCTGGGAACTTCGCAAAATCCGCGATGCTGGCGGTAAAGTAGTGGTGACAGCAGGGCCAGTAGTGATTCATACTGGCGGTGCCGAACACCTGACGCATCTAATTCGGCAAGGTTATGTGCAGGCGTTGCTGGGAGGAAATGCGATCGCTGTCCACGACATTGAGCAATCCATGCTGGGAACCTCGCTGGGTGTGGATATGAAACGTGGCGTCGCCGTTCGTGGGGGACACCGCCATCACCTGAAAGTAATTAACACGATTCGCCGTTATGGCAGTATTGCCAAAGCTGTTGAGAACGGTGCGATTAACAGCGGTGTCATGTATGAGTGCGTCCGCAATGGCGTCCCCTTCTGCCTTGCCGGTTCCATCCGCGATGATGGCCCCTTGCCAGATACTCAGATGGACTTAATTAAAGCTCAGGAAGAGTATTCTCAACTGCTGCAAGGTGCAGACATGATTTTGATGCTCTCTTCCATGCTGCACTCAATTGGGGTGGGAAATATGACACCCGCCGGGGTGAAGATGGTCTGCGTGGATATTAACCCAGCCGTTGTCACCAAATTGAGCGATCGCGGTTCTGTCGAATCCGTCGGTGTCGTCACTGATGTCGGTTTATTCCTCAGTCTGTTAGTGCAACAGCTGGATAAATTAACCAGTCCTTATCACATTGCTCAAACAGCTTAATTATTGTGTAAATGCGATAGGGTGGGCACTGCCCACCCTATTTGTTTTTTCAATAGTGGCGCTGAAAGCGTGAAAACTGACAGTATTTTCTATCAACTATTTCAAACTTTTCCCAGCATCTTCTTTGAATTGATTGGGCAACCAGAATCAACTGGCAACACCTATCAATTCACCTCAGTTGAAGTCAAACAAACCGCCTTTCGCCTCGATGGTTTATTTCTACCCTTTGACGATTCTGCTGACCAACCCATTTATTTTGTAGAAGTACAATTTCAACGCGACGAAAGATTTTATCAGCGCTTTTTTGGAGAAATCTTTCTTTACCTATCTCAATACGAACAAGCTAACGATTGGAGAGGAGTGGTAATTTTTAGAAGCAAAAGCCTAGCTCCAGGTGTGAAGCCCCAGTATCGAGAATTACTGACAAGCCCGCGAATTCGACGGATATATTTAGATGAATTAGGAGAAGCGGCAGATCGATCTCTTGGCGTGGGCGTGGTGAAATTAGTTGTAGAGACTAAAAAGAAAGCCGCTGACTTGGCAAGGCAGTTACTTAATAAAGCCAGCCAAGAAATTGCTGATGAAGGGGTCAGGCGGCAACTTATAGAGTTGATTGAGACAATAGTCTTGTACAAGTTTCCACAAATGACTCGCCAGGAGATGGAAGCAATGTTTGGATTCAGTGAGTTAAAGCAGACTAGATACTTTCAAGATGTCATGCAGGAAGCTAAAGAAGAAGGACTGCAAGAAGGTGAACTGAAAGCTAAGTTAGAAGCAGTGCCTCGATTATTGGCATTAGGGTTGATTGTGGAACAGGTCGCAGAGGCTTTAAGTTTGACAATTGAGCAAGTCAGACAAGCCGCAGAAGCGAAGACTTCCGATTAGGCACTTAATTAGTATTGCTGGGATGGGAATTCATTGCCCAAATCATTGCAAAGGGAATGCCCATACCCAGCCTACTGCCGACAAGAGTATTTACCGAGCGACTTTGAACCATTGGGTGACGCCTTCTGCGATCGCTGCCGCCATCTTCTGCTGCGCTTGCGGATTGACCACCCATTCAAATTCTTCCGGATTGCTCATAAAACCTAATTCCAGCAATACAGAGGGTGCAGAGGCAGGACGCGCGAGGGCTAAGTTATCCCAAAAAACGCCGTAGGAAGGACGCCCCGCCTGAGTCACGATGTAGTTATGCAGAAACATCGCTAAGCTGTGGGCTTGGGGATGATACCAAAAAGTCCCAAAACCCTGCGTATTCTGGGCATCTCCTTCATCGGGGAGGGAATTGTAGTGAATTGAAAGCGAAATTGCCGGTTTCACTGCGTCAATAATTGCCACCCGTTCTGGCAGCGACACCGCCTTATCAACTTCCCGCGTCAGGTACACTGTGGCACCCCGTGCAATTAGCTGAGTGGCGATCAGCTTTGACATGGTGAGCGTCACCTCTTTTTCGGGATAGCCGGTTGGCCCTCCTGCGCCACTGTCTTCACCGCCATGTCCGGGATCGAGAACAATTTTGATTCCAGATAAAGGCTTGTTGGAAGACTGAGAACGGAGAGGGGAGGGGCCAGAGGTGAGACGAGGGGGATGGCGCAGAGATAAAATCAGGCTCGTGCCTTCATATCTCACCGTATAACCCCATTGCTGAGCGGATTTGAGATTAAACGTATATTGAACGGTTTCTGGGGCGACCTGTTGCCAATCCAGGCGAGAAATGACGGGATCGGGGTCGAGGCGAATGATGTCCGTTTGCGCCGTCGTGTTATACAGCGTTAATGTCAGCGTGCGATCGCCCTGCTGCACAACGAGCGGTACCGGCACTTGTAAGGGAAAAATGACTTCTGTGGCACCGGGAATCTTCCGAGCGCGAATACTGCGAATCAGCGATCGCGGTGGCACCGAACCTTTGACAATTTGAACTTCTTTACTGTTAATCCAGCCGCCATAGTCCAAGCGCACCCATTCCCCGTCTCGACCTGTAATTGTAGCTCGCGTAGTTTTCGGCAGCGGTGTCAGGCGAGAATAATCTGTACTTGGCCCGGTTCGGGCGACCCCGGCATCAACAATCACCTCAGCCACCTCTAGCTGTGCTGGAGAGAGAATCTGAATCTTCGCCGGTCCCTCCTGACTCACAATCTGCCCATTTTTTTCTACTTTGAACTGGGGACGACCCAAATCAGCCGCCGCCGCCGCTGCTGCACAACCCAGGTAGTGTCCTGCCCCAGCGACAGCATAAGGTTGATTTTGTGCAGTTAAGGCAGCGGAATTCGCTGGTAGCTGTACAACCTGCTGCTGGTTAGTCAGCGGAATCGTTTGATTCGCCAAATTGACGGAAACATTGGCGTCAGCAGGAGCAACTGCGCCGAAACACAGCAACTCACCCGGCAGTCTGGCGAGATCCTGCGATGGAGTCAGGGAATCTTTGGCAAATGCCAACCCCTTTGGTGGCTCAGGGTGGGCGGCAGCCCGCGTAACTTTAAGTTTGACGGCTTGACCTTGATAGCTCACCGTAAAGAGGTTCTCTCCCGGCTTTAACGGAAAACTGGGAGCAAAATGCCCCTGTTTGCTCCGCGCGATCGCTTTCCCATTCACCAACACTTTTCCTGGCGGTGGAGCTGTGCCAATTAAGAAAATTCGGTCAGCTGTGGTTTTATGGCTAGCAGGAGGATAGGAAACGTAAAGAGATTGTTTTGCCGATACTGGTGCTGCCATAACCACCCCTAATACAGCCAATCCCAGGATGTTTCTCATGTTAAATCCTAAGTTCCTTACATCAATTAGAGGATAAAATTAGTAAAAAAGTTTCTTTAATCTTGTAAAAGTTTTGTGGGGAGTCCATCGATACTCTTTTGATTCTTTTCGCACCAATAGTCAAAGATTCCTTGTTTCCCTTTTTTTTCACCCCATTCTCTGATAGTTTTTCTTTCTTCTTTCAGTTCATAAATGGGCACGCCATATCCGCATGAAGTTTGTACTGATTTTATCTCAAGTACCACTATCTGACGTTCTCCTAAGATTGGCGTAAACAAGGAATAAAATTTGTCCCAAGCTTCATGTCTTGGAAAAATTACTTTTCCCTGACCGTATAAACGAAGAATCAAAGGCTTTTCAGAAAAGCTGCAAAACATGATCGTCATCCGCCCATTTCCTGGTTCATGTAAATGAGCGGAGGTCTCGTTGCCACTCCCAGTTAAATCAAGGTAAGCCACTGTATTATTATCAATACAGCGGAAAGTATCTACTCCTTTAGGCGACAAATTAATCCGACCTTCTTTCGGTGCAGTCGCGGTAAAGAAGATTTTCTGCTCCTGAATAAAGTCTCGGAGATTCTGATTTAATTCATCGTAAACTTTAGCCATGTCTAGTGTCTTAGCCCACCGATTATCCAGTTAATAGTATTTTAATTATCAAGCAATTTACAGAGGTCGAAGCATTACCAGGTATCAATAGTTTAGAATCTAATTGGCAGGAAAACGAGTGGGATTGATGGCATTGAAAGGAACGAAGCTATCGATTTCGTCTAACTTCCGGTAAAGGCAAAGTGCTAATACCAGAATGCTAGCAGCGAAGTCGGGAGGTATCAGTCAAAGCCAAAAATAGTGTCACTCAGGGGTTAAACCGTACCAAAAGCGCGATCGCCCAAGCGTGGGAATTGTCCGTCGTCAGTCCTTTGAGGGGTTTGAAGGTCTATAAGCGATCGCAAAGCAACTGTTAGCCTTGTTATCGTTCCTATAGGATAGGTGATAAGGCAGCCAACAAAGCCACTCTGCCAAGGTTTTACAAACCAGCGATCACCGATCGCAGACTGCAAACAACAAGCAACGAACAACTCGTTAAGACTGTGGCACAATTAACGGGGTGGGTTGCCGACATGGCTCTTCTTTTAAGCATTTTATGACTAAGTTTGTCTTTGTCACCGGCGGCGTGGTTTCCAGTATCGGCAAGGGAATTGTAGCAGCAAGTTTAGGACGCTTGCTGAAGTCGCGTGACTATTCGGTTTCTATCCTGAAATTAGATCCGTATATTAACGTCGATCCGGGGACGATGAGTCCTTTTCAGCACGGAGAAGTGTTCGTAACGGCAGATGGTGCCGAGACGGATTTGGACTTGGGGCACTACGAACGCTTCACCGATACGTCCATGTCTCGGCTCAATAGCGTCACAACTGGCTCGATTTACCAAGCGGTACTCAATAAAGAGCGTCGTGGCGATTATATGGGGGGCACCGTCCAGGTAATTCCCCATATTACGAATGAAATCAAAGATCGCATCCAGCGAGTTGCCAAAAATACTAACCCGGATGTGGTGATTACGGAAATTGGCGGCACGGTGGGCGATATTGAATCCCTGCCATTTTTGGAAGCAATTCGTCAGTTCCGCAAAGATGTGGGGCGTCATAACGTGCTGTATATGCACGTAACCCTGATGCCGTGGATTCCCTCAGCAGGGGAGATGAAAACCAAGCCGACGCAGCATTCGGTGAAGGAATTGCGGTCGATCGGGATTCAACCGGATATTTTAGTTTGTAGATGCGATCGCCCTCTACACCCAGGACTCAAAGAAAAAATCTCAGAGTTCTGCGATGTTCCCGTCGAGTGCGTGATTACAGCCCAAGATGCCAAAAGTATCTACGAAGTGCCGTTGATTTTAGAACGGGAAGGACTAGCACAGCAAACCCTAGAATTGTTGCAACTAGAGCAACGCCAACCCAACTTGAGCCAGTGGAAAATCTTAGTAGATCGCCTATATCATCCAACTCACCGGATAGAGATTGCCATCGTTGGTAAATATGTAAGGTTAACAGATGCCTATCTCTCAGTGTTGGAAGCTTTGCGCCATGCAGCGATCGCAGTGAATTGTGACCTTAACCTCCGTTGGGTTAGCTCGGAAAGCATCGAATCGGGCAGTGCCGAAACTTACCTGGCTGGTGTGAACGGCATTGTAGTACCTGGAGGTTTTGGCGTTCGGGGTGTCGATGGCAAAATTGCGGCGATTGAATACGCCCGTAAAAACCAGATCCCCTTCCTCGGTTTGTGTCTGGGGATGCAATGTTCGGTGATTGAATGGGCGCGACACGTCGCAGGATTAGAAGATGCCAATAGTGCTGAATTTGCCCCGAATGGATCGAATCCGGTGATCAACCTGTTACCGGAACAGCAAGATGTGGTGGATTTGGGCGGCACGATGCGCTTGGGGCTATATGCTTGTCGTTTAGCGCCCAATACTCTAGCCTTCCGGCTCTATCAAGAAGAAGTGGTTTACGAACGGCATCGGCATCGGTATGAGTTTAATAATGCTTATCGCAACCTGTTTTTAGAAACCGGCTATGCGATCAGCGGTACCTCGCCGGATGGGCGATTAGTGGAAATTATTGAACTACCTAACCATCCTTTCTTTATTGCCACCCAATTCCACCCGGAATTTAGCTCTCGACCCAGTAATCCCCACCCGATGTTCCAGGGATTGATTCAAGCGGCACTAGCCCAGCTTGACCCCGGACTTGCTCGTTCTGACTCCTCACAGCCTACCCAAGAAGATGCGACGCTCCAAGCAGCTGAGGTATCTTAACAGTTGCTGGCAATTCCAGCAGGACGGAAAGCGATCGCTTCACGTCCTGCTTTCCACCAACCACTTGCGCGGGGGAGCGTTGTCAGTGCCAGAACTCACCTTAATGTGAGGAGGTCATGTGGCGTATTGGATTAAAGTGAGTTATGAGCGAAATGAATATGTAATCGATCTTGACCGCATCAGTGCCTTCGCTTGCACCCCGAACGGTAAGGTAACTTTTTGGTTGCCTGATAGTGCCATCCCAATTATTATCAACCGTCAAAGTAACCCGGATGGCTATCAGCAAGTAATGGACTATATTCAACAAGTTAGCTTCCATTCACTGGCAGCATCTTGGATCAAAGTTAGTTATGAACGGAATGAATATGTAGTCGATCTCAACCGTATCAGTAGCTTTTCCTATTCTTCTAACGGTAGGCTCACGTTCTGGTTGCCGAATAGTGCTATTCCCATCATTATCAACAAGCAGAATGACCCGGATTGCTATCAGAAAATTTTGGAATATATCAAACAGAAAACCGGGCACTCATTTTAACCAGTAGGGAGAACGACAAGTGTTGAGACTAACACTCCTCAATCCTCAACCCTCAGTACCCAGCCCTCAACCCTCAACTTTCAGTCTTCAAAATTTGCCAAGCCAATTTTGCCGCCCCAACCATTCCAGCTTGGTTGCCTAACTCAGCTTTTATTAGGTGCAAACCCTCACGGGAACTCTTCAGCACCCGCCGCTCAATTTCTGCTTGTGCAGCCGGAAAGAAAAATTCTGCACTTGCACTAACGCCGCCGCCAATGACAATCGCTTCCGGCGTTAAAACATAAATGAGACTCGATAATCCAACACCGAGATCGCGTCCGTAGCTTTGCCAAAATTTTAATACTTGCGGATCGCCTGCCCTTGCCAACTTGCCCAGTTCCTCTGGTTCTAATCCCGTGCGGCGGCGAATGGCGGCTACTGAGGTATATTGCTCTAAAGAGCCTTGATTGCCGCTATTACAGGGCGGACCCTCTGGATTTAAGGTAATTAATCCTAGCTCAGCGGCGGCACCTTGATGACCCACAAACAGGTTCCCATCGAGGATAATCGCACCCCCCACACCTGTACCGAGTGTTAGCAGAATCAAATTCCGGTAATGGCGTCCAGCTCCTAACCAAGCTTCTCCCATCCCAGCACAGTTAGCATCATTAGCCAGAACTGTGGGTAAACCTGTTTTGGCTTCTAACCAATCTGCGAGGGGCACATCATGCCAACCTGCGAGGTTAATTGCTACTCTGGCAATTCTACCTGATGCATCCACTGGGCCTGGGGTGCCGATACCGAGCGCGATCGCGTGTCTTTCCGGATCGAGATGCGCGATCGCTTCTATCATCGCATCCAAAACCGCTGTCGGTGTTGCCGGTTGCGGTGTCGCCACACTCAACGACTCCAAGCAAGTCCCATCCTCGCGGAACCTCCCCAGCTTAATTGCCGTTCCTCCCAGATCAATGCCAATTACTTCCCGATTCACCACAACCGTTCTTCTAATTTCCAAAAACTAATACCACTTATCTATATTCATGCCATTTGTCACTTTTCCCAACCTTTAGAGCTGATTTATAAAGTCCCAATTCCTTCTGTAGGGGCATTGCATTGCAATGCCCCTACAGAAGGTGAAGTTTGTCAGTTATTTAATCCACGACCCTTAATATCAGTCTGAAATTTTAAAGGAATTCCAGAACTTTTGAAATTCTTGCTTAGCCTGCTGATAACTTACCGCTTTCTGGTCTAATACTGCTTTTACAATTTCTTTGTCTTCATACTGCTTTTTCGCTAATTCAAACTCCAGCTTTTTCATCTGATAATCTTGCTTTTTAATTGTCCCTTCAACGGAAGCAACCCAGTTAGTAAAGCCCAAGTTTTGAACTTCCCAATCAGTATTCCCTACCTCAGAGATAGCTTTTTCTCCCAAAGCAGATTTACTTTTTTCCGTCAAAGTGTGAAAACTATTCAACGCCCCCTTAATTTGTGGAAGAACGCGCATTGAATTTTTTACAGAAAACCTTTCATTCAGGGTATAACTAACAGTTTCATCGGGATAAACAGGTTTAAGCTGCAAATCCGATACTTGGGCCGTGTTGGGACTGGCTTGCACCTTCAAACCTGTGACAGGTGCCGCCCTAAGTATCCCAGCGATCGCAATAGATAACATAAAACCACCTGTAGCGGCAGCAATTAAAGAAATATTGTCTTTCATATCTCAGCAGCAGTGCTTATTGGTAATGGATCGTTGGTAATAGGTCATTGTATAAAAAGGTTTCGATTACCCATTACCGATAAAATATTTGACTCTATTCAGGGGATTTTTGGTTCCAATTTTCTCTCCGCAACCGGGGATTCACAAACTCGCTTAATCCTTCTCCCACCAGAGACAACCCTACCACCATCAGCGTCATCGCTAAGCCTGGGAAAAGCGCTGTCCACCAAATGCCAGTAGGCAGAGCATCCAGCGCCTGACGGAGATCGTAGCCCCATTCTGGAACCTGATCGGCAAGCCCTAACCCTAGAAAACCCAAACTGCCCAAAATCAAAATTGCATCGGCAGCATTCAGAGTGAATAATACAGGCACGCTCTGAATCACATTAAGAAACAGGTAGCGAGAGAGAACCCTCCAAGTGTCTGCCCCCATTGCTTGAGCGGCTTCGATGAACAGTTCTGTTTTAACACTAACCGTATGGTTGCGGACGACTCGATAATATTGGGGAATGTAGGAAATGCTGAGCGCGATCGCGGCATTTAAGACCCCTCGTCCCACCACAAACGCCAGCGTCACCGACAGCAACAGCCCCGGCAACGTATAAATTGTATCCATCAAAAATAGCAGCACCCGATCCAACCTACCACCCAAATAACCGCTGACTAAACCCAACGGCACCCCGATGACAAGGCTCAACACGGTTGCCAAGATAACCACTTGCAGCGCCGCTTGGCTCCCAAATAGGGTGCGCGAGAAAACATCGTACCCTTGGCGACTGGTACCAAACCAATGACGCCACGAGGGCGGCTCATGAATCGGATTAGCTAAGGACTCCAAGGGATTTTGCACCCATCCCCAAGCCTGAAATGCGGGAGTGAGAAAAGCTATTAGCACGAACATCAAGGTGATAACAATTCCCACCCGCATCATCTGCATGGAGAGACTGGGACGCCCAGATAAACGCAAAAGTTGAGGTAAGGGAAGTTTTGTCGGGGTCATCAATATATCCTGGCGATGATAAATCGCGGCTACGCCAACCCCCCTTCAGAAGAAGGGAACAGAAGTTGTTTCGCTTTTATCAAGCGAAGTCCGGATGCTACGCGGACTTCATTTTAAACCCTTGCCTAGCAGGTTTTGTTGGTATAGCTGCGAATTCTATCCGCCTGATTCCTGAAACCCTTGCTAGACATATTGCTCAATCATTTGGCGAAACTGGCTCTTTTGCTTAACGCCCTTCATCTCACCCACTAATTCTTTGTTCTTGAAGAACTGCACTGTAGGCGTTCCAGTAACACCAGCATTCTCGGCAATGTCTCTATCTTCCGCGATGTCAATTTCTACAAAGTGAATTTTGCCATCGAACTCATCCACCACCTTATTCAAGATCGGCTTAAGCGTATGGCAAGGGCCGCAATTGGGTGAGACATATTTGACCATCAGCAGGCGATCGCTATCATGAAATAGCTTCCGCAACGCATAGCTACCCTCATGCCTCGTCGCCTGCGGGTTAAACGCCGCTTCTGGATTCAGCTCAGCTATCTTATCACCAGGCTCATCTGCCGGTGTATCTGGCTCTTCAGACGTATGTATCTGCTGACGATACTCCTGGAGCAAACCATTAACAGATAGCCATCGTTCCGCCAACATTGCTGCCATACACCCAGTACCCGCCGCAGTAATCGCCTGACGATATTCACGATCCTGGACATCCCCCGCAGCAAAGACACCTTCTACACTCGTCTCCACCGAACCAGGCTTCGTGACGACATAACCAACCTCATCCAATTCCATCTGCCCTTTAAATAAGGACGTGTTGGGCTGATGACCAACCGCGTAGAACAATCCTTTAACAGGGAGAACACTCTCTTCCCCAGTCTGAGTATGTTTGAGCTTAATCCCGGTCATCCGACCATCTTCACCGACAACATCCACAGGCTGAGAATTCCAGTGAAGCGTAATCCTAGGGTTATTCAGCACCCGATCCTGCATTGCTTTACTTGCCCGCATCTTGTCGCCGCGAATCAGCATGTGAACGCGATCGCCATATTTAGTCAAGTAAACTGATTCCTCAGCCGCCGAGTCACCCCCACCAACCACAGCCAGTTCCGCACCGTGGAAGATAGGCGTCGCACCATCACAAATCGCACAAGCCGAGATCCCGCGACTCCAAAATTCATGCTCGCTGGGCAGCCCTAACCTTTTCGCCGTCGCCCCAGTAGCAATTACAATACTATGAGTTCTAACTTCCCGTTCTTCAGAGCGGACAGTAAAAGGACGCTGACTCAAATCAACCGATATCACATCCTCGGTGACTAACTCAGCCCCCCATCTCTCAGCCTGCGCCTTCATCCGATCCATCAACTCCGGTCCTGTAATCCTTTCTGGAAACCCCGGAAAGTTCTCCACTTCCGTCGTTGTCATCAGCTGCCCGCCAGGTAGCCCCCCAGCCTGAAAGCCTTCAAACACAAAGGGTTTCAGGTTCGCACGCGCCGCATAGATAGCAGCGGTATATCCCGCAGGACCAGAACCAATAATCACCAAGTTCTCTACAGTTAGGTTCGTCATAGGGTTATGCAAACTCATAACGACTACGTATAGCTTTAGTATAACTGCTGGTGAGGCAATGAGCGCAAAAAACTTTCGCTCGCTAGTATAGTTTTGCCTTAAAAGTGGGAACCCTTGAAGGGGAGTGCTGGCATGAACTAGATTTTGCCCAACTTCCCAGACGTGCCAAATTACAGCATCGGGAGACATTTCCAATGAACGACCAATCATCAGAGTTACTAGAAAAAATTCGCCAGCAATTTGAAAATTCTCCTTATCCGAGAACCCCGCTAGATCAATCACCCAAGGATGACGTTAATGGACTTTATATTCATAACTTGGTTACCTCTTACTATTTAAGGAATCAAAAAGTTTTAGACACAGAGGGGAAAGTAATTTTAGATGCTGGCTGTGGCAGTGGCTACAAATCCCTAGTATTGGCAGAAGCAAATCCGGGAGCAAAAATTGTTGGGATCGATATATCAGAAGAGTCTGTTAAACTTGCTCGACAACGCTTAAAGCATCATGGATTTGAGGCTAATACAGAATTTCATGTTCTATCTATTTACGATTTGCCTCAACTAGGCATGGAATTTGACTACATAAATAATGATGAAGTCCTATACCTAGTTCCTGATGTAGCTGCGGGCTTAAGGGCAATGAAATCTGTTCTTAAACCCCAAGGAATTATTCGTACTAATCTACATAGCTCGATTCAGAGAATTGGTTTTTTTCGCGCCCAAGAAATATTTAAGATGATGGGCTTGATGGATAAGAATCCAGAAGAAATGGAAATAGAGATTGCCATAGAAACAATGAAATCTCTACAGGATGGAGTAGAACTCAAAGTAAGAACTTGGCATCCGGGTTATGAAGCCCCAGAGGGGAAACAATCACTTTTATCGAATCACCTTCTTGTGGGTGACAAAGGATATACAATTCCCGAAATGTTTGCGCTTTTGAGAGCAGCAGACCTAGAATTTGTCAGCATGGTTTACTGGCGGCTTTGGGATGTGACAGACTTATTCAAGGAGCCAGATAACTTACCTGCTTTCTGGGCTATGAGTTTGCCAGAAGTTTCCATAGAAGAACGGCTACATCTGTTTGAACTTCTACACCCTACCCATCGGCTATTGGACTTCTGGTGCGCTCACCCCAGTCAGGTAGACTCCCCTGTACCTATCGATAAATGGGAGCTATCTGACTGGCAAACAGCACAGGTGCATCTGCATCCTCAGCTGAAAAACCCAAAAGTGCATGAAGACCTGCTCAAGTGCCTCGCCGAGCAGAAGCCATTTGAAATAAGTAAGTATATCACTACTTCAGTCATAGCTCCCGTCCTGCTAAACAGTAGCGCGATCGCTTGTCTGCTACCTCTATGGGAGGAACAACACCCCTTTATGTCCTTAGTGGAACGTTGGCTCAAGCTCCAACCCCTCAACCTAGTCAGCATGGAACCCATGACTGAAATGGAAGCTTTTAACGAAGTAAAGCAGCTTCTAGGTAGGCTGGAAGTCTTTCTATATGTACTTTTGGAGCGATCCACTTAAGACTTCCGCATAGCTATGACAAAATTTTTTTTGCAAGGGTGATATGAAAGCGATTGGAAGTGGGTAAGTTATGTCCAGAAGAGAGAAATCAAGCACCCCGCACCTCAAGGAGAGACATCTCATGAAGAACGATGTGAAGGCCAAGTTGCTGATGCACCTGAACCAGAAAAAGCAGGAAGAGGGTTTCACCCTGATTGAACTGCTCGTTGTTATCATCATCATTGGTATTCTGGCCGCTATTGCCCTGCCGTCCTTCCTCAACCAAGCCAACAAAGCAAAAGAATCCGAAGCCAAGCAGTACGTAGGTTCCATCAACCGCGCTCAACAAGCCTACTACCTGGAAAAACAAGATTTCGTAGGCAAAACTACTGACATCGGTAAATTAGGTCTTGGTATTGCGACTAATACCACAAATTACAGCTACTCGCTCAATGGTAACGTCAGCAATAACACTTCTGTAGTCCAGCTTGCACAGCCAGCAAAAGCTGGACTAGCTACGGTCAGAGCATATGCAGGTGGAGTACAAGTGGGAACAGTAGCAGCTACAAGTGAAGCCACCACACTAGCAGTGTTATGCCAAGGTCAAAAGGCTCCTGCTGCTGGTGGTGACTCAGGTTCGGTGGGTGCAGTAACCATAGGTGCACCTGGTACAGCACCAACATGCAACGCAGCCAAGTATGAGGACATAGCCAAGTAGAAGAAAAATCCTGGCTCTGGCAATTTTTGCAAGACTAGGTTAGATATTTTTTGAGTGGGTAGGCCATTCTACCCACTTTGTTCTGTGTATGCAATGGTTGCTGCTTAAAAATAACTGTCGCCGTATTGATTAGAACTTCCAACTAAAAATATTACCTGAAACAAAAATATCCTATGAATGCTGAATGCTATTTGACTGAGCTGGCTAAGTGGCAGCAGCAAGCTTATCAATGTCTGATTAAAGGAGAATACAGTAAGGCTGCAAGTCTGTATGAACGGGCAATAGAAGCGGACCCACAGGAAAAGTCCCATTACTGGCATTTGGGGCTGATGTTGCTGTTGCAGGGACAAGAAGCCGAGGCTCAGACAACCTGGCTAGTAGCAATAGCTGAGGGTGAGCCAGAGCAGATAGATCTGTGGACTAACGAATTGATGCAAGTTCTACAAATCGAAGCCGAGCGAAGGGAAGAACTTGTAGACTATTCAATTGCTTGGGCGATCCGGCAACATATCCGGGAAATAAGCCCTATTAATATTAACAATTTGTTGCAGATTATTCAACTTTCTATCATACTCGAAAAGTTTAGTGGCGAAGATTTGACTTCCCTTGGCTTGATTGAGTACCTGCAAGCAAAACAGGGTTGTGAATTTAATTTCGATCTATTGCTACAGGTGTTGCAAAATGTCTTAAACTACCCTTCGCTTGAACCGCAAGCGATTGAATTTGCAGAAGCTTGTTTACCATATGTGAATGACGCTGATACTTTCATCTATATAGTAGTAGGTGCATCTATTGAAATTGCTTATTTTGCCAAGCAGCCCTTACAGGCAGCACGGCTTCTTGAGCTATGTCTACGCTTAGATGCTGAGAATATAGGAGTTTTATCACATCTAGCTTCTATGTATCAAAGTGGTGGTCAATACGATAAGGGCATAGAGACTGCTAAATTGTGTTGCGAGCTATCGGAAACATTACCAATAAAGGTTTATACAAGTCACCTCTTGGTGCGAGGATTAATGAGTGCTGGTGGATACTGGGAAGAAGGTTTTTCGGTTTTCCAACAGCACGAATCGTTACTATCAGAGTTAATTGAGGAAAAACCTTTCCCTCTAGAGCAGTCTCATACGCAGGGGTTGTATAGCACAACTTATTTTCTGCCTTACTTTAGAGATGAAGCAAACATTAATCGCTTAATCCAAAATCAAGTTGCTCAAATTTGCCAAGACAGTATTCAAGTTTATGCAAAAGATACAGTAGAGAGATATCGCCAACGAACCTATAAAAAAGAAAGCCAAACTTCTACTAAACCTTTAAAAATTGGATATTTATCTCATTGTTTAGGAATGCATTCTGTTGGCTGGTTGGCTAGATGGGTTTTTAATTACCATGATAGCAAGCACTTTCAAGTTCATGCCTATCTCATTAACAATAAAGAAATATACGATCCCGTACAAGAATGGTATATTAAACAGGCTTTCAAAGCATACAAGCTTGGACTAAATAGCCTGCAAATCGCTGAACAAATTTACCAGGATGAGATTGATATTTTAATTGATCTTGACAGCATAACACTAGACCTTAGCTGTGAGGTCGTAGCGCTAAAACCAGCTCCCATTCAAGTTACTTGGTTGGGGTGGGATGCATCAGGGATACCTGCCATTGATTATTACATTGCCGATCCTTACGTTTTACCAGACTCGGCCCAGGATTACTATACAGAAAAAATTTGGCGCTTACCTCAAACTTATGTAGCAGTTGATGGTTTTGAGGTAGGCGTACCAACTCTACGCCGGGATCAGCTAGATATTCCTAGTGATGCAGTGATATATCTCACTGCACAAAAAGGCTACAAGCGGCATCCTGATACGGTAAGGCTGCAAATGAAAATCATCAAAGAAGTGCCAAATAGTTACCTTTTGATTAAAGGTAATGCTGACAAAGAAGCAATAAAAAAATTCTTTATCCAGATTGCAGAAGAAGAGGGTGTAGATTGCGATCGCCTGCGGTTTTTGGACGATGTTGCTTTAGAGCTAACCCATCGAGCTAACTTGGGAATTGCTGATGTTGTACTAGATACCTTCCCCTACAACGGAGCTACCACCACTCTAGAAACGCTGTGGATGGGTATTCCCTTGGTGACGCGAGTTGGGCAGCAATTTGCTGCTCGTAACAGCTATACCATGATGATAAATGCCGGCATAACAGATGGCATTGCTTGGACAGATGAAGAATATGTGGAGTGGGGCGTTCGCTTAGGGAAAGATTCAGTACTGCGGCAAAAAATTTCCTGGCAATTGCGGCAATCAAAACAAACAGCTCCTCTTTGGAACGCCAAACAGTTTACCAAGGAGATGGAAGAAGCTTACCAACAAATGTGGACAAATCATCTTGAAAACAATTGCTAACAGTTATTTTTTAATGACGCTTCTGTTTCATGGGAATATCTTCAATCAAAAGTTGACTGTTCAGTTGTTGTCTTGATCCTATAAATACAGACCGGGTGAAAGCTCCGTTCGATGGAGGGGGAGAAGTCCAATCTATAGGAAACTCTTCATGGTTTGGTTGAGTAACTGGCATATAAACAAAATCAAAATATCGCTTAAGCTGGTTATACACCCACTTCCTGGTAGGTCTGCAACCCTGACCTGATACAGCCTGTGATGGGCTTTCTGCCATCTCTGTACAAGGATTGATAGCTTCTTCATCGCCAAATGAGACGCAGGTCTCCAGCAAAAGCATTTTTTGGCAACACCGAGACATAAACTCTATAGCCTCAGTTGGGTTTTGGAGATGGTAGAGTAACCCATAGCAGTAAACTATATCGAACAACTCATTAAATGTAGAGTCTGGATTGTCTAAATCCAAATGCCTTACCTGTATATTAGGGTATCGGGAGGCAAGTATTTCTAGATTCTCTTTTCTTGCTTCGGTGCTAACAACTTGACATCCACGATCTAAAAAGAAGCTTGTATGATCGCCGATACCAGCTCCAACTTCTAGTACAGTAGCACTGGCTATATCCAAGCCTAAACTAGTAAGATGCTCTAATCTCCTCTGGTTGTGTCGCTGATAGTGTTCGGAATGAAACACGCCAACTGGAGAAATAAACTCTTGTGGTTGAGAAATGGCATCTACCTGTAATGAATCTAGGTCATAACTACGAATGTAATCCTGGATACTCGCAACAATAGGTAGCGAAGCTAATCCTTGTTGTACTAGAGCGGGAAATTGAGCTAGACTTTCAACAATGTTATCAGCAAAGTTATACTTTTTGTCATTACCATATTGCAGGGTCAAATGCTCCAATAACTCTAGAGCATAGTCGGGAAAATTCATAATATCGGCAATACAAGCTAACTTCAGAACTTGCTCTGGTGTCTTTAATGGGGTAGTAATATCCTCTCGAATTAGATCGCGAAAATAAAAAGCATCGGCCCAAAGTAATTGCCCAGAACGAACGGTTGACCGAATTGGCGATCGCGCACGAGTACGATAAGAAGTAGCTAAGTCAAATAATGTAAAGCCTTTTGTTCGGAGATAAGTGTCTACATCCGCAAACAAAGGCTGTTTATCGTATAAATGAGAAAATTCAACTTCAACTTGAACAGCCAGATTACTGCGTTTTAGTATCTCAGAAGCTCCTTCTAAAACTTGCAGATCCGCACCCTGAACATCTACCTGGAGAAAATCAATTTCATTTATTCCCTCTGCTTGACAAAAAGCATCTAAAGTTGTAGCTTCAATTTCTAGAGTAAAATCTAAATTTACTAACTCTGGAAGTCCGCCAAACCTAGCTAAATATGGTTCATTGGGTGGATATAAGGAACTACACATGGGATGTTTGGTTACATAGAGTGTAGACTCTCCTACGGAATTTCCCAGTGCTAAGGGAATGTGTTTTTCTGTCCAATTTATTTGTCTAGCTTCAAGATCAGCGTTCGCTTCATCACAAGCATCTACATCTGCATCGAATCCGTATATAGTGAGCCGAGGTGCAAAGATATCCCAGCCAAGGCTGGTGTAGTCATCGTTGCTGCCTAATTTACGAGAACCAACATTACATATAGTTAGGTGGAGCTGATCCAAGTGACCGCTTTTCTTTAAACTGGAAAGAAAAACTGACATTTTATAGTCCTCGCTTTTGAGTGTTTAATAATTATTGACGACTGAGGTTTTATAATTCCTGGGGGTGCAAAGCAATTATATTCAATCTACCTTGCAAATCTTCAGCAGAATTAACTGGAATAAGCTGCTGTAGGTAAGGCTGATATCGAAATAGTTGATAGCCTCTTGATGTCAGAAAATCGGCAACAGCTAGATTACTGCTTTTATTCCCTGCAATATTTTCGTAAAGTATAGCAGGAGCAAATTCGCTGAGAATCTGGCTGCTTCCCTCTAACACTTTCATTTCATGTCCTTCAGCATCAATTTTCAAGAAATCAACCTGCTTGACATTTTCACGCTCAATTAGGCTGTCAAGAGAAAAGCAGTCAACTTCCTCAAAGGCACCATGCTGGTTTGTTGCTTCTGCATCACTAGAAACTATTTCGTTAAGTTCACTAGCAGTATGGAGAGACAATCGGGCTGTGCCATTGCGATCGCTTGCCGCTCCTGCACATACTTGAACCCAACTTAACTCATTAATTCTACACGTTTCTTGCAAACAACGAACGCAACCAGAAAAAGGTTCAACGGCTAGCACACAACCTTCAGACCCTACCTTTAGAGCAGCACTAAAAGTGTAAACGCCTACATTTGCACCCACATCGATAACTGTCATGCCGGGTTTTACCCAGTTTCGCCAAAATTCCATTTCTTTTTCAAACCAGTCTCCTTCAGCAAGTAGGACACTTGTGACAATACTACGTAAACTTGGTTCAACTGCTAGTATTAAGTTATTTTCAAAAGGCACATAAGTTAATAAGCTATCAGCTTCTAATTTAGTCCATTGCCACTCTAGAAAGTTAGAATTTTGACGGACGCAATCGCGCCCAATACCTAGCCAAAAATTTGCAATCTTTATCTCTCCCATATTTCGATAAGCCAGGTAGAGAGCTTGCATAATAATTGCTGAATTTGGTGTTATTTCTCTAGCATGCTGCAAATATAAAATCCCTTCCCATTGATTGTTCATCAAGCTAGATATCCCTAGCTTTAAATTAACAGAAGTGGAATTGGGCGACAGATGATTAGCTAAATGTAGAAATCGAAGCCCTGAGACGTTGTAAAAAACGAGACTTGAATAACATAAAGCTTCGCTTAATAATATAAGTGCTTGCTTGTAACCATCCTCACTATGCAGTATTCTAGTAAGTTTATCATTCTGAGTATCTATTAGTTCTGTTAAAGTAGGAGGCAAATATACTATACCTAAAGCAGTTGGTTTATCATTAACATAAGCAGGTTGAAGGTTAGCGATAAAGTTAGCAAATCCTATTTGCGTCGCTTGGTCAATCTCTCCAACTATGGCGAGAACTAGAGCAAGATGAGCAGCACAGAGTGGATTACCCAACTCGACTCCCGCATTTAATGCCTGTAGCGCCATTTCAACATAAAGCGATCGGACAGATGAATCCTCGGACTGTTCTGCCTCAATCAGTGCCACTACTGCAAAGTTGTTCAAATCAAGGGCAGATGTAGGGTCATCCCAAGAAGTACCTTCAAGAATGGTGGCTACACGGGACAAAGCATCTGACTCAAGAGAAACGCCAGCCTTTTCCAGATATTTCCAATAAGAATCAGCAGAAGCAAAATTACTTTCCATAATCCAGAGAGGAAATTACAATAGGACAAAAGACACAATTTTATAAGTTTATCAAATCCTACTATATTCCCAAGGATATTTACCATTGAGCGCTCATTGCCTATTTTTTACAAAAATATAGGTTTAGCTACAAATGATATAGGCTCAAAGATTGAGCAAACAGTTAGAGTGTTTGCTGTTTCTAAGTAGAGGACGATGTAAATGCTTTATAAATTTCGTCAAAACTTAAATCAATCGCTCGGTGCGATCGCAGTTACCCTGCTGTGTGGTTTGGCAATTGGATTTGTACAATTACCTCAATTAAATCAACTCAGTACAAAAGCGAAAACGGCTTTACCAGAACAGCTCAACAAAGAAGTAGAGGCAGAAAAACTCCGTCTCAACCTGTTTCATAAAGTTCCCGGTTTTGGATTTAACAATCTTGTTGCTAATTGGGTATTTCTTGGGTTTGCACAATATTTTGGTGATGATCCAGCACGACAAATTACTGGCTACAATATCAGTCCGGAATACTTTGAAATAATTATAGACCGTGACCCCAGGTTTCGGGAGGCATATTTTTTTCTCTCTGGTAGTAGTTCTTTATATGCAGGAATGCCAGAACGGTCTGTTGCCTTGATGGAGAAAGGACTAAAATCACTGACACCTCAAACTCCACCCAAATCCTATTACGTTTGGCGCTATAAAGGAACTGATGAATTGTTGTTTTTAGGGGATGCCCAAGCTGCTAGGAAATCATTTGAAAAGGCAGCGGAATGGGCGAGTACGTATTCCGATCCAGAAAGCCAGAATGTAGTAGCTATTTCTCGCCAAACCGCACAGTTTCTAGCCCAAAATCCTAATAGCAAGTTTGCTCAAGTGGGTGCTTGGACAATGGTTTTACAGAATGCGGTTGACGCTCGCACACGGAAGGTTGCCGTCAGTCGGATTGAGGCGCTGGGTGGAAAAGTCGTTATTACGCCGGAAGGACAGGTTAAAGTCCAGTTGCCGGAGAGAGATTAAGGCGATCGCGCAAACAGACTTTATGACAAGAGAAGAGTTCGCTACCTTTGACTTTGCTTGCAGCTAAAAACAAAACTGCCCCACAGCAAGACTGCTGTAGAGCAAGAGGACAGTTAAACGCTTACTCTAGTTTCCAGAAATCTAGCACCCATTGACTCGCCCTGTGTGACGGTATTTACAGTGTCCATTGAGAGAAATTAAAGGCGCAATAGGCTGCAATCTATGGTGTTGTGCCTACTAAACGCAAGACAGAAGCTGATGGAGGCGTTGGCTAAAAAGATGGATGTAGCAACAAACGATTTAGTATCAAGCCTAAACCAAACCCGCTCCAAGATACGGCAACGAGAATCCAAAAAGCTTGCAGTGCATTGAATTTAGCAGTTTGAAGGTCTAGTCTAGCTAGGGCACCTGCTGAGAGTAGAACAAAAATATTGGCAAAAATATTAATCCAGGTGAGGATGAAGACCCCAGCCAAAGCTCCGGTTATGACTGAAAGGAAGGCTCTAGTATCGGAATTCATCCAACGGGCAAAAAAGATTCTCAAAAGCCTGATAGGAGCCGTTAAAACCAAAGCTATCAACAAGGCTACTCCTATCTCTAACAGCAAAATCTCCCAGGTATATGTAAAGGAAAACAACCAGCCGTATACGCAATAAGTACCCAGAAGCAACGCCAGGGTTGCCCTAGGCAATCTTTTCAGGAAAGACATTCCATTCGTTGCGCTCCCTTTGGCGTATCAATCTTGTACCAAGAGTCTACACTGAGCTAGCAAACTATGGTCTCCTTTTTAGGCTTTTTTTAGGCTGGGGAGATTTTTGTCTTTTGGGCGATCGCGCAAGATACTACTGCGCCTGCAACTTTGTCCTACGCATTCGTAAGCGATCTTCTTGTGCGATCGCAATCACAGAAGAAGATGATTGATATCGCTCTACCTGTATGGCTGAGTGGTCATACTAAGAGACGACTGAACTCTAGCCGAGTCATCAATAGGGAACACACGACCAGCCGACAGATTCTGTAGAGAGACTGTCGGTTTTTTGTCGTTACAAGCATGTCGCTACAAGCATAGAGACAAGAAGTGAAGAAGAAAGATTCTTCTTCACCCGCGATCGCATGTTCTGTTTGATAGCGATAGAATCAGGACATGGCTTGAATAATGTAGTCGAAATAAGGAGCCGCTGCTATTGCATCGTCCTCGTTGAGTAAGTCGAGAGAGGCTTTTTTCAAGCAACGGATAGATTCAGCCATGCCTGGGACAGGAACGCCGAGGGAGTTGTACATTTCCCGCACGCCAATCAAACCAATTTTTTCAATCGGTTCCTTGTCACCGGAAAGAACTCCGTAGGTAATTAGACGCAAGTACCAGCCGTAATCCCGCAGGCACAGCGCCCGTTGCCGCTCCCCGTAGGCATTGCCCCCTGGCGCAATGAAGTCAGGACGTTTTTGCCAGAGCTGCTTACTGGCTTCTTGAACAATTTTTTTCTCATTTTCAGCCAGCGTATTGGCGATACGCACCCGCTGTGCGCCAGTTTGCAAAAAGTCTTTGATGCTGTTGAGTTCGCCACTACTGGGGTAACGAAGTTCGTCGTCTGCTTTGAGAATAACTTGGCTAACTACACTCATGATTATCGGGATGATTCAGAATATCATTCGTAGTTTAACGAGTCCGTGGGACACAAATAAAGAGACAGAGATAATATGTCACTAACAAAATCACTAAATACAGGTTCTAGCGAGGCGGGTGAAGACCTTTGGCAACAAGGTCAACTGGTGGAAATAATCATCAGCGATCTTAGTGACAGCGGTGACGGGGTGGGTCGTTTGGGAGGTCGGGTGGTTTTTGTCCCGGATACGGTTCCGGGCGATCGCGCTCTTGTGCGCTTGGTGCGTGTCAAACCTCAATATGCCCACGGCAAATTGGACGAGATTTTGGAAGCATCTAGCGATCGCATCCGTCCATCCTGCATTGTGGCAGATAAGTGCGGGGGCTGTCAGTGGCAGCATATTGACTACCAACACCAGCTAGAAGCCAAGAGAAATCAGGTGATCCAAGCCCTAGAACGCATTGGCGGGATCGCCCAGCCAACGGTCGATCCCGTCCTAGCCGCTGCCGATCCGTTGGGCTATCGCAACAAAGCGACCTATCCGGTAAAACGGTCATCTACGGGTCAAGTCCAAGCAGGTTATTACCAAAAAGGCAGCCACCACCTGATTAACTTGAATCAATGCCCGGTTCAAGACTCGCGTTTGAATCCCTTGCTGGCAGAAGTCAAGCAAGACATCCAGGAGCGGGGTTGGGGAATTTATGACGAAAAACTTCACCGAGGGAAAATCCGTCATTTGGGGCTGCGGATTGGGCGACGCACGGGCGAAATATTGCTAACCTTGGTCGTCAAAGATTGGAATCTTGCCGGGATCGATGCTCAAGCTCAGGAGTGGTTAACTCAGTACCCCCAGCTAGTGGGCGTCTCGCTGAACTGCAATCCCGATCGCACCAATGCAATTTTTGGCAGGGAAACCCGCTGTATCGCCGGACAACCTTACTTGCTTGAGGAATTCGCGGGTTTACAGTTCCAAGTGCGTCCCGACACCTTTTTTCAAGTTTATACAGAGCAAGCTGAAGCGCTGTTACAGGCGATCGCTGATGAACTGGATCTGCAAGGCAATGAGGTGCTAGTAGATGCCTACTGCGGCATTGGCACGTTAACCTTGCCGTTGGCGCAGAAGGTAAAGCAGGCAATTGGCTTGGAGATGCAGCCAGAAGCAGTCGAGCAAGCGACTCTCAATGCCCAATTGAATAACATCACGAATGTAAACTTTTATACGGGAACCGTAGAGACGTTGTTGCCCAAGCTGGAGGTGAAGCCAGATATTGTGTTGCTCGATCCCCCGCGTCAAGGATGCTTTAGCTCAGGACATCCGAAGGACGGTCGTGATGTCTTAGAAACCCTCTTAGAAATTCAGCCGAGTCGGATTGTCTACGTCAGCTGTAAACCCGCTACCCTAGCCCGCGATCTCAAATTATTGTGTCAATCGGGCGGCTATAAGCTAACCCGCGTACAACCTGCTGACTTCTTTCCCCAAACGTCTCACGTTGAATGTGCCGCCGTTCTTGTACGCCAATAACAGCCCTCTGTAGTGTACTTGACTGAGGTTCGGGGTGGCTTTTTTAGAAGATTTTGTTACAATAGAGAAAGTGGTTTATCCTACAACTTTTAGGATAGAAAGCACTCCTCTAGAGGTCAGAAGTTAGCAAGTTATTCGTATCCGTCAGAAAGCTAGCAATTTGCCAAGTAATCTAACGGAAAAATGTAGTTGGTATCCTCGATTAAAAAAAGAGAGTACCGGACAAATACGCAATGATTAATGCTTGGCGATAGGTGTACTTAAGCCTGGACATCATCTCGAATCTACGTGATTCCTCTGATTGTACGCACCTGATTGTACGCAAGAGATGTTGTACGCATAAGATGGGTCTAAAACTACTCGTATCAAAGCTGTATAGCGCTACGCGCATACCCTTCGGCATCTGACTGTTAATTCTATTGAATGAAAGTCTAGAGGTTTTTTGAGTGATTGCTATCTCACAGCGTCCGGTAAGGCGAACTTGGGGCACGATAAGCTTCGCTTCTACCCTCTACCTTTGTCCCATCCTGGATCTTCTCTTAGCTCAGATTCCATCTCGGTGGCAAGCAGAAATTCGGTTAGGGCTGCAAGAGGCGCTAGTCAATGCAGCAAAACACGGCAATAAGCTCGATCCCAGTAAGACCGTGTCCGTCCGCTTTTCGATGGTAGAAGGACAATACTGGTGGGTAATTTCAGACGAAGGAACGGGCTTTTCTCCCCCCTGTGATTGCCATTCTGACCCCGAACAACATCTCCCTGACGACGAAGCAGAAAGCGGCAGAGGGATGTGTATCCTCCACCAAATCTTCGATCAAGTCCACTGGAACCACCAGGGAACGGAACTCAGACTCTGCAAGCAAGTCAAAAATCGCTTCCGGCAACCCCTGCTTTTCTAACACCCGATTTTTCTAACGGTTGTGTCCATGAGTTGGGCAAGGCGGTGCTGAGATAGACTTGTCCAGCCAGCCAGAAGCCTGCTGAAAGCGCACCAACGCTTCTTCCGGTTGATCTTTCAGGAGAAATACCAATGCGGCGATGGCTTGTTCGCCAGCACGAACTTTGCGGTTAGACTTGAGCCGATGCCAATCATTCGGTTGAATACTCAAGCGTTCTGCCAGAGCTTGAGCGAGTTCCAGGGTACTCAGTTCGTTCAAGTCAGAGGTTTTAGAAAGCTGGGTCGGTTGAGACATACTGAAGATAGACTCGCATTTATCCCTACTCTACTGTATGCCGCGCCGTCCAAAAGGATCAGATCCATCACCTTCCCCACTTGGGGATCAAGAGCAATTTGAGCGATCGCTGTTGGAAGTTGAGACTTCGCTTGCCGATCTCAAAGAACGCTACGCCCAAGTGCAGCAAGACAAGCAACGGCAAGCAGAACTACAGGAACGATTAGACGAGATAAAAAAGGAACAAAAGCTTTCCCAGCAGCGACAACTTCAAGTCGAGCTGCGGCGCATCAAAGAAGAGCTGGATACTATAGAACTTAACTTAGAAAGTCGTCTATTTTCTTGGGACAGTTTAAAAGAACCTTTTTGGCAAGCTGTCCGCTTTGCAGGACTTGGCATTGTTGTAGGCTGGATCTTGAAGTCCTGCGCTGGGTAGGGGTTAGCAGGTTGAAAAGGTGGCAAGTTGAAAGTTAAAGCTTCAACCCTCAATTTTCAACCCTTTAACTATCGAAACCTTCACTTAGCAGATAACAACAGATAACAACATGGTGACTCGACGGATTGCAGACATATTGCGAAATGGTCAGCCAGATGAGCCGCTGACGATCAAAGGCTGGGTACGAACGAAGCGGGAATTGAAAGAATGTGCCTTTGTTGAAGTCAACGATGGCTCATCAATGGCTAATCTCCAAGTTGTACTCAATCCGGATTTGTCAGATTATGGAAACATCATTAAGCAGCTGAACACGGGTGCTTCTATAGAAGTTGCGGGTGTGCTGGTAGAGTCTCCGGCAAAAGGACAGCGGATTGAGCTGAAGGCAGAAACGGTGAAAGTGTACGGGGAAGCCGATCCCGAAACCTATCCGTTGCAAAAGAAACGTCACTCATTTGAGTTTTTGCGAACAATTGGACATTTGCGATCGCGCACTAATTCCTTTGGTGCCGTCTTCCGCGTCCGTAATGCCTGTTCCTATGCGATCCACCAGTTCTTTCAAGAGCGAGGATTCCTCTGGGTTCATACCCCGATTATCAGCGCTAGCGACTGTGAAGGGGCGGGAGAGATGTTTACCGTCACCAACCTCAATCTAAAGGACATCCCCCGCACAAACGCCCAGGAGATTGATTACAGCAAAGACTTTTTTGGACGCCCTGCCTATCTCACCGTCAGCGGACAACTGGAAGCTGAAGTCATGGCGATGGCATTCAGCAATGTTTATACTTTTGGCCCCACCTTCCGAGCAGAAAATTCCAATACTTCTCGCCACTTGGCAGAATTTTGGATGGTAGAACCAGAAATGGCTTTCTGCGATTTAGAAGGCAATATGGACTTAGCAGAAGCCTTCCTGAAGCACGTTTTCAAGTATGTGCTGGAGACGTGTCCTGAAGACATGGAGTTTTTTAACCAGCGAATTGATAACTCCGTTCTCGCTACAGCGGACAATATCATTAACAACGAGTTTGAACGGTTGACTTACACGGATGCGATCGCGCTTTTGGAAAAAGCCGATAAAAAATTCGAGTATCCCGTCAAATGGGGCTTGGATTTGCAGTCAGAACACGAACGCTATCTGGCTGAAGAAGTCTTCAAAAAACCTGTTATCCTTACTGACTACCCAACAGAAATCAAAGCCTTCTATATGCGCTTGAGCGACGATGAAAAAACCGTCCGCGCAATGGATATATTGGCTCCTAAAATTGGCGAAATTATTGGGGGATCGCAGCGGGAAGAACGCCTAGACGTGCTAGAGCGAAGAATACAAGCTCAAGGGCTAAATCCAGCAGATTATTGGTGGTATCTCGATCTACGGCGCTATGGCACAGTTCCTCACGCTGGCTTCGGTTTGGGGTTTGAGCGCTTAGTACAATTTATGACCGGAATGGGCAATATTCGGGATGTGATCCCCTTCCCTCGTGCGCCATTAACTGTAGATTTTTAAGTTCAGTAGGGTGGGCAATGCCCGCCCTACTGAAAGCCCAAAAAGCACAAAGGCAAAGTATGAAATCTTGAAACTATATTTAATTAGCTGACTTGACACGACGGCGGCTGCGACTTAGTAGGGCAAGCGCACCGAAACCGAGCAAAGAGCCAACAGTACCAGGCTCAGGGACGGAAGTGGCAGCAAGACCAACAATATTGCCGCCGCCACTGAAAGTGCCTAGTGTCGTAGCAGCACCTGTGCCCAAGTTGATGCTGTAAATGTTCGAGCCAGAAGCTGCGAAGGCATTATTGACGATGCTACCTCCCTTCTTGGTCGTTACAATGTCAAATCCTCCAGTTTCGCCGAAATCAACACCTAGGGAGCCAATCGTGTTCAGAATGCCAGCATTGGGCGGGTTCTGCTGAACCAATGTGTCGAGAGCAAAGTCAATTCCGTATAGTGCGGTTATAGTTGTCCCAGCGAAGTTGTTGGTGTAGGCCGCAGCGGTAATATTGGGGTTAGCTCCGAAGTTGGGATCGCCAGATGCATAGTTTAAGGTTCCATCAGTAATCACTGCACCAGTGTCCACGTTTATGCGAAGGTTTTGGTCATTGCTACCAACAAGCCGCAGGCGGTCAGGTACTGGATTGAAGTCAAATCCTGACGTGACTCCTCCAGAGAAGGGAGCGCTGAGGTTACTTACCAAAGTCGCAGCACCTGTGGTGGTGTCAATCGTATAAATACCGTTTTTGTCTGTGACACCGTAGAGGAGACCATCGGCTGGTCGAAAGTCAATCCCTAGCACAGTCCCATCAACCCCTGCAATCTTTACGGTGCTAGAAATCTTGGAAAGTTTGCGGTTAAAGAAAACCAGGCTGTTATCGTCGTTCAGACCAATCAGCTTCATGGTCGCTGCCTCTGCGGGTTTGGCAACGCCGAGCAGATCGAACATCGTAGCTACAGTTAATGCAGCGATCGCTGTACCAAGCTTAATTAGTTTCATGGGTAGTTCTCCGACTGCTAATTTTTTCTAGTTTTGTCAGCCAAGCTCAACAAGTAACTAAAACTACGCAAATATGCTTAGTTTTAACGGTGATTGACAATGACTGTGTACTGTACGGAGGAACTATCACTACGGTTTTCGGTCAGAGTCTATCTTTACAAATTCTTTAATTAGCAGCCTCTTTTCTCTCAAAAGATGAAGTTTTGATGAAGTTTTGCTGAAATGCTTGTTTAAACTACGCATTGTAAAACTACGGAAAGCAGAAACTTTCAGTTTGTGTTTCAAGGCAGTGTGGAAGTATAGCAACAGCCAGGGCGGTTAGGACGCTAAGTATAGAACATACTCCATAGCATCGCGTAGACAAACAAACTGGTCGAGTTGTTTGCGAATTCAACTTTTGAGCCAAGACTTGAGCCAAGGATTTGCGTTAAAACACTTCTTTGTTGATTCCGTAAGAGTTGACGCTTTAGAGAGTGTTCCACTACGAAATTTTCGATGTAACGCTTGAAGGTTTTTAATTGAGGCGGTGCTTTTTTAGTTTACTTCAAATGTTTAATTGGAACATCAACAAGCTTCTGTAGTTCGCAAGCAACATCTACTCTATGACATTTAGATGAGTCCATCTCAGCACACAATAGTAAAATCGTGCCGACTTCAGCAAGCTTTGAAATTTCTATTAGTGTTTCACGCGCTTTATCATAATCAGGAGGAATCCAGTTACTTTTACCAGATGTATTACCTAGAGATTCTTTTGATAAATACTTAATTTTTTTATAACTACAAATTTTTTCTATCTGCTCTTTGTACCATTGACGACTCCAAGCACGAGGGCTTAATCTAACGTCTATTACACAAGTGACATTAAATTCATGTAAGTAATCTAAAAAAACTTCGTGGTTTGTTCTATTTCCATAACCAAAAGTCAGGATGAGTCTATCCATATTAGAAATAGTTTTAGAATCATCTTCTGTAGCAATAATAGCCATTTTTATTCAGAAAAAACTGAGCTGTTCATATTTTACTATAGGTGGGTACACTAAACCAATAATCATAAAATTCTGGGGATGGCTTTTTAAATTCCCAACAATAAAATAAAGCTCTTTATCATACATAAAGCTGCTTTCGAGTTTTTGCCTAACTTTCTCCAATGCTTCATTCTCCTTAGAGTATAAATCAGCTAATTTTGAGCGTTCTCTACAATTTCTGTACAACTGCATGATTTCCCAGTCGGTGATTGTATATTTGTGTTTAACGTCATCATTATCTGTAAATTCATATCCAAACTTATAAGGAATTTTCTCTAATGTTGACAATGGATTGCTTGGTTCTAGTA
This sequence comes from Trichocoleus sp. Lan, assembly GCF_039961855.1. NCBI lineage: Bacteria > Bacillati > Cyanobacteriota > Cyanophyceae > Leptolyngbyales > Trichocoleusaceae > Trichocoleus > Trichocoleus sp. Lan. Next base: position 245,778 of record NZ_JAMPKA010000005.1, on the reverse strand, counting down.
AATCGAGCAACTCGAGCTGATCCTGCACGGCTTGCTGCTTATCGCTCCATTCACGTTCTACTGGCTTGCAAAAATATTTACTTATATTTTTAGGCTTAATTAAACCTAGAGTTTTATTTTGTTTTTTAATACTATTGATGGAATCAAACTGAAAAGGGAAAATGAAAGATTTTATTTTTCCCCAATTATTCTCCGTCCCGACTTTTCTAAGGACACTTATAGAATCATCATCTATCCTATAACTTTCAGGTCTAGCATCCTTATCATTTTTTTCTATTCGAGCGCTGATAATACTCCATCTAGGAAATTTTTTATCGACTTCTAGCTCGCGGAAACGAATAGGATAAATGCGAATCCAACTTTTAGGATTTTCGTCGTCATCCAATAAGATTCCAGCCGTACAAACAGTTTCTTTGTATTTGGTGCTTATTGAAGGATAAGTCTTTGTTGCAATTAGTATTTTATTTCTTTCCATATAAGTTAACCTTCTTTAAATTCAAGGTGGCTTGGCGGTGCAAAGGGGAAAAGTTGGTTATAGGCTAGGCTACAAGGCCTGCTAGTGATTGTTGGCGCACGGGATCTCTGCCAAACCGTGAAATTTTCGATGCAAAAGAGCGATCGCGTTGCGCCGAAGAAGTCCGTTCGCTTTTGCTGGAACCATCGCCCCACTCGCTCAAAGCTGTTGAGATATTCTATGCGCTGTCGTAGAAGGGTCTTTTGGCGCAGGCGACTCTAGCTCAAACCCGTGCTTTTTGTACCAGTTGATAAGACCTGGAGTGGTGGCGATATCTTTGTGAGTCAAGCAACCGTAGATGTGTGTCATCCCCTTCTGGCGAGCGAAGTCAAGCGCAAACTTCAGAAGGTAAGTGCCTAGTCCTTTGTTGCGGTAGTTTCTAGGTTTGAGTTTAAATACTTTCCGCCACCTTGGGATCTCTACGACATCATCATCATCATTGGAGATAATCAAGTCGCTTATTTTCATTTCTCCTGGTGGATCGACGACGCATTGAAGCCGACCAACTTCATTATTTTGATATTGCAGCTTGACGACAAGAAGCCCGGATTCATCGTCATAATCGCCTTTCATCTGGTACTGGCGACCTTGCTTATCTCCAACTAATTGCTCTATCTCCTGAGTCATCCAGCCGTTCTCGTAGACTTTCTAAAGTTCCAAGGCATGATGAGTTCCGCTTGATTCCAAAACCCAAGTCGCTGTTATAGGTGTACTTGTAGCGATGGCGCGATTATCTATAAATTACTTCTTGGAAGTTATTGCTTATGGTGCATTAGGCGTCTATATAGCTTGGGCAGCCCATAGCTTATTCCACCAAATTCTAGCTTTAGGGCAGGTAAAGCGCTAATTGAGAAGTAAGCTCTATTTACACCAATGAAGTAATTTTAGTGAAAGCTGGAACCATAATATTGCCACTGTTAAATGGAAGCATAAGCCTGCCGTTGCGGCAAAGTTATGGGTAAAGTCACAAGGAAGCTAGAAGGCACAAACTCACAAAAAAAGCTGGTGACAAGATTTGAACTTGCGACCGGCTGATTACAAATCAGCTGCTCTACCCCTGAGCTACACCAGCAACCAATGTATAGAATAGCAATTTTTGAATTAAATATCCAGTCCTTTCAGTATTAATACTCAATTCTTTCCCAGGAACATCAGCCAAATCATCAAAACTAATTTGGGCTGGAGTCGCGATCGCCCTCCCCTTCCTCTTAACCAAACCTCTGGTTGAAATTTCGCGGAACTAGACACAAACGTTCTTAGTTGCTGTAGAATCTATGTTCGTACCCAAAATTACGGTATCCCGACCGATGTACCGGGGATTAAAGGAGAGCGTTCATGCGTTTGTGGCAAATTACTCGGCTTAAGGCACTTCAACCGTGGAAACAACAGACAGCCAGATGGCTGAAGGTCACTTCCCGGAAGGGTTTTGTGTCTCTGTTCCTATTGGGGATGAGTTTAAGCGTAGCGATCGCATCTTGCGCCCCCAGTAACTCTAATTCCCCTTCCCCGACAACGACTGCCGCAGGTGGTGCCAGCCCAGCGGCAAAAACCGGCGATGCACAAGTAACCCTCGTCTCCTACGCGGTGACTCGCGCTGCTTACGAAAAAATTATTCCCCAGTTCACCGCTAAGTGGAAACAGGAACGCAACCAAAACGTTACCTTCAACCAAAGCTATGGTGGATCTGGCTCCCAAACCCGTGCCGTAATCGATGGTTTAGAGGCGGACGTTGTAAACCTGGCCCTGGCTCTTGATACCGAGAAGCTTGAGAAAGCCGGGTTAATTGAAGCTGGTTGGGAGAAAGAAGCACCGAATGGTGCAATTGTAACCAAATCTGTTGCAGCACTGGTTACTCGCGAGGGCAATCCCAAAGGAATTAAAACCTGGACAGACTTAGCCAAAGATGGCGTGCAAGTCATTACAGCTAACCCCAAAACTTCTGGTGGCGCTCGCTGGAACTTCTTAGGTTTATGGGGTTCAGTGACCAGAACCGGCGGTGACGATGCCAAAGCCCAAGAATTAGTCACCAAAGTTTACAAGAATGTCCCCGTGCTACCGAGAGACGCCCGCGAAGCCAGTGATGTCTTTTTCAAGCAAGGACAGGGAGATGTCTTAATCAACTATGAAAATGAAGTAGTATTGGCTGGGCAAAACGGTCAGAAACTTCCTTATGTCGTGCCCGATACGAACATCTCCATCGACAGCCCGGTCGCCGTTGTGGACAAAAACGTTGACAAACACGGCACGAGAGAAATTGCAGAAGCGTTTGTCAAGTTTCTATATACCCCAGAAGCCCAACGAGAATTTGCCAAAGTGGGATTCCGACCCGTTGATCCAACAGTAGGGGAAGAAGTCGCGAAGCAGTATGCCCCAGTTAAAACTCTCTTCACCGCTCAAGATTTGGGGGGCTGGGACGAGATCCAGAAGAAGTTTTTTGATGACGGAACAATTTTTGACAAAATTCAAGCTAGCAGTAGATAAAGACTGACTAAGAGCTAATTGCTAATTGCGTCATTATCAACCAAGAAAAGACTAGGATTCATTAGCAATTAGCCACAATTAAAACCGAGAACAATTACCGAATTTCATCATTCTTTAATACTGGATACTTTTCTATGGCTGTATCGGCTCCTCCTCAACAAACTTCTGTTTGGAAAAACCCATTTCGCCAGATAAGCAGTATGTCCTGGCCTTGGCGGATTACCTTGGGGTATCTCACCATCATGCTCATCCTGCCAGTGTCTGCCCTTGTGTTGAAAGCAAGTACAGAAAAACCGATTGATTTTTGGAGAATTGCCACCAGTCCCATTGCTCTTGCAACCTACGATGTTACCTTCATCACAGCCTTCATTGCGGCACTGCTCAACGGAGTGTTTGGCGTGTTAATTGCTTGGGTTTTGGTTCGCTATGAGTTCCCATTCAAACGGTTCATTGATGCAGCCATTGATTTGCCCTTTGCACTGCCTACCTCAGTCGCGGGTTTAACACTGGCAACGGTCTACAGCGATAACGGCTGGATTGGTTCCCTGCTAGCACCTTTGGGAATTAAGGTGGCATTCACGCGCTTGGGAGTGGGGGTGGCGATGGTGTTTATCTCTTTGCCATTTGTCGTGCGAACCTTACAGCCTGTATTGCAAGAAATGGAGCATGAAGTCGAAGAAGCCGCTTGGTCTTTGGGAGCCTCTAAATTTCAGACATTTTGGCGAGTTGTTTTGCCACCTTTAATGCCAGCGATTTTAACGGGTGTAGCGTTGGGATTTGCGCGTGCTGTTGGAGAATACGGTTCGGTCGTAATTGTGGCGGCGAATGTACCTTTTAAGGACTTAATCGCATCCGTGTTGATTATTCAGCGATTGGAACAGTATGACTATTCCGGAGCAACGGTGATTGGGACTGTTTTATTAGTAATTTCGCTGTTAGTTCTAATCGTAATTAATGTTTTGCAAGCGTGGGGACGAAAGTATGAACTCTAATGTAGCAGGGAAGTCTTTTAATCCAGAATTAAAAACTCCTCAAGTCTCCCCAAACCAGAAGGAAAAAAGCTGGGTAAAAGTTGTTTTGATCGGGGTAGCGATCGCTTACTTGGCTGTGATTTTGTTCATTCCAGCTATCAACGTCTTTGTGCAAGCATTTAAGGGAGGGTTTGGCCCGTTTATCCACAATATGACGGAACCCCATTTTCTCCATGCCGTAAAGCTGACTATCTTGATCGCCCTGGTTGTCGTACCGATGAATGTCGTGTTTGGACTCTGTGCAGCGTGGGTGGTCGCACGACATCGATTCCGGGGTCGAACCTTTCTGATCAGCCTTCTAGACATCCCCTTTGCCGTATCCCCAGTCGTCGCTGGACTGATGATCGTGCTGCTCTATGGACGCAACGGTTGGTTTGGTCCACTGCTAGCGGCGGCAAACATAAAAATTATTTTCGCCGCGCCTGCAATGATATTGGCGAGTGCTTTTATTACGATGCCCTTCGTCGCCCGTGAAGTGATTCCCGTTTTGGAAGAAGCTGGTTCAGATCAAGAAGAAGCGGCTAAAACGTTGGGTGCAACTGACTGGCAAATCTTCTGGCGCGTCACTCTGCCGAATATTCGCTGGGGCCTCCTCTACGGCGTCATTTTGACCAACGCCAGAGTCATGGGCGAGTTTGGTGCCGTCTCGGTTGTATCTGGCAATATTGCGGGCAAAACTCAAACTTTGCCGTTGTTTGTGGAGGAAGCTTATAAGCAATACCAGACTCAAGCATCTTTCTCAGCCGCCGTTCTACTTGGGGCACTTGCGTTAGTTACCCTGGTCTTGAAAGAAATTCTAGAGCGTAAAACCAGTATTAAAGATGTTGAATAGGAGGAATTGAGGACTATGTATAGTACAAATGACTTGCCTGTAAATACATCAAAACCTGCTCAATCTACGACTGGGCACGAAGATAACAGACCTACTAAAATGCGTGTCAGAATCCGCATTCCCAAGGAATATCAGGAAGATCCCATCATCTCGCGACTAGTCTCTCACCACGGTGTCACAGTTAATATTGCTGCTGCCCTTTTAGGAGCCAACGCTAGAGATGATGGCTGGTTTGACCTAGAACTCTCAGGATCGACTCGCCAACTTCAAAGCGCCTTAACTTATTTGAATGAACTGGATCTAGAACTGTGGGGCAAATCTGACAGCGAACAAGATGGGTGGTAACGAAAATTTAAAAAGGCAAAATTAATAATTTCAATTATTAATTTTGCCTTTTTATTTGTTAAGCCATATTACTCTCAATCGCCCAACGAGCTAACTCCGTGCGGTTATGGAGATTCGTTTTACCTAACATATTGGATACGTGGCTCTCAATCGTGCGCTGAGAGACGTTCATCTGCTCAGCAATTTCTCGATTTGCCATACCTCTTGCCACAAACTGAACTACTTTCAGCTCGGTCGGGGTTAATTCTACAGTGTCAGGTACCTGGAGTTTCGACCCTCCTTCGGTTCCTCTAGCTGGATGATGAATTAGGCGAGTGGCCTGCTTAAGAGAAGATTCCACTTGCGCCACCAATTCTTCTGGCTCAAAGGGCTTGACCATGTAGACATCTGCCCCAGTATTGAGACCCTTGACTCGGTCTTGACTTTGACCTTTCGCTGAGAGGAATAGAACTGGAATCCAGCTGATGCGGGGATCTTCTCTGACGTGTTGCACAAGGGCAATTCCGTCCATCTCTGGCATCATGACATCACAGATAATCATGTCAGGAATATCATGCTCTAGAACTTCCAGTGCTTCCCGACCATTTTCAGCGGTGATGACTTCGTACCCCCGAAATTCCAGGTAGTCCTTGACCAGCAAAATCAGGTTGGGGTCGTCATCAATCAGCAACAGTCGTTTGTTATCTCTTATACTGGTGTCTTTCATGCTGTGCCACTCGCCAAGCCTGGAATTGTGAAAATTTAAACCGTTTTGTACGTATAGTTTACGTTTTTTTCAGCACCCTGCTGCACCGACTCCTACTAAGTCTAGGCAATTCCTATAATCTCTTTTTAGAAAATTATAGTCACTGACATGGGTCACAACGACGAAAATCTAGTAGGTACACGGAAGAATATAACGTAGCTACTATGTTACTGTATAGGGTTTTGGTAGTGGATGAACTAAGAAAGCGTATTCTTGCACAATTTTGTTGCCAATCAGATGTTCTTGGATAATCCGCTCAATGACTTCAGGAGTCGCTCCACGATACCAAACACCATCTGGGTAAACGACTAGAATTGGGCCTTGGGAGCAAACTCGCAGACAGTTTGCTTTGGTGCGGAAAATGCAAAGAGGGCTTTTGTCGGAAGGCTTGTCTAGTTTTAGCTCTTTAAGTCGCTTTTTCAAGTAATTCCAAGATTCTAAACTGGTTTCCTTGGAGCAACACTGGGGTAAGGTTGGATCGGCACAGATGAAGACATGGCGCTGAATTTGATTCAGTCCCAAGGTCTGCACACAAGCGGCGAGAGCGTTTGGGTCTGATGATTGACAAGTTTCAGGAATTTCAGGGCTAGACTCAGCCACTGTGTTTTCAGTCATTATTTATTTGATTTCCTTGGAAGAAGCGAGATATCCGTTTTTTAGGAGATTTTAGCGGTTCCAATTTTTTTTAGCAGATTGAGTGCGATCGCGCTATGCCATCCCAATGACTAAAGCCCTCTTTGTGTCTTAAGCATTTCTACTAAAGTCTTCCGACAACCGGATAAGTTCGGGAACCCGTACAAAGAATTTTGTTGCGATCGCACACTGGTTGGGCTAAATTAGCACTCAGAGGTTGAGAGTGCTAATTCTCAACGAACGAATCGTGTGTCTTGAGTCAAACCTGTAATAGGAGCGAAGTTTGTATGGCAGCTGTATCTCTAAGCGTATCCACTGTTAAGCCGCTGGGCGATCGCGTTTTTGTGAAAGTGAGCGCTGCTGAAGAGAAAACCGCTGGTGGAATTCTTCTTCCTGATAATGCCAAAGAAAAGCCTCAAGTAGGGGAAGTCGTCGCTGTGGGACCTGGCAAGCGCGATGACAAAGGCACTCGTGTTGAGTTGGAAGTCTCTGTGGGCGACAAGGTTCTCTACTCCAAGTACGCTGGCACAGACATCAAACTCGGCACAGAAGAGTACGTTCTGCTCTCAGAGAAGGACATTTTAGCAGTCGTTTCATAAAGTTATGAGTTCTGAGTTGAGAGTTCCGAGTTAAAAACATCTGCTTAACTCAACACTCAAAACTCAACGCTCAACACTCCTTCAAAACTCAAAACTCAAAACTCAAAACAACTGAGGAACTATGGCTAAGCGCATTATTTACAACGAAAACGCTCGTCGCGCCCTGGAAAAAGGGATGGACATCCTAGCTGAAGCTGTGGCTGTCACTCTCGGCCCTAAAGGCCGCAACGTGGTACTAGAGAAGAAGTTCGGCGCACCACAAATCGTGAATGATGGTGTCACCATTGCCAAAGAAATTGAATTAGAAGATCACGTTGAAAACACGGGGGTCTCCTTAATTCGTCAAGCCGCTTCTAAGACCAATGATGCTGCTGGTGATGGCACTACGACTGCAACCGTTCTCGCTCATGCAATTGTAAAAGAGGGCTTGAGAAACGTTGCTGCGGGTGCAAATGCAATTTCTCTGAAGCGCGGGATTGACAAAGCCACTGGCTTCCTGGTGGAAAGAATTGCCGAACACGCCAAACAAGTAGAAGATTCCAAAGCGATCGCTCAAGTTGGTACCATCTCTGCTGGTAACGACGAAGAAGTTGGTCGGATGATCGCTGAAGCGATGGATAAGGTGGGCAAGGAAGGCGTCATCTCCCTGGAAGAAGGGAAGTCCATGACCACCGAACTGGAAATCACCGAAGGGATGCGCTTTGACAAAGGCTACATCTCTCCCTACTTCGCTACCGACATGGAGCGGATGGAAGCGGTTCTGGAAGAGCCTTTCATCCTGCTGACCGACAAGAAAATCACGCTTGTCCAAGACTTAGTGCCCGTTCTGGAGCAAGTCGCTCGTGCTGGTCGTCCTCTGATCATTATCGCTGAGGACATCGAGAAAGAAGCTCTGGCAACCCTGGTAGTTAACCGCCTGCGGGGTGTGCTGAATGTGGCTGCTGTCAAGGCTCCTGGTTTTGGCGATCGCCGCAAAGCAATGCTGGAAGACATTGCCGTTCTCACTGGTGGTCAGCTGATCACCGAAGATGCTGGTCTGAAGCTGGAAAGCACCCGGTTAGAAATGCTGGGCAAAGCTCGCCGTATCAACATCACCAAGGACAACACCACAATTGTCGCCGAAGGCAACGAAGCTGCTGTGAAGTCTCGTTGTGAGCAAATCCGCCGTCAAATGGACGAAACCGATTCTTCCTATGACCGCGAGAAGCTGCAAGAGCGTCTAGCTAAGCTGGCTGGTGGCGTCGCTGTCGTCAAAGTGGGCGCTGCGACCGAAACCGAAATGAAGGATAAGAAGCTGCGTCTGGAAGATGCCATCAACGCGACTAAAGCTGCTGTGGAAGAAGGGATCGTTCCTGGCGGTGGCACAACCCTAGCTCACCTGACTCCTCAGTTGGAAGAGTGGGCAACTGCCAACCTGAAGAATGAAGAGTTGACAGGTGCGATGATTGTTTCTCGTGCTTTGGCTGCTCCTCTGAAGCGGATTGCTGAAAACGCCGGTCAGAATGGCGCTGTCATCGCTGAGCGCGTCAAAGAGAAGGACTTCAACGTCGGCTACAACGCCGCGACAAATGAGTTCGTCGATATGTTTGAAGCTGGTATCGTTGACCCCGCTAAGGTGACTCGTTCCGCTCTGCAAAATGCCGCTTCTATCGCTGGCATGGTGCTGACCACCGAGTGCATCGTGGTTGACAAGCCTGAGCCAAAAGATGGCGCTCCTGCGGGTGCTGGCGCTGGCATGGGCGGCGACTTCGACTACTAATTCTCTGTTGGGTTAGGGTGTGCGCGATCAATCGTGCCCACCCTACAAACCTGCTAATTTTGAAGGGCAACTATTTTACAGTAGTTGCCCTTCGTTTTTATCATAATGATACTCAGTTCAATCTAGAGTCTTTTTCTGCCATTTCAATAATTTCGTCTCGCAGAGCTTGTACTTTGTCCCATCCCATGAGGCTACCACCTCTCCTCGTAAGTTCTATGACTTTATAGCGAAAAGCTTTGAAAGTTTCATTATCAGTATCCTTACTTGGATGGTGGATTAACAACAGGGAAAGCCACCTAGAAGACTCAGCAAAGTCAACTCCTTTCTGACCACCTTCTTCAAAACCTTGTATATACCTCATTAGGTTATAAATGCAGTTACTATATATTTCCTGTAGCTGCTCTCGCTGCCACTTTTCTTTTTCTCTACGCAATTGAAATTTGTTGTTGATTAAGGATGCAACTATAGCAGCACCAGCACCAACTAAAGCACCTAAAAGACTGAAGATACCTACTTCTATCTTCATAAAACTTTACTAATCAATCTCCAGTTCTTTAAATATTTTGTATTTAAACACTATGATTACTTCTATGTGGTAGAGGCCTTACGATATTGCTCTAATAATTCAATAAACTCTGAGGCAGAGCGGTCAAGGTCAGCCCAACTTAACAAAATATCATATCCATAGGTTTGTCTACTCCAGAGCATTGCTTCTACCAAGTTACCAACTTTCCCAAAACTTTTAAGCGCATTAACAGGATTTGGATGACCTTTAAGTACCGACCAAATTTTTACAAAACTAGGCACATCCAGTGGCACCTCTAGTACTAAAGTTCCAAAGCTTAATAATTTTAAGTATGGTAGACTGTTCATCCAATAATTTACTAATTCAGGAGACATATTATTAATGTAGTTATCATAGTTTTTCAGGCGTAAGCCAACTAACTTAGTTCCCTCTAATCTAGCGATTCCTACGCTCTCAATATCCCGCCAATAAAGTATAGATTTTCCATAGAGGGTAATCTGCTGTAACCCCTCACGAGTCAATATAATACTAACTGGGCGTTGAAGTAGTTTAGGAACAGCGATTATACCACCTCCACCAAAGAAAATAACACCCAAAGCTCCACCCAAAATAGCTTTGGGTTGACCCGATCCCATCATGAACAAGCCTATGATGGAGAAGAATGTACAGCCAACAGCCAGTAGAATAGCATTGTGCTGGCTATTAGGTTTAACCTCAAATCGAGCTGGTACTTTTATATACACTTATTTAAAAATATGGTTAAAAATTAGTTGCGTATTAATCTTAGTAATTTCGTATTTTTAGACAAGTGCGTTCTCTTTCATCATCACATCTGCATCTCTACACGGTTATAGCATGATTTGAAATCTGTTTTTAGATTCTTTGATCGGTAAATTTGTTGGTTTGTTAGATTCATCTTGCCATTTCAGAGCCTTACTGGCAATATAATAATGGCTCACCTGAATAAGGATTTTTTTATCAAAAATCTATTTATAGAGATGGGATTAATCTGGTTTCAACTAAGGTTGCACTCATAATAATCCGGTAATTTTCTTTGTAAATACCTCATGAATTACTTAACCCTCCTTCACTTTTTAAACTTGCACATTTATTTTGTCAGAACCGAGGATTGTTGCCACTTCTTGCAACAGCTCGTTCTGCTCTTTTTGAATCGCTTCTAGCCTAGAGGAAATCTCTGCCAGTCGTTGCTGTTTATCTTGCTGAGTAGATAGAGAATTTGAATCCGGTAAAGCTGGGAGTTCAGCATTCTTCGCACCCGTTAACTGTTTGAAAGCTAAGCCTCCAAACTTTGAGATTGATTGAAAACTAACTCCAAATAAGAGCTGAATTAGCTTAAAAGGAGCTTTCAAGATTGATAAGCTAGTTGTTTCAATTAAGCGACCAACGGCTTTGATTAAGCTCCCAGCGATCGCTATCGCAAACAACAAAATAACTAAGCTGACAATTGGGTGATTCGTCGCCCAGATGAATATCTGAAGTAGCCGCAAGACGGAGGGGTGAGCTTGCAGCCACTCATTGATAGAAGAAGCGATCGCTGTTTGAATTGGATTAGACATAACACCACCAGAGGTAAACGCTTTTTGCTGCGTTTGTTCGTATAGAGCCTTTGGTTCCTCAATTGTGATGTTATCGTTTTCCAGAACAAGTGCGATCGCGTCACTCCTATTTTTCACATAGCACTTGCAACGGTTGAAACCGAACCCGCAGCCTATCTCTTGGGTGGCTGGTGGGAATCTCTACTGAATCAAGGCGTTGATTCGGTAATAGTTCCCATTGATAACTGCGTAGTAAGTGGGCGGCTACAATTTTCATCTCCATTTTCGCAAATGCTATCCCAATACAAATTCGTGGCCCACCACCGAAACCAATTAAACTAAAGGGACGCTGCTTGTGTTCTTGCCGTTGGGGGCTGAAGCGGTCTGGATCGAAACGTTCTGGTTCGGGGTAAACCGTTGATAGTCGATGAGTCCCGATAATCGAATACACCGCCTGCCACCCAGATGGAACTTGAAAGCCATTAAACTCAAATGGTTTGACGACACCGCGAAAACCACCCCCGACGGGCTGATGCAGTCGTTCAATTTCGCAGAGAATTTGCTCTAGATAGGGCATTTGCCCCAATTGTTCTAAATTCACCCCTCCCCTAGCCGCAAGCTGCTGCTGTTCTTCCCTGGCGCGTTGCAGCACCTCTGGGTGATGGGCTAACTCCAGGCACAACCAAGTCAGCATCGAAGTGGTCGTTTCATGCCCAGCGAAGAGTAACAGCATTGCTTGGGCGCGGATTTCCTTTTCGCTCATGCCGTTACCGTCTTCATCCTTAGCTTGTAATAAAAGGCTGAGAACGTCTTTAGTCGGATGTTGCTGGCGATCGCGTACCACGTTGCCCAAATGCTCTAAGATTTCGTTACGGGCCGCGATCGCTTTCCCAAACTGCGTAAACGGTAAAGGCAGCGGATTGATGGCAAACAGCCCATTCGTTAGTCTTGTAAACAACTGGCTCAACCGTACCGCTTCTGGCCCCGGATTCGTACCCAGCAATAATTGACTAGCAATATCAAACGTTAGCAGTTTGAACTCATCAAACCAGGTAAATTCCTGTTTCTGCTGCCATTTTTCGAGATAGCTTTGCGTAATGGACTCCATTGTGGCAACGTAGTTTCCTAACGCTGCGCCATGCAAAGCTGGCATCATCAGGCGGCGATTTCTCCGATGCTCCTCGCCATCTTGCACAAATAGTGATTCGCCCAGCAGCATTTTAAAATTGTTGGGCCACCCTTCGCGCCACGAGAAACAATCCATGTGGCTGGAGAGAACAAATTCAGCTGCCTCTGGCCCCACCATAAAAACCGTAGGTTTGCCAATAACATGACTCTTAAAGATAGAGCCATATTGCTGATAGCGCTTTTCGATAAATTTGGGGTCGAACACAAACGCGAGTGTTTCGCCAAGCACCGGCAACCCCATCCTACCAGGAGGAAGTTTATCGCTGTTCATTATTGTTAATCTGCGTTAAAAGTTATAAAAAAATGAAGTATAAAGAGAAACTTCAGGGTTCTTCTTTTATACTTCATTTTTTGGTTTATCTAACAGTTAAAGACTGTTTTCAACCCAAATCTAAATCCGTCACGGCACCGACACTGCTAGAAGAAACTAACTTGGCATATTTTGCCAGTACGCCAGTTGTATAACGCGGTTTAGGCGGTTGCCAAGCAGCGCGACGACGCTCTAGCTCTTCATCGGGTACATGAAGGTGTAACAGGCGATCGCGTGCATCAATTGTAATGGTATCGCCTTCTTCCACGAGCGCGATCGCGCCTCCTACAGCCGCCTCTGGGGCTACGTGACCGACAACCATGCCGTAAGTCCCGCCAGAGAAGCGCCCGTCGGTAATCAAGCCGACAGCATCCCCTAATCCCGCACCAATCAGGGCAGAAGTGGGAGCCAGCATTTCTCGCATTCCAGGACCACCCTTGGGGCCTTCGTAGCGAATCACTAGGACATCTCCACGGTTGATCTTGCCAGCCAGAATTGCTGCTAAGGAAGCTTCTTCAGATTCAAATACCCGCGCTGGGCCTGTGATGGAAGGGGTTTTCACTCCAGTAATTTTAGCGACAGCCCCTTCTGTTGCCAGATTGCCTCTCAGGATAGCTAGGTGCCCTTGAGCATACATCGGGTTATCCCAGGGACGGATAACATCTTGGTCAGCACGGGGCTGTTCTGGGACATCTGCCAAGACTTCAGCAATGGTTTGTCCGGTGATGGTCAGGGCGTCCCCATGTAGCAAATCGTGTACCAGGAGCATCTTCATCACCTGGGGAATTCCACCGGCTTTGTGGAGGTCAGTGGCGACATACTGACCGCTAGGCTTGAGGTCGCACAAAACTGGAACGCGGGCGCGAATGGTTTCAAAATCATCCAGGGATAATTCGACCCCAATCGTATGAGCGATCGCGAGTAAGTGCAGCACGGCATTCGTAGAACCGCCCACTGCCATAATTACAGAAATGGCATTCTCAAACGCTTTTCGGGTAACAATCTGTCGCGGTAAAAGTTGTTTTTTAATTGCCTCTACTAGGACAAAAGCAGATTTCTCAGCACTTTCTGCTTTTTCAGCATCTTCTGCTGCCATTGTGGAAGAATAAGGCAAGCTCATCCCCATCGCTTCAAAAGCGGAAGACATTGTATTGGCAGTGTACATTCCGCCGCAAGAACCGGCACCCGGACAAGCCTTGCGTTCTACTTGCAGCAACTCATCCGTGTCTATTTTTCCGGCGCTGTGTTGCCCCACCGCTTCAAAAGCACTCACAACCGTCAAATCGCGCCCGTTGTGATGTCCCGGTTTAATCGTACCGCCATACACGAAAATAGCCGGAATATTCATCCGAGCGATCGCAATCATCGCTCCGGGCATATTCTTATCGCAGCCCCCAATTGCCAGCACTCCATCCATACTCTGCCCGTTGCAGGCAGTCTCAATCGAATCGGCGATGACTTCCCGCGACACCAGGGAATACTTCATCCCTTCGGTGCCCATCGAAATGCCGTCGCTGATGGTAATCGTGCCGAACATCTGAGGCATCGCCCCAGCCACCTTGGCTCCAGCTTCAGCCCGTTTCGCTAAATCATTTAACCCCATATTGCAGGGGGTAATGGTGCTGTACCCATTGGCAATTCCCACAATGGGTTTCGTAAAATCCTCATCTCCAAAACCAACAGCACGTAACATAGCCCGGTTGGGCGATCGCTGCACCCCTTGGGTTACAACTTGGCTTCTCAAATTCTCCGGCATTCTCTGTCCTTAAGATTGCTTTTCGGTGGAGCGGCTATTCTCTTTGCAGGTTTGGTGTTTGAGAGAAGGTCTCCCCATATAACTAGATTACAGGAATCTTCCTGTCAAAGAGCTACCCGCTGACAGCTACCAGGTGGCAGCTATTTTGTAACAATTAGAGTTAATTGAGCGGAGTTGAGCGCTCAAGTTAGGAATAAGATTCAGTAGCTAGAGATTAACCTCTAGTTCTCATGATTATTTAGGAGTTTCCAGCCTTGTAAATCTTTGATAGAAAATGCGCGAACTAACAAGTCAGCGCTAGGCTAACGCCTCGCTTCGCTGTTTTCATGCCCAAAGGGCTGTACGCTATTGCCACCCCTCCGTCAAAATTCTAGGCGCGGTGAAGCATAGTGACTTTATCCCACACTTAACCTTACGGTTATAGTGTAAGCTTTCTCAACCTCACGGCTACTGGTTCTAGTATCCAACAGGCAAACTCGCTCAAGCATCTACACTGACTGAATGTCCAACGATTAAACTGACCCAGGCTCCAAACGCGAGTTCCACCGTTTTTGAATCCCGCTCGAAGTGAAGGATCTAAACAAATGTTCGCTCTACCTGTGTACCCAGGAGGTTTTACGCACTCAAGGGTTAGGGAGTGTCGCCTCCTGCTTCAACGTGTCATGGTTCTGTGCCGATCCCAATCGTCGATTAGAACCTTTATTTTTGGCTTTGAGCGTCTGTCATCCCACCCTTGGGCAGTTGGCATAGACTGCGATCGCTATTTTCCTGCCACTCTAGGAGAGGGGTTGAACCCCATCCCTAACGACTGTAGCGGCAGTACCCTGAAGGGAGGTCTTAGATGGATGCCGATGAACTGAAACGTCTCTACGCAGCAGGCGAACGAGATTTTCGAGAGGTAAGTCTGCGGAGAGCAGACCTGATGGGAATTGACCTGAGCGAAGCGAACCTGCGGGGAGCAGACCTGCGCGAAGCAAATCTAATTGGGGCATACCTAATCG
This sequence comes from Trichocoleus sp. Lan, assembly GCF_039961855.1. NCBI lineage: Bacteria > Bacillati > Cyanobacteriota > Cyanophyceae > Leptolyngbyales > Trichocoleusaceae > Trichocoleus > Trichocoleus sp. Lan. The sequence continues at coordinate 230,502 of NZ_JAMPKA010000005.1, read as the reverse complement.
GAGTCAACCTACGCGAGGCAAATCTAAATGGAGCGGTTCTCCGCGCCAATCTCAGCGAGGCAAATCTTATCGGCGCTAGCCTGATTGACGCCAACCTGAGCGAAGCGATTTTAACTGAAGCGAGTTTACGAGCTGCCAATCTCAGCGGAGCTAACCTCGCCGGAGCTAACCTGAGTCACGCTCTTTTGAGCGAGACAATTCTCCGCGATGCCAATCTGACTGGAGCCAAACTGATTGATGCGCCCTTAAGTCGAAGCAACTTGACGAATGCTACGTTGATTGGAGCTGTGTTGGAAGGTGCAAACTTAACGAATGCCATTCTAATTGGAGCCAACCTGGAGAAAGCCAACTTAGCGAACGCTGTTTTAAATGGAGCCAGTGCAATTGGAGCAAATCTCACGCAAGCAGACTTGAGCCGCGCCAAGATGAGCGGAACCAATCTGACAAATGTCATCTTAATTAAAGCCAATCTGAGGGGAGCAAATGTAAGTTGGGCGACTCTGCGAGGAGCGAATCTCACCGGAGCTAACTTGTACAGGTCAAAACTATGCTGGTCAAACCTGACTGGGGCAATTCTCACTGAAGCGGTTCTCATTGACGCTAACCTAAATCGGGTCAATTTCCGTGACGCCGATATGACTGGTGCCATCATGCCTAATGCAGCTACGCACGAGTAGCGAAGTGACAAGTCAGCCCTAAACTAACGCCTTGCTTCGCTGTTTTCATGCCCAAAGGGCTGTACGCGATCGCCAGCCAGATTTTAGATTGGCAATTCATGGAAAATCAATCTAAAATCCAAAATTCCTAAGTCCACGCTAACTGGAAGCAATTTAGAGGCAATAGAAATGGATGGGGATGAGGTTTTAACACGATATGCTGCTGGAGAACGGGATTTCCAGAAGTTAGATTTGAAGGCGGCAAATCTGGAAGGAGCGAACCTACGCCAGGTCGATTTCAGCGAGACGATTCTGGAGGGAGTTAACCTAGCCGGAGCCAACCTGCGGGGGGTGAACCTAACAGGTGCCGATCTGAGTGGAGCAAACTTGAGTCGTGCTGATCTCACGGGTGCCGATCTCACGGGTGCTGACTTGATCGGAACCAATTTTGATAAAGCCAGACTGATTGGAACAAGGCTTGTTAAAACCGAACCGATTGGTGCTGAGCTAACTGGAGCGAACTTAACTGGCGCAAATCTAACTGGCGCAGATATGAGAAGGGCAAACTTGAGCTACGCCAACCTCAGCGATGCAATCTTGTGTGAAGCCAATCTGACTAGCGCCCTCCTCATTGGAGTAAATCTGAATAGAACCGACTTAATTAAGGCGAATTTGAGTCAAGCCGACTTAAGTGAAACTGATTTGAACGGAGCCGATTTAAGTGGAGCGGAATTGAGCGGGACAATTATGCCAGTTGAACACTTTACACCCAGCGAGAGCAAATGAGCCGCGATCGCTGGTAAATTCAACCATCAAACCCCACCATCGCGCCAAACTTAGTCGTAGAGATGCAATTACTGCCAATCTTCTACAATCTAGAATTTAAAATCCAGAATGATATTTTGGATTCGACTCGCTTAAAAATATCACGTGATGGGCACACGCGCTTTCTACCCGGTATTAAGAAATTTCCAACTAAAATTATTAGGGGCAGGCACTGGTGTGCTACCCCTAAGTCAGACAATAAGAGACGCAGGGCAACAATGCTGTGCGGAAATGAGCTATGCGGAAATGAGAAATTTACGAGTTATTGGAATCCCCGCCGACAACTTGCGACTTGAGAGCTTTAAACTCCTCGGACAACTCCTGACGATTAGAAGCTCGGAGTAAGTAGCGGTACACAAACCAGGCTGAGTAGCCAATTCCTACCAGTTCAAAGGTCGGCGCTAGCAGAGGAATATCATTAAGCGCATCCAGAACCGCCAGTGTCACCTTCACGGTAATGATGCCAGCTAATATTAGACCTAGAGTGGTCAAGGGGCGCTGGTACTCTGAGAAGAACTCACCTAAGTATTCGGGTAGTTCTGCGAAAAATGCGGAAATTTGTTCTCCAATTTGCTGCCACTTTTCCGTTGATTGGGTGGCTGGGGGTAGAGCTGCCAATTCGCCTGGGGCGTCAACTCTCATTTCTACCTGGGTTTTTTCGGTCTCTGGAGCGGAATAATCAGTTTGCATGGTGTCCATATCCTCCATATCGTTGTTTTAGGTACGATTGTGTATCGTTTAGGCAAGATAGCTGGGTACAATTGCGGGGTGAATTCCTCTTGCTCATATTATCAGACACCCCAAGACCACTTCGCTGAGTCCAGAATTTTCCGGTTAAAACTTAGTGATAATCGGGCGAGCGGTCTCCATGCATCTCCCAAAAGCGGGACGTAGCTAGAGAAAATAAAAAATTAAAAATCAAGAAACTTTTTAGCTCAATCTACGCTGTATGGATATAGATTAGAAACTAAAGCTGAAAAACATACATAGTAAGCTTTTCGGGCGCAACTAAGGTCTCGGCAATACATAGATTGCCTTATAAATTTTTATTTTTAATTAAATGCTATTGGTCGTATTCCATCACTTTGGCGTAATCGCCCAAAGCATAGCAAGCAACTCGGAGGCTTCCCAGAGCCTGCCCTTCGACTCGGCTGTCTTGGAGGATTCGCGCTATCCTTAAGCGTTGTTCATAGTAGTCAATTGCTTTAGCGTAGTTGCTCAATGCCTCGTAAGCCACTCCTAAATGCGAAAGTGCCTGCTCTTGGGAGCGGAGGTCATCCGTTGCCGAAGCGATCGCTAGGCGTTGCTCTCCATAGTCAATTGCCGCAGAGTAGTCCCCGATTGCGTAGCAGGCGTTCCCCAGATTTCTCAGAATCTGTACCTCAATACGGTGATCTCCAGTCTGCTGCACGAGTGCTAAACGCTGCTTATAGTAGGCGATCGCTTTGACATAGTCGCCCAAAGCGTAGCAAGCATTTCCCAAATTTCTCAGGATCTGACCCTCTGCCTCTTGGTCTTGGAGTTCCCGCGCCACTATCAGACTTTGATGCTGGTATTCAATGGCGGCTGAGTAGTCTCCCAGTGCCTTGTAAGCTAGTCCGAGATTATTCAGCGCCGCCACTTCTGCACTCAAGTCTTTCAGTTCCCGCACGACTAGCAGACTTTGTTGCTGAAACTCAATGGCTTTGGCATGGTTGCCTAAGTGACGGTAGGCATTGCCGATATTTCCCAGCGCTTGACTTTCCAATCGCTGATCGTTGATACTTTGGGCGATCGCTAAACTTTGCCCAGAATACTCAACCGCTTTGGCAAAATTTCCCAAGGCATAGTACACTAGCCCCAAATTGCCGAGCGTTCTTCCTTGTCCTCGCTGGTCTTGAAGTTCGCCGTAGACCGTGAGTGCTTGATGAAAGGATAGTCGTGACGCCTCGAAATGACCGTTTTGGTGCTGCTGGGCACCTTGCTCCAGCAGTCGATCGGCTTCTCCCTTAGTGTAATTATCGGTTTTTGGCTGATGCTGGCTATGAGCGCTAATATCTGTAGGAGGAACAACAGTGATGCGTTCCTCCTCAGGTAGGTCGCCCTCCTGTTGGCTGTTGTGATGGTTAACGCGGCGATCCATATATTTTTCTCAACACCTTGATTCGCTTAGCACCGACTTGCGGTATAAGGCTAGGTCGTCTCTTTTTAGTGTTCCCGGATCGGCTGGTTAAGCTCTCATGCTTTAAACAAATTTTTCAAAAAACCTTACAATTTATCGCTTTAGGCGTTGGAATGCAACCCTTGCTTGCCACTGGACGAACGCTGCTTAGGATTCGGTAGACGCAAATCGATAGCGGGTTTGTTCCCGACATTTTCTAAAAACTTGCGCCTCCCGGCTAAAACATCAAGTAGATACAGGCGTTAGAGAGCGATCGCTCTGTTGAATTCCCGCTAAGTTTTGAGCGGTTTCGCTACAGTATACTTCACACGAATTATTCGGACTTTCAACCAGTTTTACCTTATGCAACTTTGCCCCTAATTCCCGGATAGGCTCTTGCAGAAGATTCCGGATATGAATGGCAATATTCTCAGCGGTGGGAACAACTTGGGCAAAGTAGGCGATATCCTTGTTCAGGAAAGTATGGTCAAACGGTTCAACCACATAATCTTCTACTACCTTGTTTAAGGCTCCTAAATCTACAATCATCCCTGTGCGCGGATCAATTTCGCCTTGAACTGTTACTTCCATGTGGTAGTTGTGCCCGTGACCGTTGGGACGAGCGCATTTGCCATAAATCTCGCAGTTCTCTTCGTAACTGAGGTTCGGATGAGCCAGTCTGTGAGCGGCGCTAAAGTGGGTACCAATTGTCAGATAAGCTTCCATTCCGTTTCCTTGATAGTCAGCCCAGAGTTCGGGATGTTCAAATAGTTGAATATTTACCAACGGTAAGTGAGGTGCTAGACGCTGCCAAATGGTTCGCGCGATGTTTTCTGTAGTGGGCAGGGTTTGTTGAAATTCCGACCACACATCGTTGAGATAACAGAAGTCTAGCTGACTGGTGACTTCCTGTTTGATCACCCGTTTGACTTCAGACAAGTTTTGCACCATGCCATACTCATCCAGATCCCCGGCAAGGGAGACAAACAAAACGTAGTTGTGTCCGTGTCCGGGCGACTGAGTGCAGCGACCAAACGCTTGTATATTCTCCGCTTGACTCAGTTCTGGCAGCCAATAACGGTGGCTCGCCGAAAACTGAGCGCGGCGGTTGATGATGCATCTCATAAGTCCAGTAACCAGCAGAATTATTAAGTTACGTAAATCATTCCCTTTATTCAGGATAATCGAAATTTAGGCGGGGATCTCCAATCTTTCTTGAAAAACTGCATCAGCAAAGTGAGAATTCAAAAGCGAAGATTCGCTCTCTAAAGCTCTTGAATATGCCACACTGAAGAACGGGAGAGAGTAGGCGCAGGTGGTTGCAGATTTGCCGTTTGTGCGAGTCTGAGGAAAGTCCGGGCTCCCGAAAGACCAAACTTGCTGGGTAACGCCCAGTGCGGGCGACCGTGAGGATAGTGCCACAGAAAGATACCGCCGGGATAATTAAACATTAAAAATGCAAAATGAAGAATTTTTAATGTTTAATTATCCCGGTAAGGGTGCAAAGGTGCGGTAAGAGCGCACCAGCAGCGTCGAGAGGCGCTGGCTCGGTAAACCCCGGTTGGGAGCAAGGTAGGGAATCACGGTTGGTCTTTTTCCGATTCCGTTTTAAAACCGCTTGAGGCGTCTGGTAACAGGCGTCCCAGATAGATAACCGCCCTTCCAGCGGCACTGCTGCTGTGGAGAACAGAACCCGGCTTATGACCGACTCTCTCCCTTAAATTGCTTTACTGTTGTGAACAAGAGCTAGAGAGGCGAGGGTGAGTCTAGCTCGAGAAACTCTCCGGCTCAACAGGCATTTGAAAAATTGGGTAAATTGAGCGATCGCCTATCGAGTCTTCCCGGCAAAACAGGACGAGCAAAGCCCAGTGTTAGTTGGCGATCGCGATCGCGCTAGTAGAGGCTGCAAGGACGAGCGGTCGGAAAAGTAATCCTTTTCTCAGGCTAAATCAATTTAATTAATAAATTCAGTGAAGCTTCATGTAAAAATGAGCTTGTTTTTCTCTTGATGCAGTCACAAAAGTCAAGACTTCAAGAAATTTTGCATAGCCACCCGTAACATTTAGCGGTAATCTGTCTGCCAGAAGCGATATTTACACGATTTTGAACTCTTGTTAATCAGGGTGGCTTAGTGGACATATCATTGTTCCGCTCGATTGCGAACCAATACCAAGAATTGCGTGGTATTCACACGATCGCAACGATGAACGTTATCGGCGATCTCCTCGAAGATCAGTTGCTCAACCACAAACTTCCGGTTGATTTGTTTGCTGGCTTCCAGCGTTTCTCTCACTTCCTTGAACATCTCCGTCGATATAGTTACTTAGGTGAGGTATGTCGGCGGGTCTTTATATTTGGTGTTCCCGACGTTCATCCGCCCGAAATTCCGGGAATCGAATTTATTGGGCTTGAGCCTAACTCAGCCTTGTCCAGGGAGCGGTTTTGGCTGGTTGATACCCCCGATTTCTGGACGGCGGTATTGACTCAAGCTGTGGAAGGGCCAGAACGCAACAGCAGTAGTCAAAGCTTTGATGGGCTGTGGTCTTACGATGAAGAGGTAGTGGCGCGGGTTTCGTTGCTGATGTCCCAAGTTATGGGGACGTTTTACCAGCCGATCCGAACGCGAAACTACGTTCAGCAAAGTGCCCACATTGCCGAAATTAATGGACGCTTGCTGGGACGGCTTAAAGAAGCCGAACTCACGAGTCACCGCCGTTGGGTGCAGCTTTCTACCTTGCATAAATTTTCCACCGCTCTATCGCAGTATCAGCCTTTGCCTTGTATATTGCGAGATGCGGTGCAGATATTATTTACCAATTTTGGTGCCGCCGATGCCGTCATCGCCCTCAACTTGAACAATGACAATTTTATGGTAGTTTCCGCAGCAGGCAACATCAGTACCAACAAACCAATTGTCGGAATTAGCGATGGAGCTAGCGGTAAAGCAATCAGTGAGGGTAGATTGATTTATGTTGAAGATGTGCGCCAGAATGGTTTGATGGAACCCCTGATGCCCACGGCTCAAACGCTAATGGCAGCGCCGCTGCAAGGTCGTCGTCGCGTTTACGGTGTGGTGACGGTTGGTGGTAGAGAACCAAAGCAATGGAATGAGGAAGACGGTCAGACTGTGATGGCGATCGCTAAAATGCTGGCGGTACTCATCGAACAGAAGACCCAGCTCAGCGGGGATGTCGTGTTACAACTCAGACGTGCCAAACACTTAGAGCAGACAATCTCCAAGTTGCGTCAACCCATCGCCCGCCTGCGCGATTTGCAGCAAAAACTCCGGGAAGAAGTCCACCTCTTACCAATTCAACGAGAACTGATGGCTCAGGTTGAGGCGCTGTTCAGTGATGTTGCAAAAATGATTGGGGTTCCCCTAAGTCCAACGCATTCCCATGAATCTCAGCTATCCTCCTCGTCAAAAGCAGCTGCAAAGTCTGATCCAAAAGTTAGGGCTTCCACCGCAGGTACCAGTGCAGTGGTCGCTCCTCAACTTAGCGCTCACCCACCCCACAATTTCGACAACGGCGAACTATGAGCAATTGGAGTTCCTGGGGGATGCGGTAGTGCGGATGGCAGCGTCTGAATTTTTATGGGAAGTTTATCCTGATTGTTCTGTGGGTGAATTTTCGGCAATTCGCAAGGTACTGGTGAGCGATCGCACCTTAGCCGGTATTGCAGATAGTTACGGACTAGATCGCTACCTGTTAATTTCTGAAAGTGCAGCAGGTGACAAAGCAGGTCTTACCTCGCGGTTGGCAGACGCCTTTGAAGCGGTGTTGGGTGCCCTGTACCTGAGTACGCATACCTTAGAACTAGTGCGTCCGTGGCTAGATTCTCATTTTAAACAACTGGCATCCGAAATTCGGACAGACCCAGCCTACCAAAACTACAAGGACGCCCTCCAGGAATGGACGCAAGGTCATTACCAAATGCTGCCAGAATATCGAGTCGAGGAAACCAGACGAATTCACGGCGATCCAGAACGTTTTACCGCCGAGGTTTGGCTGCAAGGGCGTCGATTGGGTCAAGGCAAGGGACATTCTAAAAAAGCTGCCGAACAAGCTGCGGCGAGGGAAGCTTTTTTAGCCATTAGCAATTAGCCTAGTTCATGGCTAATTTGAAGACTGGTTAATGGGGAATGACAAAGAACAATTAGCCAGTCTTTAATGAACAACGAACAATAAACAACGATGAAAACTGGAATTGCTGTGTTGGGGGCTGGACGCTGGGGTGTACATCTCGTGCGGAATTTCCTAGAGCATCCTCAATCCCGCTTGGTCGCGGTATTAGACCCGAAGCAGGAGCGCCTGGAAGCACTTCGAGAACGGTTTAAGTTAGATGACAGCGTGCTGCTAACAACCGAATGGTCCCAGGTGCAGCAGATGCCGGAAGTCGAGGCAGTTGCGATCGCAACCCCAGCCACGACGCACTACACCTTGATCGCTGATGCTCTCCGGCAAGGCTATCACGTCTTATCAGAAAAACCGCTCACCCTCGATCCGTCTGAATCCATAGAACTGTGCCGATTAGCAGAACAACAGCACCGGCAACTCTTCGTAGACCACACCTATTTGTTTCACCCAGCGGTTGAACGCGGTAAAACCGCTGTCCAATCTGGAATTCTCGGAGATTTGCGCTATGGCTACGCCACCCGTACCCATCTAGGCCCTGTGCGCCAGGATGTTGATGCACTCTGGGACTTAGCCATCCACGATATTAATATTTTCAACAATTGGCTTCAGGCAACGCCAACTCAGGTGCAAGCCAGCGGCACCGTTTTTTTGCACCAAGAAGCCGGAATCAAAGATGAAGTCAATTCTCAGACTCCTCCCTCATCCCTGATTTTTCATCCTTTAAGAGACCTTGTTTGGGCGACACTCACCTACCCTAGCGGCTTTCAAGCCTTCATTCATCTGTGCTGGCTGAATCCTGATAAACAGCGTCGCCTGTGTGTGGTGGGGAGTGAGGGAACTTTGATTTTTGATGAGTTACAAGCAGAGGCACCGCTAAGCATTCAGCATGGACGCTTTGAAAAGACCAGTGCTGGCCCTTATACGCCCGCCAATCAAAGCCGGGAAGTATTGAGCATAGAACCGGGCGAACCTTTAGGGCGAGTTTGCGATCGCTTTTTGAGCTGTATCCACCAGAACCAATCTTCAGAGATTTCTTCGGGATGGGTGGGTGCCCAGCTGGTACAGATTCTTCGATGTCTGAGCGAATCTTTACAACAGGGAGGACTGACGGTTACAGTTCCCCAGTCCGTGAAAAATTAAAGCTTCTTCAATTTTTCCTCTTTCAAGGCGATCGCGAAATCCTACGTCTCCCTGTATGTAAACAGAGAGATTGAAGAAAGAGTCTGAGGTAAATTTTCACCATTGAGATGCCTTCTATAAACCCCTCCTCGTCAACGAGGAGTGGGTTTCATTCCGCAGTCAAACAGATAGCTGAATTCTTAATTTTTTGCCGCATTCGTAGACTCAAGAGTTGGCAACACTGAAGTATCAATCATGGGCACGGCAATCTCCACGGTTGTGCCCAGACCAGCTCCTGCACTTGATAGCGTAATGCTACCTCCCATCAGTTCCATTAAGTTCCGAGAAATTGCGAGTCCCAGACCTGTGCCACCAAATTTCCGGGTCGTCGTGCCATCAATCATGACAAAGGGGCGAAAGAGCTTATGCTGTTGATTCGGATCAATACCAATCCCTGTATCGTGAACTGTTACAACAACACGCGCAGAAGGGACGAGACGCTCTTTGAGAGAGTTCGTAGTTCCTGTTAGAAGGCTTCGAGAAATGTTAGAAGCTCCATTCGAGATGCTAGAGGCATCTTCTCCTCTAACTTCTTGCCCATTGCCCACAGATGCCGCCGCCTGGATTTTTGCTTGTTCTTCATGACTCACTGTCGCGGCTTGAGCGACCCCATTCGATAAATGAGAGCTAGGAGGGACAGAATTCCCCACTGCCTGTTCTTTGCCATAACTGGTCTCTATCCGGGTGGTAATCGTAACGCTGCCTTTTTCAGTAAATTTAGTCGCATTGCCAACCACATTTAGCAGCACCTGCTTGAGTTTTGCGGGGTCAGTACGAACAGGAATCGATTCTGGCAAATCTGGTGTATTAAACTGCAAACCTTTTTGCTGAATCGGAACAGCCTGTAAATCAATCACTTCCTTAAGCAACTTTCGCAGATCGACTGGCTCCATGACGACGGAAAGCTTACCCGCTTCAATTTTGGCAATATCCAGAACGTCATTGATGATTCCCAGGAGGTGAATCGCTGCATCATCCGCTCGCTGTAAGAAATCCATCTCTTCTTCGCGGTCATCGCAGCAGTCATCGCGTACCAGGCGAATGCAACCAATGATCGCATTCAAGGGAGTTCTTAGCTCGTGAGAAGTATTCGCTAGAAACTCATTCTTCAGCTGGTTCGCTGCTTGTGCTTCTTTCCAGGCTGTTTCGATTTCTTCTGCCCATGCTTTCAGTCGCTCCACCATATTATCGAGGGCTTCCGATAATTGATTGAATTCCCGGATTTTGAAGTTTTGAGGAACTGGATCTGTAGAGTGAAAGTGCCCTTTCGACCCAGCATAGTCTCTCAATTGCTCCAATGGTAGCGCCAGTTCGCGAGAGATATACAGCGTTGCCAGCAGGCTAGCGGCGATTAAGCCAAATGTCAGAATCACCAGCACCTGTTGAATTTCTTTTAGACCTGATAAGGCACTATCTAAGCGAGTGACGGCTAAGATAACCCACTGGCGATCTGGCTGGTTGCTAATCGGGCTGGGAATCGGAGTATACCCTGCGAGTAATTCCACACCGTTTTTCTCGAAAGAAAACAAGTGCAGAAAATCATTTCTACCCGCGATCGCGTTTTTCATTACAGTTTCGAGCCGTTCTCCATCTGCCTCCTGCTTAATATTTCTTCCGACTCGTTGGGTAATCGGATGGGCCAAAATGGTTCCATCCTGGTCAATCACCACTGGATAGCCACTCAGAGACCCTGGTTTGGCACGCTCTTGTTTCAGCAGAGCTGATTGGACACTCAGGGCATAACGCAGAGAACCTGTGCTGTCATAAACAGGCGCACTGAAAATTAATCTTAGTTGGCTTTTTGGGCTGGGTTGATTCTCTTTTACGGTTGAATTCAGGGGGGAGATGCCTGGAAGCAGCGATTTCACCTGCACCTTGGAAGTGTCTAACAGTAATTCCTTTTGCTGCTGGGGCCAGCGACTTGTATCTAGCGTACTAATGGGTTCTTTCCCACAAGTGCTGGCAGTAATGTTTCCCGTTTCGACATTGATGAGTTGAATGCACTGGACTTGCGTCGGCAATTGTTGGACGAGTTGATTTAAAAATTTTTGATGCGCTTCTGGCGATCGCGATTGCAGTACGACTGCTTCACTTGCAGTCACTAAGTTGGCAGAGAGCGCTTTAATTGACTCGCTCATGCTCTCTCCTTTTCTCACTGCACTTTCGGTAAGATTTTGGCGAGCGGTTTCCAGTATGCTAGATCGTGCTTTTCTGTAGGTTACATACACCCCCATCAGCAGTACCGGGACGCTCAAAAGCAAAATGCGTGACAGCAGGATGCGACGGAAGGAGGATTGACCCGGCTTAGCCATAGGACTTCTCTAATTTGAGGTGTAAAACCCAATAGCAAGAATTCTCAAAAATCACCCCATCAGAGTGGGGGTATTGATTAGCCTACTTTTTTCTGGGTTAATCGTGTTGGTAGAGCGATACTGTTTGACAGATCCATTCCATCCTAGAACGGTTCCAGATCCCCGTATACTCTGGAAAGGTTGACTTTGTGGAATCTCTACACTAATTCCTGTAATATAAGCAATTCTTAAACTTTAATTAAATATTTGAGCGACCAGTAGCAATGACGGGATTTGTCTGGAAACGCCCTTCTACGACAGTTGTTTTGGCAATGAGTGCCGATGGCAAGATTGCGGATATTCGTCGCGATCGCGCCCGATTCTCATCTCCAGCGGATCTGGCGCACCTGGAAAAACAAATTGCACAAGCAGATGGGGTTTTATTTGGCGCGGGTACTCTCCGTGCCTACGGTACGACGCTGAGCGTAAGGAATCCCGATTTGCTGGACTGGCGACAACAGAGAGGGCGATCGCCCCAACCAGTCCAAATTGTTTGCTCTCAATCAGCCAATTTCGACTCCCAATGGCGCTTTTTTAGTCAACCCGTACCTCGGTGGTTACTTACAGGAGAGGCGGGTGCCAAGCGCTGGCAAGGATGCTCAGAATTTGAGCGGGTTCTAGAAGTAGAGGCGACGACCGATGGAATTAGCTGGATTGCGGCTTTTCATCAGCTCTGGGAGCTAGGTTTGGAACATCTAGCTGTCCTAGGAGGTGGGGAACTCGTCGGTGCTTTAGTAGCGGCTGATTTAATCGATGAATTCTGGCTCACGGTTTGTCCATTAATTTTAGGAGGAGCGACAGCACCGACGCCGGTAGAAGGTTCTGGATTTTTGACAGATTTTGCACCTCGGCTAGAACTCTTGTCAGTCGAGTCGATTGAGCAAGAAGTTTTTCTACACTACCGGCGGCAGCGTTAGTTGAATTTGGTAATTGTAGATGAAAGTTGACAATTATTTGCACAATCTCTCTTGCACGGACGAAACAGAAATAATGATGAAAATCGCTCAGACACTCATTGTTAGGATTTATAAACTAATTTGACCGAGAAGAAGCGATCGCGCCTGTTTCGGCTGTGCTCATCTGAGATCGCACACTTGTCTCACATGACATTGAGTAATTAGGCGGGGAGTATCAAACCTCCGTGTAGAAAAATTGCTTCTCCGTTAATCCCTAGGAGCAATTCTTTGTCAGCAATCATAAAAAAAAAGAAACTCAGCCAGGAACTTTCCTTTTGGGTAAACGTCACCTGCCAACCTCAATCCCTAGCGAATGAAAAGGAATCCAAAGCGTTAGTAGCGACTGACACAATATTGTTGTAGAATTCCAGCAAGTATGGTGTGTTTTGAGGAGTTTTAGACCCGTGAAATCCCAGTGGAGAATAGAGAAAACAGCATCCTCAGCGCTAGTGTTTACAGCCTTTGGCTTACTAGCAGTTAGCCTCTCCCCGGCGATTGCAGCCACCGATATCGACCCAACCACAGCTGCTGAGGCAGTCCAGTCTTCAACTCAGGGATTCTCGACATCTACAGATTTAGCGACAGGAACGGATGTAACCGAGGCAAAAACGACAGCAAATTCGCTGGCGGCAGCTGCATCCGAGGGAACACTCGCATCGGCGAATGTACTGCCAGAACTAAAAGCATCGCAGACGGAATCGGCACCAAGTTCGCCTAGTTTAGCGGCAACTCAAGAATCTGCCACTGCGGTAAATTTAACCCCCCCAACTGAAACAAGCCAGTTGCAACCGGCAGCTAGTTTACCAAAATTTTCGACTACAAAGTCTCCTATTTTGTCTGCTAGCCGTCGCAGCTTGGATACATCTTTCACTGCATCTGCAACAACAAAAGAGGTTCGCACTCTTGTAGACGCAGCAACTGTTAGCAATCCCAACACCCTGCAAGCTCAAGCGCTGCCCTCTGAAGAGGCTAGCGAACAAGTGCTTCCAGCGGGCGATCCTTTGGAAATGGGAAACCCAGAGGACATGGAAGCCAACCCATTGGATCAAGTCACCAATGTGTCCCAGTTGAGCGATGTGGAACCAAGCGACTGGGCTTACGAAGCATTGCGAAGTCTTGTAGAGCGTTACGGCTGTATTGCAGGCTATCCCGATGGCACTTTTCGCGGCAACCGGGCACTCAGTCGCTATGAATTTGCCGCAGGGGTGAATGCCTGTCTCCAGCAAATTGAGAAATTAATTGCCGCTAGTTCGGCTGATGCAGCTACCGAAGCGGATTTAGAAACCCTGCGACGACTCGTTGATGAGTTTGGACCGGAACTGGCGACCCTGCGGACGCGGGTAGATAACCTGGAAGGTCGTACCGCCTTCTTGGAAAGCCATCAGTTCTCAACCACGACGAAGCTATTTGGACAGGCAGTTGTCGGCGTTCAGGGACGCAATGAGAATGAATTTGAGTTGTTCCTGAACCGAAAATCAACTGGGAACCGATTAGAAGACCAGAATACAAATCCCAACGTCATTAGCAACGTCCAGTTAAGTTTGTTCACCCAGTTCAGTCCTCGCAGCCTGCTACTGACTGGATTGCAAGCGGGTTCTGGAAATTCGGGACCTCGTTTGCTCAATAACGACATGGTTTTCTTGGGATATGAAGGAGACACTGGAAACGACATTGTACTGAGCGACCTAACTTATCGTCAGTTAATCGGTAATAACTTTGCCTTCATCATCGGTCCGGAAGGGGTCAACCCAGTGAACGTTTTCCGGGGAGCAAACCGCGTAGAAAGTGCCGGTCAAGGGCCACTTTCCCGCTTTGCTCAACGCAACCCAATTATTAATACCGGGGGACGTGGAGGCTTAGGCTTTGACTGGCAAGTCAATCCACGGATTAGTTTACAAGGCGTGTACTCTGCCAGCAGACCCGCAGATGCTTTTCGTGGGGGTATCGGCGGTGGACAAGATGGAGAAACCGCAGCTGGCTTGCAGTTAGTTGTATCGCCGCTGAATACGCTTGATATTGCCCTGCAATACGTCAACTCTTACTCTCCGTTTGGAAGATTGGGGACTGGCGTTGGCGATGATTTGGTTCTCTTACCGACTCCGGCAGGCAGAGGACCGATTAATACGAATGCTTTTGGTGCCAGTTTAGAATTCCGAGCAACGCCCAATATTACAATTGGCGGTTGGGGCGGCTACACGACTTCTGACCCGCAAGGAATATCAGGAAATGTAGAGACATTCAACTGGATGGCTTACCTCAATTTCCCCGATCTGCTTGGTGAAGGCAACCTCGGCGGTATTTATGTCGGTCAGCCGCCCAAAATTACCAGTAGTGACCTGCCAATTGGAAGAAACTACCCTGATTTTATTAGTGAGGGTGGCTTTGGAGATGAAGGCGGTCAGCCAGGAAGTACAACTCACGTAGAAGCTTTCTACCGCTTCCGAGTTTCCGACAATATTACGGTCACGCCAGGAGTGATCGTATTATTTAATCCGCTTCACAACCAGGACAACGACACAATCACAATCGGTGCCATCCGAACCACTTTTACCTTCTAAAAGTAGGCTGAAAAGTAGCGATCGCTTTGTCAGGGAGATTCCTTCAGGGATCTCCCTTATAACTTTATAAAAATATTACAAATAACTTCTTAAGTAATTTCAACGCCAACCTCGTAGCAACCGAAAATAGGGCAATTTTTTAAGTGTATTTACGTATATAAAACTAGTAAATAACTTTACAAAAACTTTGCAAAAAATTGGGAACTCGTTGAGAAACCAGACAGTCATTTATCCAAACACGGGCACAAGCAAAGCCAAGCAAGTATGACCCAGTTCTACTTAATGCTGGTCACACTCGCCCTAATGCTTATTCAATCAGGATGCTGTTATTACTCTCTTCTAATACTTCTAGTTCTGAGCTTGCTCAGGATGAATGCTGAAGAAACTTATGATCCCCTGTTGACTATCGAATTGAGCTAGATTCTGCTATTCACCCTGTCCTCTACTCACTGATGGAGTCCTAACATGATTGCGAAATCAACTAAGTATGCTGTTTGTTTCGGTATCGCTGGAGGCTTGGCGATCGCTCTAGCTCCCACGGCTCAGGCCCAGACGGCTACAACGACTGCTGCTCCTACGACTTCTACTTCCGCTACAAGCACTCAATCTCAGTCGATATCGATCACAGGCGGTCTGTTAGGAGGGCAAGCTGCCTTCTTTTCACCTTTACAGTCACAGACTACTACTGGGACTACTGCTGGTACAAGTAGCCCGGTTTTGTTTGACGCTGCCGTCACCACGCTGCAACTGCAAACAACTTCCGGAAACACCAGCGCAGCTCGCTTCGTACCCCAGGCAGCAGACTTCAAAGATGTCGGTGCTGGAAATGTTGGTCGTCCTGGAAAAGATGACACAGGTACCTTCATCGGTACCCTATCAGGTCTAGCCTTCACTTCTCAAGGCGCGGCTGTTCCCTTCTCGAACATCCCCACGAAACTACAGTTTACTCTGAATTCCTTTGCCAGCAGCGCCTTTTTAGGCGGTTCGTTGATTTCTCCTAAAGAGACAGGTTCGGCTCCGCTGGTTTTCCTGCCTGTTACAAACGTCAAACTATCTACTCAGTCCCAGGCTAACTACACTACCAAATCTGGGGTTTTAGAAGTTGGTAATTTTGAAGGCAAACTCACTGCGGGCAATATTGGTTTGCCGACATCCCTGAAGTTCAATGGAGGCAGCTCTGTTCCTCTTCCTCCATCTACTAGCTTGGGACAAAAAACAAAATTTGAGCTGGAAGGGCAAGGATTCGGAACCTTAAGCAGCACTTTTTCCGATCAGCCTAATACAACTCAAAGCTCCACAACTGACGGCAGCGGGACGCAAACAGGTGGCACCACAACTAGCGGCACCACAACTGGCGGCACCACAACTGGCGGCACCACAACCGCAACCGGCACGTCAACGGATGGCACCACAACAACTGGCGGCACCAGCACAACTAGCCCAACTACAACCGCAACCGGCACGCAAACAGGTACTCAAACTCCCTGCGGCTGCGATACTGACACTGCAACCACAACCGATAGCGACGACTCACAAACAAGTAGTCAAATTACAAGTGCTGATGGCACCGGCACCGGCGACGCACAAACCTTGAGCAGCACTAACAAGGTAGCCTTCAGCAGCAATAATGCTCAAACCAAATTCAAAATTGAAGGCGAAAAATTCAAGATTGAGGGCACCGGAGTTGGCACAGATATTAAACTCGGTGGCACCACTAAGCTTGAGCTGACAAATCCCAGCGCTTTTAGCAATTCTGCCATCAAGTTCAAAGTTACAGGCGAAGGGAATGGCATCACCTCGATAAATGGCAACACCACGGTTGGCTATCTAAGCGATAACAGCAAAACCCAGTTTGAATTTGGGCAAGAAGGATCGAACGCCTTCAAACTCAAAGGTGAAAGTCAAGGTCGTACCCAATTCACTGTTGGTGCAGTTGCCAGCCAATTGGGTGGAACAAGTGGATACGATGTTGCTACGAACAATACCTCTTACCAGAGCAGCAGCAGCTCCTACTCGACAGGTGCAGGTGCAGCTACAGGCCAAAACACAGGCTTTGGTTCTAAAACAAGCTTGAGCTACAACCTCATCTTCCAAAATGATGGTAACTTTAACACCGTCATCAACAACTCTAGCGGCAGCTTCGGTGGTGGCAGCATAGGTACAGGTAGCAGCGGCGGCACCAGCGGCGGTGGTAGCTTCGGCGGCAGCACAGGCGGCAGCACAGGCGGCAGCACAGGCGGCGGCACCAGCACTGGTAGTACAGGTGGTAGCGGCGGCGGCAGCGGTACCAGCACTAGCGCAGAGGGGAACGGCGGATCGCTTATCACCATTTACAACAGCACAACCTTCAATCTGATTTCTCTGTCTAATTCCTTCGTCCAAAGTTCTAATAAGGTCTACAACGTTGCTTCCACGTCTAGTGGCCCTGTTGGAGTCTTTGTGGAGAAAGGTCGTGGCAAGCAAAGATTGCTGGTTGTGCGCCAAAATAGCCGAGGTCTGGCTCTCGGTACCTACAAACAGAAGAAAGGTCGGGCAGTCGCAGCCTATCAGTCAGTGGGACCAGAAAGCCGTCTAGGTTTTGGGTTGGTCGGTCTGCGTCAGGTTTCAACCGAGCAGGTTACTA
The DNA here is from genome assembly GCF_039961855.1 of Trichocoleus sp. Lan. Taxonomy (NCBI): domain Bacteria; kingdom Bacillati; phylum Cyanobacteriota; class Cyanophyceae; order Leptolyngbyales; family Trichocoleusaceae; genus Trichocoleus; species Trichocoleus sp. Lan. The sequence continues at coordinate 213,075 of NZ_JAMPKA010000005.1, read as the reverse complement.
ACGTGGAAGGTGACGCTGGCGCTGAAACCAACGACAACACCAACACCAACACTAACGACAACACCAACACCAACACCAACACTAACGACAATACCAATACCAACACCAACACCAACACCAACACCAACACCAACACCAACACCAACACTAACGACAACACCAACACCAACACCAATGACAATGGTGATGACGATGGCGATGATGATGGTGATGACGATGGCGATGACGATGATGCGAACACATCGACTCCTGAAGCCGATGACGAGGGCGATGATGATGGCGATGATGATGGCGACGATGATGACGCCAGCACATCGACTACTACTCCAACCACAGGTGGTACAGAAGGCTTAAATGCTGCCCCATCCAGCGATACAACAGCCCCTGCTACTCAACAATAGTCACAACTCAAACAGATAGCGCGCTATCTGTTTGAAGACAAAGGTTTAGCTCATGCTCCTGAAAACAGGAAAATAGACCAACAACAAGGTGTTCTAGTTTGAGTTAGACCAATCGTATAGCGATCGCCTCCAAGTCATGGACTGGAGGCGATTTTTTTGGCACGTATATCCACAAACAACAAACGGGGCGCACGTTCAACGTGCGCCCCGTTTCTAAACAATAAAACAGCTTATTTACTTACAATTCCCGACCACTGGACTTTTTTGAGCTTGTCCCGCCGGTAAGAGAAGAAACGGTCTGGTTCCTGGTAGGTGCAGTGAGGCGCGATCGCGATCTGTTCGTTAGAAATTCCCAGTTGTTTCAGTTGCAGCTGGTTGACTCGCCGCACATCTAGTCGCACCCGTCCTGGTTGCGAATCTTCTAATAACGGTGAATGTGGCAACTGCTGCAAGGCATCAATAATGAATTCTGCATCTTGCTGCGGATCTTTATCTGGTAAGATGCTGGCTCCGACTTCAGATGCCACATTCACAGACACCTGATAGACATCACCCGCGATCGCGGGACCCATCGCAATCAGCAGATTTTGGAGTTGACTGCCGGAAGCTAGGAAACGGGCGATCGCTTGGGGGACAATTCGGGTAGCCGTCCCGCGCCAACCCGCATGAATCGCTGCCACCTGTCCCGTCTGGGGGTCGGCGATTAAAACCGGGGTGCAATCGGCACTGCACACCCACACTGCCTGTTGAACCTGCTCGCTGACAATCCCATCAGCGGGGGGTAGTGAGTCCCCCTCTTGGCCTTCACTGGTTGCCGCTTCGATCTCTGAGGGCGTCATCACCGTATTGCCATGCACCTGTTTCACTCGATAAACCCTAGCATCCGGCTGTAAAACGTTGACTAATTCAGCCGGAGAACGGGGCGAAAATTGTTGAGTAAAAAATCCGTGAGACCAGCGTTCTAGCAAGCTACAAGTTAGATAGGGCAATCCTTCCCAAGTCCGCCAGTGCCAGGTATTTATAGAAGTTTGTGATTCTCCTGCGCCCAGGTTCAAATTGGTGCGGGAAAGCATCGCCATTCGGAACTCCTGAAATATCGGTGACATTATGCTAACTTATGCTACGAATCAATTTGTTAGCAACCGTGGCATTCGATCGGCATTGTCTGGAAGCCTTTTTAGGGGATATTTCTCTACCGCTTTCTTTTCATATTTTTGAGACTTTACCTTCCACAAACCAAACCCTTTGGGAACTGCTCGATCGAGGAGCAACACCGGGAACCGTTGTCATTGCCCTTCAGCAAACCGCTGGGCGGGGTCAGTGGGGACGCCAGTGGCAATCCAGTACAGGCGGACTTTACCTATCTATCGCGCTCGCTCCCGATTTAGTCGCAACCAATAGCGCCCATTTGACCCTATGCAGCGCTTGGGGAATTGCTACCACATTGCGGAGTTACGGCATCCCAGCATTGATTAAATGGCCGAATGACCTAATCTTGTGCAAACGCAAATTAGGGGGCATTCTCACCGAAACTAGAGTGCAACAAGGACGGATTACCAAAGCCGTTGTGGGTGTGGGAATTAACTGGGCGAATCCAGTCCCGGAAACTGGCATCAATCTGGAATCCTTTTTGCAGCAGCAGCCAATCGAAGCGAATGCCTTACACGCATGGTTCGCTAACGCCTTGGAAAGATTAGCGGCAATAACTTTGCAGGGTATTTTATCCGGATATCGACACGTTTCCCTAGAAGGAATAGACGCCCTACTTCCCGCTTACGTGGAGCTTCTCAGTTGCAAGGGGCGTTCTGTCATCGTAGACGGACGCGCTGGAGTCATTGTGGGTGTCGCATCCACCGGCGAACTTCAAGTCCGCTTGAACTCTTTAGCCGCTGCCGAGGAAATCTGCCTCAAGCCCGGTACAATCAGTCTTGGCTACGATCAGTAATTTTACACAAGCTCTGGAAGTGAAAATGGATGGGGTAGAGACGATAGCCATGTCTTTATACCAAAAACACTAACCAGTATGACTTTATAGAGTGAGTGAGATGAGGAGTGATTCGGAAATGAGCCAGCGAAACCACCCTAGTTGTACTCCGTTTGGTCTGTTTTGCCGCCGTCCACTGCTGGTGCAGGGACTCAGTTGGATTGGAGGTCTTGGTGTCCTCAGCAGCGGCTTTGTTTGGGCACAAAGCGATCCAAGCATAGACACAATAGGCACGCCTACCACTCAAGAGGCACCGCCTACTGTAAAAATGGAGATTAACCCCCGGAAAAAAGGGACTGAGCGGACTGTTGTTCGTCGCCGTTCAGCTTCAGCACCAGAACCAGAACCAGAGCCAAATTTTGTACGCCGTCGCTCGGCTCCAGCAGCAGAGAACGCTTCATCGGGTGTCCGTCGTCGCCAATTGGCTCGTCAGCGTGCGTTAGAGACAACATCTGTCCGTCGCCGTCGCCGTTCTGCTCCAGAACCCGCAGTTGTCCGTCGTCGCTCGGTTCCAGTATCAGCACCAGAGACTTCGGTCGCCGTTCCAAAAAGAGCAAAACTTGCTCCTCCTAGGTTGGTGGAGCCAAACACGATTTCTTATGTGAAGCCGCCCAAGCTTAGACCAAGCAAAGCCCAAAAAAGTGGGATGAGTTCCAGCGACTACAACAATAGCTATATCGATCCGACTGACTATAGTCTTGGTGCAACGAGTCGAGGCAAGGAGCCGATTCGTTCTTACGATGAACCACCTGCCGTTGTGCTGTCGGAACGGTCAACAGGATGTCAAAGAGTCTTGCAGAGCGGGCAAGGTTTATCTGGTGGAAGCTGTGGTGTTGCACGGATCCCTTCTAGGAACACCAACCGTCTAAGGGAAACTGCTAGATTAACCTACCCGACCAGAACCCGTAGAGAGTACGCAAGTGACACAGACGTACCGGAAGCATTACGGACCTCTGGGTTGGCGAATCGTAGAGTCAGCCGCGCCCGTTTGGCGGTAAACCAGCCAGAACGGGAGATCCGTCAGCAAATCTTGGTTGCCTCTGCAAGTCCTGTCGCAATTGGCCCAAGAAGCGATCGCCCTCAAGGCATTCGCTCAATTAACCGTCGTCGCTCCAGGTCTTTGGGTTCCTCTGCCGTTACTCGAGCGACGGCGATCGCTGCTAATAACGTTGGCAGCAGCCAAAGCTCTATTCCATTCAATGTGCCCGAATACAAAGCCCCGATTCCGACCATTTTCCGGGGCTTGGCTAACGGCAATACCAGCTTAATATTCCCACTGGCGATTCCTGCGCCAATTACCTCGCTTTTCGGGTGGCGGACGCATCCGATTTCCGGCACTCGCCGGTTCCATGCAGGTACTGACTTAGGGGCACCTCTGGGTACACCCGTTCTGGCAGCTTTTGCGGGGAAGGTTGCGATCGCTGACTGGATGGGCGGCTATGGTCAAGCTGTTGTCCTCAAACACAACGAAACCCAAGAAACTCTCTATGCTCACCTGTCGGAAATTTTGGTTCAACCCGGTCAACAGATCGAACAAGGAACCGTGATTGGGCGGGTTGGTAGTACCGGCAATTCTACAGGTCCCCACCTTCACTTTGAAATCCGCCAGCTAACGCAAGAAGGCTGGATGGCGGTGGACTCAGATGCCTACTTGGAATATGGTCTGGCGCAAATGATCAAAGCTTTGCAAACCGCCCATTCCGCTCCTTCCGTTCCATCAGCGTCATCGGCTCCGTTAACCCCGCAACCAGGCAGCTAAGAATTAAAAATTAAAAATTCATCTTTTTTAATTTTTGATTTCTAAAGATACCCGTGTTCTACCAAGAAAGCGGGTGTAATTCCATCCATCCCGATCGTAGCGGGTGCATTCTGCTCAGATGTTCGTGCTGGATAACGCAGAAATTTTTCCACGTACTTGCCCAGAATATCTCCTTCCAAATTCACCAAACTGCCAGTCTGTAAATAAGGTAGGTTTGTCTCGGCATAAGTATGAGGAATCACCGCCACCTTAAACCAACTTCCATCAGGGTCGCAATCTGCCACCGTCAGACTCACCCCATTAACGGCAATACTGCCTTTGGGGATAATGTACCGAGCAATCTGGCGTTGCTCCCCATCCTCTGCTGCCGGTATCTCAAAGCGCATTTCCCAGGAAGTAGCAGTTTGTACCGACTCTTGCAGACAGCCGATTCCGTCTATATGACCTGTCACAAAATGTCCTCCTAGCTTGCTGCCAACCCGGAGAGAGGTTTCTAAATTCACGTATGCGGCGGCTTGTTCTCGCTGTCCTAAGGTGGTGCGACTGAGAGTTTCCGGAGAAGCGGTTGCCACAAAGCCTTGAGGCGAAATTTCCTCTACCGTCAGACAAACGCCATCCACCGCCACACTATCGCCAATCGCTAAATCTGACAGTATCAGCTGACAAGTATCTCTCACGCAGGAAAGCCCAAAACGGTCTTCTCCCAGAGAATTAATAGTTCCTAGAGCTTGAATTAATCCGGTAAACACTGTTTTTAAGTGAAATTAGGTAAATAACGGTCATTGGCAAACGGTCGTCGCTCATGATTCAGTGAAAAAACCGAAAAACAACTTGCTTTTAGATGTAATTAATCGGATTTCGACCTACTGATAACTGATAGCGAACAACCAGCGAAGGGATGAAGGCAATCGGTCTATATTTTTTAGTAAAATCTCCAGCGAATCGTTCTAAGACTGAGGCATACTGGGAGATACAGCTTTGTTGATCCCAACTTAACCAAGTCTTCATAGCTGGTTGTACCTTCGCTTGGTAAGGTGATTAGAACCGCAAGCGTGTTTGTTAAACCCCACTACCTCCAGTACCAGTTTATAGCTTTGCTTTATCCCCCCCGACGCCTACCGTGTTCTAGAGGCCAAGCTGATGATTGAAATGAAAGTCGCTGGAATTGCATTAGATGCCGTGACGCGCAGCCCGATTGTGTTGCTCAAAGATGCCTCGGAGCGACGAGCCTTGCCAATCTATATTGGGCAAGATCAGGCAAAGGCAATTATCAGCGCTTTGGAAAAACAAACCCCTCCCCGTCCCCTGACTCATGACCTCCTGGTGAATATCCTGGACGTTTGGAATATGACCTTAGAGCGGATCATTATTCACTCGCTTCAGGACAATACCTTTTATGCGATCTTGAGTGTCCGGCAGGGTGAGGTAAAAAAGGAGATTGATGCTCGGCCTAGTGATGCGATCGCGATCGCCATCCGCACTGGCAGTCCGATTTGGGTGATGGAAGAAGTCATTGCTGATGCTTCTATCCCTGTCGATCGCGATGCCGATGAGGCAGAACGCCGAGCCTTCCGTGATTTTGTATCGAAGCTTCGACCGGAAGATTTGATCCAGCGAGGAGGCTCCAGCACGGAATCATAGCACACCAAGGGCAAACGTAAAAAGACAAAAGCCAAAAGCAAGAAAATGAACTTTTTACTTGGGCGATCGCGGCTGTCTCTTGCTCTTTCTTTTTACTTTTTATGCGTTATCGGCGGTTTGGAAAAACAAATTTACCGCTTTCAGTGTTTTCTTGCGGGACGATGCGCTGTCTGGCTTCCTTTGAAGATGCCTACCAGACGGTGCATCAAGCCGTTGCTTGTGGAATTAATCACTTAGAAACCGCGAGGGGTTACGGCAAAAGCGAAGAATATCTCGGTGCCGCTTTAGCCGCAGGATTGCCCCAGTCGCGAGAACAGCTTTATATCACTACCAAACTTCCCCCAAGCAGCGACGCCGATACGATGCGTCGGTGGATTGATGAGTCGCTATTGAACCTCCAGACTGATTTTGTGGATTGTCTGGCGATTCATGGCCTTAACACCAGGGAACATTTAAACTGGGTGCAAGTGGATGGAGGCTGTATGCAGGCGGTGCAGGAAGCCGTGGCAGATGGCAGAGTTCGACACGTTGGCTTCTCTACCCACGGACCGCTGGATGTGATTCTAGCGGCGATTAACACCAATTTATTTGAATTCGTCAACCTGCATTATTATTACTTTTTCCAGCGCCATGCCCCGGCGGTTGAGTTAGCCAACCAAAAGGATATGGGAATTTTTATTATTTCACCAGCGGATAAGGGGGGGCTACTCTACACGCCACCGGAAACGCTTCAACATCTGTGCCATCCCTTTTCACCCCTAGAACTAAATTATCGGTTTTTGTTGAGCGATCGCCGCATTACCACGCTCAGTGTTGGCCCAGCGAACCCCAGCGAATTAACGGAATGTTTAGCGGTTGCTGAGCGCGATGAACCGCTGAAACCGGAGGAAATTGCTGTTTTCGACCGCTTACAAGCTCATTTAGGCGCAATCTCTCCAGATTTATGTAGTCAATGCTACGCTTGTCTGCCCTGTCCAGAAAACATCAATATTCCAGAAATATTGCGCCTGCGTAATTTAGCGGTTGCCTATGACATGACAGCGTATGGTCAATACCGCTACCGAATGTTTGAAAATGCCGGTCACTGGTTTCCGGGGATGAAAGGCGATCGCTGCACTGACTGTGGTGACTGTCTGCCCCGATGCCCTCAACATTTAGACATTCCAGCGCTTTTGCGTGATTCTCACCAGCGTCTGAATGGACAACCTAGGCGTCGGCTTTGGGAATAATCGTAACGGTAGTTGCGTAAAGATAGTTGCGTGAACAGATTTTAAGGCAACCAGGATGTATGGACAGGGTATTTGTGCCCTTGCCTGATGCTGTTATCACTCCGACGATGAACAGTATCTCTAGCTTATTGGTTTAAGTTTTACACCTATCTAAAGATATATACTTGTTAAGATGTTTAGTGATCTGGATTACCGACACATTGATTTATGTAAAATAGCTTAAAAAAGAATTTTGCTAATCCATTGGTTAAGGTTGGTTTAAAGTTTGACTTTGAGAAGGTGGGCTTTGAATATTCCATAACTATATTTGGTAGTCATGAAAAATCAGCTTACCTCTACAGAAAATCTAGTTCGCAGAATTGTATCTATTTATATATTAATTAGCATTATTTATATTGTTTCTGGGAATGAAATACTTAATTTACTGAGCAAGAATTTAGCGTTTTTAATCCAGTTAGAGACGCTGAAAGAGTGGGGATTTATTCTATCTATTAGCGGGTTGTTGTATGTTCTAATTCGCGCTGGCTTACAATTGCAACAATCCGAACAGAATTATCGCCGTATCTTTGAGAACACTGTTGAGGGAATTTATCAAGTTACGGACGATGGACGCTATATGAATGCGAATCCAGCGCTGGCACGCATTTATGGCTACAACTCACCGAATGAACTTATTGGCAATCTTCATTGGCACGCGAGCAATTTGGAGTTGTACCAGTTACTCCAAAAAACTGATGCCGTAACGGGATTTGAATCTCAGGTTAATCGCTCCGACGGCAGTTGCATTTGGATTTCTTCTAATGCCCGTGCTGTGCGCGATCGCAGTGGCAAGCTACTTTACTACGAAGGCACCGTTGAAGACATTACCAGCCGTAGGCAAACAGAGCAAGCACTGTTCGACAGTAAGGAACAATATCGCGTTATCTCAGAACTGACCTCTGAGTTTACCTATTGCCTAACAGTTGCCCCTGACGGTCAAATGACAACCGAATGGGTGTCAGAGACCTTTTTGCGAGTTAGCGGTTACACGTTCGCGGAAATTATCACTCTTGATGGCTGGCGGCGGCTTATTCATCCCGACGACTGGTTAAAAGTTCAGCAAAACTTTCTCAACCTAGTTTCTGGTTCCTCTGAGATTAGCGAACACCGGATCGTGACCCGTAGCGGTGAAGTTCGATGGTTACGAAATTATGCGCGATCGCAATGGGATGAGCAAAAACAAAGAGTTATTCGGGTTTTGGGGGCATTGCAAGATATCACAGACTGCAAAGCCGCTGAAGCGTTACTTCAGCGAAGTGCTGGCGAGATTAATCAAATTTTTAATATGCTGCCCAGTTTTGTCTGGAAGTTCTGCCCTGCGACCACCCAGTTTATCTATGCCAGCGATATTCTAACCGAACTCAGTGGCATTTCTACACAGGCATTTTTTGAGAATTATCAAGTTTGGGACGATCGAGTCGATTTAGGGCATGAATCCCAAGAAGCAATTCGGATAGCTTGGGAAGCAATTACCAAAGGCGAACCCTATCAGGTTGTTTATCTTTTTCACACTCTTCATAGAGGCGATCGCTGGTTTGAAATTACAGCGAGACCTGCCATAGAGGATGGCGTTCTCTATTACTACGGCAGTACCGCAGATATCAGCGAAAGGCAGCGGCAGACGATGTTATGCAAGCAGGCAGAAACAGCCTTACGGCAGGCAAATGAGGCGTTAGAAATCCGAGTCCAAGAGCGTACCGTTGAGCTAGAAGATGTTGTCCAGGCACTCCAAGGAGAGATTGCCGAACGCAAGCTCGCTCAAGAAACCTTAAAGCATTATCAATTGCTATCGGAACATGCCCGTGACATTGTTTTGTTTATTGGGAATCAAGGGCAAATTATCGAAGCGAATCAGGCGGCAATTCAGACATACGGTTACGAACGCGAAGAGATTGTTGCCTTAAACATTCAGGACTTGCGAGATCCTCCAACTCATACAGCGATCGCTCAACAACTGGAGCAAGCAGAACAGCGAGGCATCTTATTTACTACCACTCACCGCCGCAAAGATGGCAGCACTTTTCCAGTGGAAGTCAGTTCCCAAAGCTGGGTAATTGACAATCAAAGAGTTTTATTAAGTATTATTCGGGATATCAGCGAAAGCCTCCGGCACGTCACGCTACGCAAACTGGCAGAGGAGGCATTGCAAAAAAGCGAGGAACGGTTCCGCAATTTGCTGGAAACTACCAGCGATTGGGTATGGGAGGTAGATGAGAATGCTGTTTATATTTACACAAGTCCCAAAGTGCGCGACATCTTAGGTTACGAACCTGAAGAAGTTTTGGGAAAAACGCCCTTTGACTTAATGCCGCCGGAAGAAGCCTTCCGGATTGCGAACACTTTTGGGCCAATTGCTGCCCAAGCAATACCATTCTCTTGCCTAGAAAATATCAACATCCACAAAAACGGTCATCGAGTTGTTCTAGAAACCAGTGGCGTCCCAGTTTTTGATAGCTCTGGAAAATTTCGTGGCTATCGCGGTATAGATCGGGATATTACCGAACGCAAACAAGCTGAAGAAGCTCTGAGGGAAAGTGAAGAGCGATTCCGAACAATTTTTGAAAGAGAAGCCATGGGTGTCGTCCTGACCACTTTAGAGGGGCGGCTTTTGGCAAGTAATCCCAAGTTTCGGGAAATTTTAGGTTATAGCGAACAAGAACTACAAGGGATGCTTTTCAGTGAGTTGGCGCATCCAGATGACGCCATGCAAGACCGGGAACTTTACCAAGAGTTAATGACTGGAAAGCAGGATTCTTACCAATTGGAAAAGCGCTATATCTGCAAGGATGGTCATGTGGCTTGGGGCTATTTGACCGTTTCTTTGATTCGCACTGCCAGTGGTGCCCCGCAATTTAGTACTGCCACCATTCAAGACATTACCGAACGCAAGCAGATAGAAGCAGCGCTACGGGAATCGGAAGAGCGTTTCCGCCAATTAGCGAAAAATATTCCGCAAGTTTTCTGGATGACGACTCCCGATGAGAAACAAATACTCTATATCAGTCCCCCTTACGAGCAGGTATGGGGGCAAACTTGCGAAAGCCTTTATCAGCAGCCTGAATCTTGGCTGGATTCTATTTATCCAGAAGATCGGCAGTCGGTGATAGATGGGCTTGAAAAACGCCAGCAAGAAGTGGACGACTACGAATATCGGATTATCCGCCCGGATGGGACGATTCGGTGGATACGCGATCGCTCCTTTCCAGTTCGGGACGAGACAGGGCAAGTCTATCGAATTGCCGGAATTGCAGAGGATATTAGCGATCGCAAGCGAACGGAGGAGGAGGTTTATTTTCTGCAAACCATGACCCAAGCTATTTTTGAGTCTCCAGACTTTCACTCAGCGCTATTCGTAGCACTCCAGAAAGTGTGTGAAGCCACTGGCTGGGATTTTGGGGAAGCCTGGATTCCACAATCCGACAACAGCGTTCTCGAATGCAGTCGAGGTTGGTATAGCCGTGCCACTTGTCTAGAGGAATTCCGGCAAGGAGGCGAGAACTTGACCTTTGCACCAGGGATTGGGTTACCCGGTCGTGTCTGGGTCTCAAAACAACCAGAGTGGCAACGAGATGTTTCCGGTGAGTCGCATCAAGTTTATTTCAGGGTAAATTTGGCAATGAAAATTGGATTAAAAGCCGCTTTAGGAATTCCAATTATTGCTGATGATACTGTTTTGGCTGTCCTTGTGTTTTATATGTTTGAATCTTGCGAACAAGACGAACGACTCATCGAACTGATTTCCGCTTCAACTGAATTGGGATTATTCATGCAGCGCAAGCGAGCAGAAGAAGAAATTCGCAATGCTTTGGAAAAAGAAAAGGAACTGCACGAACTAAAATCCCGTTTTGTTTCTATGACTTCTCACGAATTTCGTACCCCGTTATCGACTATTTTGTTTTCGGCTGGATTGCTTGAAAATTACGGCTTTAAATGGACAGAAGAGAAGAAAAGGATTCATCTGCATCGAATTAAAACTGCTGTTCAACGGATGGACGGGATGTTAGATGAAGTGTTGCTTATTGGCAAAAATGAAGCTGGCAAGACAGAGTTTAACCCTGCCGCGATAGAGCTAGAAACATTCTGCCAAGACCTTGTAGCAGAAATGCAACTAACAGCAGGCGATCGCCATTCCCTAATTTTCTCAAGTCAGGGAGAATGTCTCGCAGCTTGCATTGATGAAAAACTGCTGCGCCACATCCTCAGCAATTTACTCTCAAATGCTATCAAATATACCCCAGGGGGGGGTATTATAAAATGCGAACTTAGCTGCCACAATGGGGAAGCCATCTTCCAAATTAAAGATCGAGGAATTGGCATTCCTCCACAAGATCGGCAACGATTGTTTGAAACCTTCCATAGAGCTTCTAATGTTGGCAATATTCCTGGAACTGGCTTAGGATTAGCGATTATTAAAAACTTTGTAGACTTACACAAAGGCAAAATCACCGTAGAAAGTGAAGTCGGAGTGGGTACAACCTTTACGATTAAGTTACCGTTGAGCGGGGATTGTTAAGCTTCAGGGGCTAGTTTTAACCCGTTATAGCAAGGATTTTAATAACGGTATCTTTATATACCAAACTTAGAAAAAATCTTCCTCTACATTCTTTTCCTGTCTTCGCTGATTTTTTCATTCTAGGCGGCTTGACCGTTACCTAGGTTCGATTAATAAGGTTAGTTACTATAGGAAGGTAAGAACTTCTTATATTTATTTTTGATAAGCATTAAATATAAAATTTTGAATTCAATTAATTTACTTTCCCTTGCGAGTGAAATTATAATGAATTAATTGTCTAATATTTATGGATAACCCCATAGATATTGCTGGTAGATTTGGCTTTGAAAAAGTATAAAAATAGACTTTTATCCAGTGAGAGGGTGCATAATTTCACTTAAATAAATGTTATTACAGATTGATAAAATCTAAATTCAGGAAGCAGGACAACCTTTATAAATTAAATAATTTGCACAACATCGGGGAAATAAAAAGTTTGATTTTGTAAGAAAAACCATAAATTAAAGGAAATTTAGAGAAATGGCAAAAATTCTAGTTATTGAAGATGAAGAAGCAATCCGCGAAAACATATTAGAACTATTGGAGGCAGAAGAGTTCGAGGCGACAGGTGCAGAAAATGGTCTTGCTGGCGTACAGATAGCAAGAACGATTCGCCCAGATTTAATTATTTGCGATGTCATGATGCCCGATTTAGATGGTTTTGGTGTTTTGATGGCGCTGCGTCAAGATCCTGTCACCGCAACAATTCCCTTCATTTTTCTGACTGCCAAAGCTGAAAAAGCCGATTTGCGTCAAGCGATGGAATTAGGGGCAGACGACTATTTAACCAAGCCTTGTACGCCTGAGGAAATACTCAAAGCGATCGCTGCCCGACTCGAAAGACAACGAGCCATTACTCAACCCTATACCTTAGCGCTCAGGCAAGCAGCAGAAAGACTCAATCACTTAGTTCATTACGATAGCGTGACAAACCTTCCCAATCGCTTGCTATTGCGAGAGCGGTTTAATCAAGTTATCAGTAAGCGGCAAGATGAACACAAAAGCGATTCCAAAACCCAGGAGAACGAATCGCCTCTTGCCTCTGCCCAGCAGCCACTCAACGTTCAACCTGTCCCGCTGCTGTTTCTAGGATTAGATCGGTTTCAACGGATTAGTGACACCTTGGGAAATCAAGGGAGTGACCGATTAATTAAACTAATTGTCGAACGAATCACCACCTGTCTCAGCCGACAGGACACGATTGCGCGATTGAATTTAGATCAATTTGCAATTATTCTGGCAACCTTAAGTCAAAGACAAACGGTTGCCAGTGTCGCCCAAGCGATTTTGTCATCGCTGAATGAACCCTTCTCCTTAGAAGACGGTCAAATCTTCCTCACTGCCAGCATTGGCATTACCTTCTATCCCAACGACGGGCAAGATTTAGACACCCTGATGAAGATGACAGCAGCAGCGATGTCTTACACCCAAAAGCTGGGAGGAAATCACTATCAGTTTTATGCAACGGATATCAAGGCTGATTACGGCGAAGTGCTGGTGCTAGAGGCGAGTCTGCGTCGTGCCTTAGAACAAAACGAATTTCAAGTGTACTATCAGCCCCAAGTAAATCTCCAAAGCGGAGAAATTAGCGGTGCAGAAGCCTTGGTGCGTTGGCAGCACCCGACGCGGGGACTGGTTTCACCCGCTGAATTTATTCCGCTGGCAGAAGAAACGGGTTTAATTGTCCCGCTTGGCGAGTGGGTATTGCAAACTGCCAGCGCCCAAACGCAAAAATGGCGAGATGCTGGATTTACATCGTTCCGCGTGTCAGTGAACCTGTCTGGGCGTCAATTTAGCCAAGCTGATTTAAGCCAGCGAATTGTCCAAGTGTTAGAAACCACAGGTTTAACCCCAGATGCTTTGGAATTAGAGCTGACTGAAAGTATCCTCGTGCAAAATGCTTCGATGGCGATCGCTACTTTAAATGAATTGAAACAGTTGGGGATTCACATCGCAATTGATGATTTTGGTACTGGCTATGCTTCCTTGAGCTATCTCAAACAATTTCCCTTCGACACTTTGAAAATTGACCGATGCTTTGTTCAGGATGTTACTAGCGATACCCAAAACCGAGCAATTATGACCGCCGTGATTCAACTCGCTCACAATCTCAATCTGAAAGTTACGGCTGAGGGAGTAGAAACTCGCGCTGAACTCGCTTTCTTAAGCCAGCAGCATTGCGATGCCATGCAAGGCTATCTATTTAGCCGTCCCGTACCCGCAGCCGAATTGGAAACATTGTTAAGTGGCGGTAAACGGTTGCCGATGCAAGTTGTATGAAGTAATCCACGTTTATTTACAGCCATTCACGGAATTAATTGCCGGAACCATTCGCAATTCTTATCAGACAATAACTGCATGAATTAGCGCGAGTAAAAATGGAACCTCTACAGGAACCAAGCAAACCTGGAGCGAAACTTAAACGATTTAGGCAGGCGTACACGGCAGATAACAATGCTGCCAGAAGTCAGATCCACCAAACAGAAAAAAAGATTGCGTCTTCCTTGCTATTATCAGCTTTAGCAATTCTTACTTCGTGTCTTGGCCCTTTGTTAGTGCAGGCACAAACACCACCTACACTACTGCCTTCTACCGAACCTTTAGACTTAAAACTACTCGATCTAGAGTCTCGCCCACCGAGAAGTACAGTCATTAGAGCCGATAGCATGTCCCAAGCTAAACCAACGGTTCCCAGCCTTTGGTGGGCGGAGGAACAGTTTGGTGGCAAATTACTAGAGAACTGGCTAGCGTACCCGGATCGCCAGCGGGTGGATTTAGTTGTAAACCGGCAACTCTGGAGTCTTCTGAACTATATAGGACGCTATAGCTTTGTCAACAACTTTGGGACGGTTGCTAGAGATTATGGCTACAACACCAGGGTGTTTATTGCCAATCAACCACAAGAACCGCTAGCAACCTACACTTGTAATTTCAGTACCACTCCAGTCGTCTGCGATCTCGATATTATCTCCTCTGGTCAAGATAGTCTGCGAGTTCGTTCTAAACCGTTGGGCGGATTTCCTGCCACAGGGAACGATACGCAAGCGCCGTAGACTGGGGAAGCGGAAACAGAAATTCACTCTTGTCCAGTATCTGAGTATCTGGCAGCAAGACGGGGTTTGTTTTTAAAAATTCAGGTAACTCTGCTGGGTTCATACCAGCAACAATTGGCGAGGCGGCGCGGCTGAACAGAGAAATTTCCGTAGCCGGTTTGGATTCCCAACAAAAATTAATCCAATCTTGCAACAGAGGATTCGCAGCAGCACCAGCAGGTTGCACCCATAAGTCTGACCACAAGGCGGTTCCAGACACAGGAACCACCGCAGCAATGTTGCGATCGCGCTTCATCACCGACAATACATCTGTTGACCAACCCACCGCCAGCCAGGTGTCTCCTAGCAATAATGGTTGCAGATAGGTATCGGAACTGTAAAATTTCACCTGCTGGTGCAACTTTTGCAGGGTATTTTTCAACTCAGGAATTCTGTCTATCCGTTCCGTGTTGTAAGAATGACCCAACCGTTTTAAGGTTAGACCAATCACTTCTCGCGGTTGATCTAAAAGTGAAATGCGATCGCGCAGTTCTTCTCGCCACAAATCTTGCCAATCCGTCGGTGTCCATCCCAAAGATTTGAATTTGTCGCGGCGATAGATAATTACTGTGCTTCCCCAGCGATAGGGCGCACCCCAAATTTTTCCAGCGGGGTCAGATTGACCTTGACTATTGCGTTTCACCAGTTCTTGCCATCGGATTGGCAATTGATTCCACCCTCCCGCCTGTGTAAGTTCGAGGGGTTGAATGAGTTTCTGCTCAATTGCCTGTGCTAACCAGAAATCTCCCAAAGTCACTAGATCGGCAATAACGGGTTTTTTCGAGGTAATCAGCGGTAAGTTCCGACCCCAGCCCTGGTTCGCTTTACCGGGATTCTGCCAAGTTTCTAGACTCGCAAATAAATCTTTTAACTGTGTGGCTGCCGTAAAATCTAGAGTTGTCGATTGCTTGAGGCTCTGGCGAAATTTAGTTAATAGCTGAGCAGGAATGGAATTTTTCAGAAGTCTAACTCTTAGTGTGGGGTTTTGGGAATTTCCACACCCTGCAAGCATCTGACTCAAGGTCAGCGTTCCAGCACCCAGCAGAAAAGACCGTCTCTTCATAGTTGTAGCAACTAGCAATCCTTCTGATTAGCAATTCGCTATTCGCTGTTTATAGCGCTTGTCGGCGCTCGACACCAAAGCCGACCAAATCGATTACCGTTGGTTGTTCTCCGGGTTCGGGTCGTTGGTAAGTAATAATTGTTCTGAGCCGCGTATCCGGCGCTACAATCCGCATTTGATCGACCGCAACAGAACGTCGATAATAGGTGATCATTTCCAGCGTTTGGCGAGTGGGCTGATAGGTAAAGCGCCCCGCGATCGCTCCCGCTTCTGAGTATCCCTCATCCCGCAGATAAAAACCCTTAATCGCTTCCCCATCTACAACTTCCGCCACGATCGGTGGAGCGGGGATTTCGGCGGGCGATTCCCCAGGCACCACGTAGGCATCCGGCACAAATAAAGCCTTCAAACTCATGGATACTCGTTCGCCCGTTTCCGAGACGGTATCAAAGGCGATCGCAAACCCAGGACAGGCATTTTCTTCTTCGGTTGCTTGGGCAAGATTTACCTTTATGCCATTTGACGAAGAAAAGGACAAAATTTGCTGCTTTTGTTCCCATGTCAGGGCTTTTACCGAATATTCAGTATGAGAGCGTTCAATCTGACCGCTAAGGACAGAATGATACATTCTTTCTGTTGTCCATACCCCCGTGCAAGCGCTAAAAAACTCTCTGATGCTGAGCATTTTTTCCAAAAAAGCAATATTTAACGCAAGTAAAAGGTAATTAGCTTGCTTGATTAACTTAGCATACGTCCGTGTTCTTCGGTACTGATAAAGGTTCTAGCCTTTGCTACAGTTTTTTGCACTGCGATCGCCGTTGCCATCTTCTTTATCTATTCGATAAGTATATTTTCTGTTCCTCCTTTTGATAGAGGAACTTCTTAGGGCTGAAAATCAAAATAAACGGAATATAGGGCTAGAATCGCGAAAATTTCCAATAAATCTTCAGAATTGAGAATTTAATATTTCTACATCATAAATCCTGCTAGAAAAACCGCTTTTCATGTTTATTCAGCCTTGACCTAAAAAGGCTCAATCGATCCCAACTCCAGCTTCATAAATTCATCTTGCTCAATAGTTAAATAATTTGTAAGTAAAACAGTTTTTTAACTATTTTTTTATAACATGAAAGAAATCAAGTTAACGCCTAGTGGGAATTGCATGGATTCACTTCAAAAGCAAGTCATCACTTTAAATCATAAAGTTGATGTCCTTTACGAAATGATTGACCAGTTGAGCGAAAAAGTCTCTGAAGCTTTGTCTAAAAGCAAAGCAGCGGCTATCCAAGGAGGTACACCCGCACCTTTAGGAGTCAGTAATAGCCGCTATGCCTATAAAAGCTACAGCAATCAGTCTCCAGTAATGGAGCACAAAGATGTCTTAGTTGATACAAACTCTGTAGATAGTAACTCTCATAGCAGCGAGAAAGATTTGTCACCGACCATTCAAATCCAACGGCTAACGGCACAGCTCACCGCTGCCTATAATCGCATTGCTGCTTTAGAAGAACAGTTACTCTCTCAGCGAATCCACTCTTAAACATTCGGCAGGCGGGATACAGATAGAAAGAATGAAGGCTTGCAGATAGAGAAGAAAGAATAAAGACTGACTTTATGCTTCACACTTCATATTTCAGACTTCAACAACGCTCGATTAACATTTCAATGGCTTGGAGTAATTGCTCCTGGTGCCAACCCTGAGTTAAATGAGCCGCGATCGCACATCCGCCCGCACCCATGCCTTCTTTAACGTATCCCTGCTCATAAGCCCGCAGTTGAGGATAACGAGAGGGCGCAAAACTCAGCCCAGTCCCCAATAAGGGGACTGGGCTAATTGTTTTTGCTAACCCGACCGTATCGCCAGTCGGATCTTCTGCCACCCAGCGAGTCGTTCCCACCACAACTTGTTCGGGTTCCCAAGATAGGGAATATTGACGCCCAAGCGCTTGCATCAAGGCATAGACAGCCAGCATTTGCGTTCCACCAGCCAGCATGACACCGCAAGTGCGGCTCGCAGCGATCGCCATCCCCGCAACCGCAATTTGCATCGGATCGCCAATTGCCGCAACCAGATGTAACGGGTCTTGAAAAGGATGTTCCTCGTCTCCTCTGCTCCTAAAGGCTTTCAGCCCAGCTTCCACCACCGCCCACTTTTGCGCGTGATTGCAGCTAGGATGGCTGCTGTTGACCTTACCGGCAGCGGGGACACCCAAGCCCGTTAAAATCGCCAAAGCCGTTGTCGTTCCCCCTACCACGCACTCTCCCAGAATTAAATACCCATCCGGGATACTTGCCGCTAGTTTTTGCCCCCAAATCAGTCCTTGTTCCCACAGATGTTTCACTGTCGCGAGAGGCAAAGCATTTCCGCCGCTGAGACACTGGGCAGGGGCACCTTCCAAATCAATGACTGGAACAGTTGGCGGCTGGGGCAATCCAGCATTGAATAAATAAACGGGAATACCAAGTGCTTCAACCACCGCGCGGGAGATTAGCACTGGAGAGGCACCCGCTTGCAGAGGAGGCAGAGGATATTGAGGCTGAGGCTGAGGGCCTTTATACAAAAATTCCGCATCTGCGATCGCTGTATATTGTCGATCCTCTGGCGTTGCTCCAGCTGCTGAAATACCGGGGATCAGCCCGGTGGCGGTAAAGCCCAAAATACAAGCAAACACCGATGGGCGTCCCCGATATCGCTGGAGCCATCGATGTCCCTGTTCTATCTGAGTGTAGACATGAATCATCGAGTTTTGGGTTTTGGATTGAGGGTTGAGTCGTGGTGCGGCTCAAAGCAACTGGAAAAAGGTGAAATCAACCTTTAACTTTTCACCCTCATTCTTCATAATCCAGCAGCACTTGTACCCAATGAGGGGGACGGGGAATCGGGTTGCCCAAACGATCGAGTAGCAGCAAAGCCACCAGATGCACGACAAACAGATAGATGACATTATTGAGAACGATCGCGCCCAATGCGATCGCTTGAATCAAAGAGAGACTCGGCTCTTGCAGTAGCCCGATCTTGACGAATGCCCACTCTGCCAGTTCCGTCACCTGGCTAGTCATGTAAACCCAGAGGTCTTCCCCCAATAAAATTGACAGCAGCCAAAACCGAAAAAAGAATCCAAACGTACCAATAATTGTCCCCGTACCAATCGAGAACAGCCAGCTGCTCCTGCGCCGCCACAAAGCCCCCAGTTGGACACCCATGAGACCGTAGGGGATCAGAAACAGAATGCTGCGAGTTGGCCCCATTAGAACGGACAACAGCAACCCAGAAACCAACGCTGCCATCCAAGCCGCCCGGTGCCCCCATCGCAAGTATACGAGGGCAATCGGGATTGGGAAAAACATCCGCAGCAGCGGTCCCATTGGAAAGTAATAATTAATCAGCCAAATCAGGCTACAGGTACTAGCTAGAAAGGCAGTTTCCACCATAATCAGGGGAGCAACTGCTTTCACCTGGGGTTCGGAATAATTGTTCCCTTGGGCACTGGTTGCCGGGGGCGTTTCGCTTAGATTCGCCTCATCTTCGATTTTCTGAGAATTACCCAGACCAGAAGCTTGACTGTCTTCAAAAGGATCGCTCATGCAGATTAAAAAACAAAGCCAGATCCTAAATTTAACCTCTATTCCCGTTTTGAGCCGAGCTTCAGCAGCTTCAGGAGAGAATCACAAGACCCATTACCAATTTCCAGTATCCCTTTATCCATCCGCTATTTCATCAGTCGCCAGTGATTCAGGATGCTCCGTATCTATGCCCTGAATTACTAACACCGAACAGGGAGCGTGGTGCAGCACATAATTACTCGCACTCCCCAGCAAAGCTTCTGTCAACCCCTTGTGCCCTCGGCGTCCCATCACAATCAAATCGGCACCCCAATTCTCAGCCGCTTGACATAGCATTTGCCCAGCCTCGCCTACTTTGTAATCAAACTCCGTTGGCACTTCCTGACGGGTAGATTTTTCGCAGTAACTTCGTAGCAAATCTTGCACCTGCTGGATTCGCCTTTCGATCGTGAGGTGATGATTCTCATAGGATGTCATTATCTGAGGATACAAACCCATCTCACCAGAGAGCCGTGGCGTTATTTCTCCGAGTATCTCGCTATTGAGGCAATGTAGCAGCATCATTGCTCCACGATTCGCCTGCGCCAATTCCAGCGCTTGAGCGAAGACAGCCTGACATAAAGAAGAGTCGTCGATAGCAACCAATATTTTCTGAAAACCCATGATTAGGCACCCAGATAAATGGCAGTTAGGCACTTAGAGTGCCACTGCCGTATATTTATTAGACGATTAGCCGTTCCAAAGCCGCCAAATCGGGAATGCACAAGATATCGTGGTCGCGCATAATCAGCGCCTTTTTTTCCAGCTTTGTTAAAACCCGCGTTACCGTTTCTCGCGCCAGACCGCTGAGGCTGCTTAACTCACGATGGGGTAAATTGGGGATCATCGTTCCTTTTTGGGCAGTTTTTCCCTGTCCTTCTGCCAAGAATAATAACGTGTCGGCAACGCGGGACATACTATCTGATTCTCGCAATCGGAGGCGACGGTTGACTTGACGCAGGCGTTTTGCCATCAGCTGAGCCAAGCGAACGCCTGCTAGTGGTTCGTTATGAATTAACTGAACAAAATCTTGAGCAGGCATACTGCCAATCGTCGTAGGAGTTAGCGTAATTACATCCGTTGAACGAGGAACCTCATCCAACGCTGCCATTTCGCCAAAAAGTTCTCCTTTGCCAAGAATATTCAGCGTTACCTCTTTACCATCAAGGTTGTAGGTGCGAATTTTCGCCCAACCCTCCAGAATAAAGTAGACAGAGCCGCCCCAGTCATTTTCCAGCAAAATCACCTGATTTGCAGGATGGGTACGAGTGACGACATGGGAAGTGGCTTTCTCCACAACGGTCTCTGGTAAGCCGGTAAACAAAGGTGTGGAGCGAATCAACGCATTCATGTTAGAGTTCGGTTCGCGGGGGGTGTATCGGTCTTCCATCGGGCCAACACAAATGAAAAAGCTAAGAACTGATAAAGAGTGGCCCACTGGAGTGGGGCTAGCTGGTAGCGTTTGAATCAAGAGCAACCGTTGAGCCGGAAACTTTCAGCAATCAGGTCGGCATCTCCCGAATATGGTGTTTACGCTCTCGAAGATAATTAGGCTGAACAGGAGGCTCTTGGCAGCGTACCAATCAGAGTTAGGAGGCACCCATTGAGCCAGTGACCCTATCTTTATTATCCTCATAGAGGAAACCCGCGACTCGCTGCTGACGCATCTAGCAAAACTCACATCTTAATCCAAAACGCTTTGATTTTGGGCGATCGCTTTCTTTGTACCCATTGGGTGACAAAACGCTACAACCCAAAATTCTATCTACATTTAGAATTACCAGTCTTGAAATAATTCACCCGGTAGATGCAACACCCTGTTTAATATAAGTTGTTCTTGTTGGGCAGTCTAACATTATAGGCAGTGGCAGTATAGTAACTTCTGATAACTGTGCAATCGTTCTAGCCAGGGATTCCATTGTGACTCACGAGACGGATGCGATTTCTACACTAATCGCTAACATTGACAGCATCCTCCACAAGGCCAGCTCCCGTCGGCCTTGGCTCAGGTCAGTTGATGTCCAAGAGCAGCGTCGGCTTCTGGAGCAGGTTCGTACCTATTTAGTCTCACGGCAACAATCAGGCGCTGGAGATGAAGCTCAGCATCAGGAATACCAACCGCAGGCAACAGCACGACAGATTGTGCAAGCGGTTGAGCAAGACATGGAAGCGGTGCGAACCAGCTTGATGCAGTCCTTGCAGGGGGATCTGGAGAGTCTTCGCCAACAGCGGGAATCTCTGGTTTTAGAGATTCGACAGATGGAGAGTTATCGGCTGCACCATCGAACGCTTGCTCAGCAACAAGCGGCACAGCAGCAACTGATTTCCGAATTTTTGCAGGTACTTTCTAGTCGCTTGCAGGAAACTCTCACGCAACAGATGGCTCAAACCCTGAGAAATTTGGAAACTCAGTTTTTGAGTGCTGAGGTACTCCCTCCAGAAGGTCAAAAACAACCCTATAATTTCTCACCTAGCTATTCAGACGCGATATCTAGCAATTCTTTACCTTTACATCCGCGAGAGCGCCTGGAACAACTGCAAACGTTACAGGCAAAATCCGATCAACTGCTAGCAACGCTGGATTCAACCATTCGTACAGTCTTCGAGGCACTGCAACGCAATCTTGTTAGCTATCAAGAGTCCTTAGCCCAAGGACTTGATAAAATGCACAACTTGGGGCAGCAAAGCGAGGTGATGTTTACAGAGTTGGTAAATCAGCTCACCGAGCAGTTCCAGCAAGAAGCCTCAGCAATTTTGCAATCGTCTCGGCAGTCACAAGTAGATGCAAGTAGCGCGAGTCCGGCTGCGACAACACCAGGAATCGGCGCTCTGCAACTGCCCTATCCCCAGAGGGAACCCCAAACGCTGGATCAACCCTCCTCTCCACCTTCTAATCGCAACGAATTCAATTTCTCGCCGAATGATGTTCCTGTCGCCAGACAGCCATTGCCGTATCCGGGGGTTGAATTGCCCCTCCGCTCGGTGGAACAGGAGCAGTCGCAAAGTCCCCAGTTCAATCTGCCAACGGACCGCTTAGGGGAGTCGGTACAAAGGCAAGCCTCCTCAAAGGATAATCTTTTTGGGACAGCATCGTCTGCTAGCACTCCATCGAACCCTACCTCTGGTGCCCAGAGTAGCGGTCTGGAAGACTTGAATCTAGAGAACTTGGGCAATCTGGAGATGGCATCGCTGGATGACGATGATATGAAAACTATCTTCCAGACGGAGCCTATCCTTCCCACGATTCCCGACAGGAAGCGCGACGAAATCGACGATTTTTTTGAAAGCTTGTTTGGGACGCCGCCAATCCCACAGAGTCCCGAACAACAAGCTCAAAAAGTTGAGAAACAACCGGAGAATAATCCCGCCCGAGATACCCAAACTCAAGCAGAAAGTATAAATCCAATCATTCCTCAAGATTCAGCCGGAGAGAGGAACCCTCGCCCTTATAGCAGTCAGGACTCTTTAGAAGATGCCCTGTTTGCCGGTTTGGAAGACCCCGCTGAAGATGCCGCGATCGCGCAACCACCTGCGAGAGTCGAGCAAGTCGAGGACTCTTGGGAAAATGTTTTATTTCCCGAAGATTGGGAAAAGACGGTTATCCAAGTTGAGAAGTGGGCGATCGCTCCGACGATTGCCAGTGAAGATCAAAATGTCGAAACCAATGAAGCCTTCAATCCTGAAACAGTGGAAGAAGGGGATCTGGTCATTTCGGCACTAACTGATCTGTTGCAGGAGGATCTGTTCCAGGAGCAGGAAGTACTGCCAGCGGAATCTCTCTTACCGAGGGTCACACCTCCGAGTCTGGAGGAAATCACTCAAATCCAGAATACTCAAATCCAGAATACTCAAATCCAGGATACAGAGCAACCTGCAACCGAGGAAGCTGCAAGTCTGGAAGAAGATATCTACATTCCCGCTTCGCCAGACGAAAATCTGCTGGCGATGGATACTTTCTCAGTTGACCAAGACGAGTTTTTCTGGCTGGATAGAGATACACTGCAACTGCTGAGTGAAGATCTGTCTAGCTTTGAGGCACCGCAGGAGGGCGTATTTCCGCAATCAGAGGAGCAGAGGAGCCATAGAGAGGCGGATTTTAGCGATAACGCGACAGAAATCCAGACTCAAGATGACTGGTTCGCAGAGGAGGAAGAGCTTTTTGGGACGGAGATACCAGAAGGGACGGTTGACGCTGTTGAAACACAAGCAGAAGCGTCAGAAATAACCCAGAGGACGAGACACCAGGAAGCTTTGCCAGTGACGGAACTGGATGAGTTGTTGATGGAAGATTGGGATGATCTCGCCCTAGATAGCTTTGTGGATGAGGATTCTGTTCCTGGAACAGATGAGGAGTCGGAAAGATTGCCGTCTGGGGAATTCAGTTTAGGTTCAGAAACAGAAAACGCGATCGCTCACCATCCACAAAATTCCCCTCAGGAGCAACCGGAAACGGCGAACACGACAACAGCCGATGAAAGAGCGGATTGGAATTTGGCTTCCTTGTTCCCTGTAGAACCCTTAGACCCAGCGCCAGACAAAGCGATCGCTTTTCTTCCCCCCGCTAATCTTGATGAATCGTCGGAAGTATCGCCCTCGCTAAGTTCGATAACAGAAGCAGAAGTAGGAATACAGGAGGATCGAGAATACATAGCCGATTCCCAGCAACAGACGTTAGGAATCACGTCAGCAGAAACGCCAGAAGAGATGCCAGAAACCATCGATTTCGATGAATCGTTGGTATTCCCCGAAGAAGTCGATCTGGAGCTACCTACAGAAACGGCGGCGCTGGAACACGAATATGTTGCTGACTGGGAGTGGGAAGAAATGCCACCGCCAGCCAATCCGTCAAGGGAGGCACCAGCCGCCATCGATTTCGACGAATCGTTGGTATTCCCCGAAGAAGAAGTCGATTTAGAGCTACCACCAATCGAAACGGCGGCGTTAGAACAAGAATACGTTGCCGACTGGGAGTGGGAGGAGTCAGCCAATCCGTCAAGGGAGGCACCAGCCACCATTGATTTCGATGAATCGTTGTCATTCTTCCCCGAAGAAGTCAATCTACTACCTACTGAAACGGCGGCGCTAGAGCAAGAATACTTCTCTGACTCGGAAGCACAACAGACGCCAGAAATTACTGGTGAGGAGACAGCAGTATCGATTGAGTTCGATGAATCGTGGGAATTATTTGCCGATGAGGAACAGAGTCTAGAAACACCCAGAGAAAGGGCGATCGCGTCCGATGCCGATATTGATGCGCTAACTGGGTTGCAGGAAGAAGATTTAGGCGACTGGGAATTTGAGGAAATGCCAGAAATTTCGCAAGTCGAAATAACACACCTAGGGGAATCGGATTGGCAGGAAGAATTATTGCGATTGGAAGAACTGATCGCTCCACCAGACGATGCGATCGCTCAGTTCCCTAACAATCCACCAATGGCAACCGAGGAAGAAGCCGTTTCTGAGCCGACGCTGCCTCAAACTGACGATTTTGATCTGGAGCTGGATATATTTTCAGACTCATCGAACCCGGAAAAAAAAACTCCGTAGGGATACCCACTCAGGAAATTACCCTTGAATCCCCATTCGTTTTAGAAAGTACAAAATTGCTCCCGATCGGGATCATGAATCCAAATTCAATACATTCTTCCACTGTCCTTGAGTCTGCAAAACCATCGCCTGCGGAGAATGTCAGCAAGTATGCCTGGTACTTAGGTATTGACTTTGGCACAACTGGCGTGTCTGCGGTTTTGTTAAATGGTTCGACGGGTGAACGATATCCCATCTATTGGATAAGCCAAGGACAGACAGAATCTACCCAAACCAGCTTTCGTTTACCCGCAGTGACTTACACGGGGCCAGCCTGGAGCAATTCAGAGCAGTCATCGGGGGGTGCGAGTAGCGCTTACGCCGATACACCAGCCGCGAGTAACACTTACGCGCATACGCCAGCGGCGATCGCAGTGGGTGTTCTGGCGTCTTCTCTTGCCAATCGTAAAGAAGGAGTCTTTATTCAAGGCTTTAAACCGTACTTGAAGGTGGGAATTCCTTACTATTCATCTGCCAAAAAATGGGAGCCGATATTGCAGTGGTCGCTCGACCAGCCAATTTCCCTTTACTGGCTGGGGCGCTCATTGCAAGCGTTATTTGCCACTCTAAGACCTCTAGGAAGGCAGGGAAACCCGCTATCCCCAACAGAACAATCGAGGCCTAATTTGGTGGGTGCTGCTGGTTTAAAGCCCTCTACGCTGAATGCAGCGATGAGTTGCTTGAGTGGTGTGATTGTCGGTTGTCCGGCTAAATGGGGAGATACCTACCGCTTTAACATTCGCGAAGCCGTACTGGGTGCCCATCTGGTGGAAAATCCGGAGGAAATCTTCTTTCTTGAAGATGCGATCGCTACTTTGTTGGCAGGAATTGAAGGTGCAACCTTACCGGGAGTCCCCTGGCAAGGCGGGACTCTGGTGATCGACGCGGGTGCCACTACCATCGAACTCGCTGTGGTGAATTTGCCCGAAAATCTTAAAGACTTAACGTATTCCCAGTTTGCTTGTCGGAGTCTCGCCTATGCAGGCAACGCTATCGATCAAGACATCATCGGTCAATTACTCTTGAACGATGAAGAAGGCAAAATGAAAGATGAATTCGAGTCATCCTTCATCCTCCATTCTTCATCCTTGAGCCTTCCCAAAGCCGGGGAACCCGATTTAGCGACGCGCGATCGCTTGGCATCGTTATTGCAAAGTTCTCCTCTAGGACAAGCGCTTCTGGAAGCTGCCAATTCTGTCAAACGAATTCTGCAACAGCAAGACAGCTATACTGTGGAATTGGGCGGAAAGTCCTGTTTGGTGACACGCCGAGATTTAGAAAACCGCGTGTTCAAACCGTTTCTTGAAAAACTGAATCAAGAATTGAATGCGCTGCTAACTCAGGCAGGGATACCCGCATCAGGAATTCATCAAATTATCTGTACTGGCGGAACCGCAGCAGTCGGAGAAATCGCTCAATGGCTACGACAAAAACTCCCAAAAGCAGTCTTGATTCGGGATACTGGCGCAAACGACTCAACCCTAAACTGTAGTCCAGTAGCTTACGGTTTGGCTACGTTACCGCTGTATCCTCAACTGTTGGAGCAACAAACGCAGCAGTACAGCGATTATTTTCTGCTTTTGGAACTTTTACGCGCTTTACCCGAAGAACCGCTGCCGCTGAATGAAATTATGCAGTTATTAGAGTATCGCGGCATTAATACGCGGGTTTGTTATTCTCGCGTCATGGCGCTTTTGGAAGGAAAGCTGCCTGCGGGTATCGTGCCGTCGGAAGCCGAGTTTGGACTGCTGAGTTCCACCTCCGAGCAAAATCCTGACTATCAAGCGATCGCAGAGGCTCCACTTTTTGAGAAAGAAGCGACCCAGATGTATCGACTGAATGCTCAGCAGGGCGATCGCTATCTTCGCTATTTAAACACTATCCTGACAAGCACTTATCAAAAACTAGAAGAACCATTAGTTTTTGACTTGTTAGTACCGGCAACAGTTTAGCGATGAGATCCGAGACTGCTTGTATTCAGTCACAAGAACATCCCTCCGCAATTCCCCCTACGTGCGGAGGAAAATCGGGAAAAATCTTTGTTTGCAAAAGACTGGGGAGGAGTACTTCAAGGTGAAAAATTATCCTTCTCAATCCTTGCCGGGTAAGTTCTGACCCGCAAGAGACGCGTAACGACGTACTTTCAGGTAAAAAGAATTATCCTTCTCAATCCTCCTACAGGCAGAGGATTAAATAATTGAAATCTGTAGCTTGTCAACCGTACTTCTAACAAAACTTAAAAAAATACCGATTCCCTTAAAGATTCGGTAAAGTAAGGGCTTTCTACGATTCATCTGTAAGGGGTGTTGCCTATATTGACATAAGAGCAACCTGATTCTAGAAGCCAACTTAAAAACAGTGATTACTACTTCCCACCTCCCCGAATCCCTCGACGTTGCTTCGTCGGCGTTTGATGAAATCTACCTGGTTGATGTTGCAAAGCCAAGCTGTCATCCATCTGTCACTAGCAAAGAGAAGCGGCTGATTGATATCTTGGGAGGCGTCGTGGGGTTAGCGATCGCAGCGACAATTACAATTCCAGTTGCGATCGCAATGCAACTGGATAACCCAGGTCCTGT
Organism: Trichocoleus sp. Lan; assembly: GCF_039961855.1. Lineage (NCBI taxonomy): Bacteria > Bacillati > Cyanobacteriota > Cyanophyceae > Leptolyngbyales > Trichocoleusaceae > Trichocoleus > Trichocoleus sp. Lan. Next base: position 185,547 of record NZ_JAMPKA010000005.1, on the reverse strand, counting down.
CTTTTACAGTCAGATTCGCTGCGGTTTGAATGGACGCAAGTTCCGCATCTGGAAATTCCGTTCGATGGTTGTTGGTGCAGAGAAGCTCAAGCATCTGGTCGATAACCAAGCGAAAGGGCATATTTTTAAAAACGAAAATGACCCCCGAATTACCCGCATCGGTAAGTTCTTACGTCGCACCAGCTTAGATGAATTCCCGCAGTTTTGGAACGTTCTAATGGGAGACATGAGCTTAGTAGGAACCCGTCCGCCGACCGTTGATGAAGTCATGCGCTACGATGCTCATCACTGGGAAAGATTGAATGTTAAGCCGGGAATTACTGGCGAGTGGCAAGCGAACGGTCGTTCTAGCGTCCAAGACTTTGAAGACATCGTCCGCATGGATATTGATTACCAGCAAAAGTGGTCTGTTGCTTACGACGTCAGCTTGATTTTCAAGACGGTGATGGCAGTTGTGAAGAAAAAAGGTGCTTGTTAAAAAGCGAATCGCGAATCGCTAACTGTAAACTTAGAATTTCAGGCTGTAGACTCTGGACGCGAAACCGTCCGGAGTCTACAGTCTTTTTAACTTATCAGATCGATGCTTGTTATGACGCTACCCAACTGGATTACTTTATCTCGCTTACTGGCGTTGCCAGTTCTGCTTTATTGCCTGGACACCCCAACAACGGAAACTCGCACTGTGGGATTGGTAATTTTTCTGGTTGCGGCGGCTACCGATTGGTTGGATGGCTACTTGGCTCGTAAACTGAATCAAGTTACAGATTTGGGTAAATTTCTTGACCCGTTAGTTGATAAATTACTGGTGTTGGCTCCCCTATTGCCGCTCATTCAACTCGGTCAAGTACCGGCATGGGGCGTATTTCTAATTTTGGCAAGAGAGTTAGCGATCGCTGGTTGGCGCGTTAACAAAACGACCATTAGTGGAGCGAATATTTGGGGCAAGTTAAAAACAGTCAGTCAAATTATTGCGATCGCGCTTTTGATCGCACCCCTGCCTGTCTCTTGGGAAATTCCCGCCATAATTGCTTTCTGGATTTCCGTTGCCTTTACTTTGATTTCTGGAGTTATTTACCTTCTCCCCCAAAAAACCGAGCAACCCTCAGCGGTTAGCTAGTAGAGACACGATGAATCGTATCTCTACTACTAATCGCTCTTTTGGGTCTTCGGGTGTTTGTGATTGATTTAGCCTGCTTCTAGAATTTCGTTATCAATTGAGAAATCTATCTCGGCTTTGTTCCGACCAGAGGCAAGATAATCTTTCTGGAACGAGTTTTTTAGGCCAGAAATTAAGTCATATTCTGGTTGCCATCTTAGTTCAGTCTTGGCTTTATTTACTGAGGCGAAGAAGTGCTGAAGTCGGAAAGGAAAAGCTTTACGTTTGCCAAAGTCAAACTTTTTGGGTTCGTAGTGGAGAATTTGTAAATTCTCAGGGGACTTCCCGGCTGCAATCGCACAAGCACGCGCTAGACCATCAAAAGTAACATAGCGATCGCCCGACACATTATAAATCTGTCCCACTGCCTGAGAATTGCCCAGCACTGCTGCCATTGCTACCGCTAAGTCTTTCACATGACCGAGTTGGGTGAGATGGAAGCCATGTCCGGGCATCAGAATTGGGCGATCGCGCACAATCCGGTCGAAAAACCAAGCTTCCAGATCGTTATAATTCTGAGGGCCGTAAATATAGGTAGGACGAATCGACGTAAAAGGCACTTTCTGTTGTGCTAGGTAAGCTTCCGTTTCATGCTTACCTTTGTGACGACTTTTTGGATCGACGGCATCCCCTTCTACATGAGGCATCTGATCTGACTTTTGATACACACCCGCAGAACTCATGTAGATAAAATGCTGCACCCGATCCTTAAAAATTTCTACTAAAGGTTGGGTGTCGCTCAATTCCCGACCATTATTATCAAAAATTGCGTCAAATTTTTCTTGAGATAACTTTTCTTTTAGTTGCGAAGCATCCGTGCGATCGCCCTGAATTTGTTTGATACCTTCAACGGGCGCTGGTTTATTTCCCCGATTGAACAGCACCACTTCATGTCCTTGTTCCGCCAAAATTTTTGTTAGATAAACCCCGATAAAACGGGTTCCGCCCATGATTAAAATTCGCATTTTGATTAATTCTAATTATTTATATCTTTTGCGGATATTTTCCAAGACCGCCCTTCACAGTGAACTTCGTCCCCGATGATTTTAACTCCACCGCGAGCGATCGCAAATAGTTCTTGCCTTTCTTCATCGGTCAAGTAATCATCACCTTTAAGACCACTTGGGCGCTTTCGAGGATCGCCTCCTGCATCCAAGTAGCGCTGTCGAGATAAAGCAAAAAGTTCTTTTATTCTTGCATACTGTTGCTTTTCAATCTCAGTAGGTTTTGTCATCGTTCCGATACCCATTTGATAGGAACAATATCGCTATTTTGCAGGAGTCGAGCATAGGGTAAGACATTGCTAGGGGTTTCAATTACCCAAATTCCTGTGTCTTCATCATACACCGCATTGCTAAGTAGCTCTAAGGTATCTAAGGCGTTGAGAATTAGGTATTGTGCTTCGGATGGTTCCACCACTATTGAGTTCAATTTAACCTTGGCTATCTTACACGAAGGGACTGCATTAAGGGATTTTCGCTAACTCTTATGGGAGCGGTATCTTACCTCACCTTTTTTAAAGTCGCAGCTGAGTTACGGCGATTTTGCCGGAAAAGCAGACATCAACATCGCTACCAGGAGTGCGATCGCGTTTGGCATATTCTCCGACGTAGTAAAAATTATCGCCTTCAACGCGATAGTTAACTGGTAAGGGTTGCCGAGAAGGTTCGCAAAACACCACTTCCGGATCGGGATCTCCGGGTAACAAATGCGGCAAATTCACATTCCAAAACGTTCCCGGTTCAATGGTACGGTTGAGTAGATCGGCTAAAATTCCAGCCGTCCACCTCGCCGCCACATCCCAATCGACATTCAGTTTGCCTTTGCGATAGTGGGAAACGGCAATCCCCGGAACCCCATGAAAGGCTGCTTCGCGCACAGCAGCGACAGTCCCTGAAATGTAAACATCGGCTCCTAAGTTGCCACCGGCGTTGATGCCAGAAAGGACAAACTTGACAGTAGGGCAAAGATGCGTAAGCGCAATGCGAACGCAATCAGCGGGAGTACCCGCGATCGCATATTCAAAATCCGAGCGACGCCGTACATGAATCGCTTGAGTCGTCGTCACCTGATGACCGCATCCGGATAAATGGTCTTTAGGAGCCACAATCACCCCCTTGCCATTCATCGCCTTGTGCAGCGCTCGGATTCCAGGAGCGTCTATTCCGTCGTCGTTCGTTAAAATCAAAGTCATATATTTTTTTGCTGAGTCGGACGTAGCCTAGACGGTTTGCTCAAGCACCCATTGATTCAAATGTGAGAAGGCAACTAGATGGAATTGCATCACCAACCGATTCAGGAATCTTACACCGCCGAAAACCTCCTCCAACAGGTACTCTCACTGAGTGATGACCAGCTCAAGCAGGAGTATTTAAATTATCTGAAATGGACAGACCCCATAGTGCAGATGTTACAGCGCTTGGAGGAAAAAGCTCAGGTAGTGCGAGTCGTGAAGTTAGCCTTAGAAGTGGATTTGAGGTTAGGCGCACAGATGGCAGGAGCCGTTAAACCGGAGTTTCAAGCCGCAACCGTCGGTTTAGTTGCTTCTCTAGAAGTTCCTCAAGAGTTGAAATTTCAACTTTTAGGCATCACTGGCTCTGATAGTGCAATCCCCAGCCTACTCCCAGCGCTTCACCACCCTGACGCTAAGGTGCGTGAAAGTGCAGCTTATGGCTTAGCTTCCATCGGCACCGATGCAGTCGTGACAGCGCTGCTGGAAGTATTGAACGATGACGACTCTGGTGTTCGCTTGAGTGCAGCTTATGGATTAGGTTCTATCGGCACCGATGCCGCAGTGATGGGGTTGCGGCAAGCGTTGAACGATGAAGATTTTCAGGTGCGCGAGAGTGCAGCTTATGCCTTAGGCGCGATTGGTACCCAGGCAGCCGTAGGGGTGCTGCGGCAAGCATTGAACGATGAGGACTTTGATGTGCGTGGGAGAGCTGCCTACGCTTTAGGTCAAACCCCCACCGAGGAAGCAGTGTCGGCGCTACTGGAAGCTTTGAACGATGCAGATTTTCGGGTGCGTTACAATGCTGCCTATGCTTTAGGTCAAATTCCCACTCAGCAGGCGGTATCAGCGCTACTGCAAGCGTTAAATGATGAAAACTATCGGGTGCGTCAAAAAGCAGCCGAAGCATTAGGTTCGATTGGCACGCAAGAAACGGTGATGGCGCTACGGCAAGCGTTGAACGATGACGACTTTGATGTTCGCCGAAGAGCTGCCTATGCTTTAGGAAAAATTGGCAGCGAGGAGGCGGTGGCGACACTACTGGAAGTGTTGCAGGATCGAGACTATCGGGTGCGCGAGAGGGCTGCATTCGGCTTAGGCCTTACCCGCAATCCGTTGGCAGTATTGGGGCTGCTGAAGGCGCTGAAAGATGAAGATTATGAGGTTCGCAGTTGTGCTGCCTATGGGTTAGGTTTAGTCGGTTCTCCGGCGGCAATGTCAGGGTTGCTAGAAGCTTTAAAGGATCGTGACTTTTATGTTCGCAGGGGTGCTGCCTATGCTTTAAGGAAAATCGGCAGAAAGGGCATCGAGCCTGCGCCTGCCCAAGCGGCGGTCGCTGGGCTTTTAGAAGCTTTGGACGATGACGATTCGTGGGTGGGTTGGATGGCTGCCTATGCCCTGGGTTCTATGGGCAAGGAGGAAGGCGTAGCGGCGCTACTGAAAGCTTTAAACCATCCAAACTTTGATGTTCGAGAAAAAGCGGCTGAGGCTTTAGGGAAAATCGGCAGTGAAGTCAGCGTCGTGGGGCTGCGACAAGCGTTACATGATGAAGACTTTGGAGTTCGTCAAAGTGCTGCCGCTGCGTTAGAAAAAATAGGCTCCCCGGCGGCGGTAGCGGGACTTCTAGAAGCTTTGCACGATACAGACTATCGGGTGCGCGAAAATGCTGCCTCTGCTTTAGGTAGCACTGGCTGCCAGATTGCCGTAACCGGGCTGCTGGAGGCTTTGCACGATACCGACTATCGGGTGCGCGAGAAGGCTGCGGAGGCTTTAGGGGAAATCGGTTCTCCGGCTGCGGTGGTGGGGCTGTTGGGGGCGTTGAACGATGAAGACGCGACTGTGGGTGGAAGCGCTGCTTGGGCATTAGGTCAAATCGGCACTCCAGCGGCGGTAGCAGCACTGCGACAAGCTCTCAACCACCCAGACGCTAGCGTTCGAGGGAGTGCTGCTTGGGCATTAGGTCAAATCAATAGCCCGTCGGCTGTAGGGGCGCTCAGGCAAGCTGTTAACCACGAAGACGTTAGCGTTCGGGAGAAGGCTGCCTATAGTTTGGGGAAAATCGGCAGCGCTGGAGCATTACCTTATCTGCGCCAGATGCTCTTAAAATCGGAGAATAGCGTTGCTCTTAGCACGATCCTCGATGCGATCGCTGCCATTCAAGAGCGCTGCGGTTACTACAATTATGCGATCGCCTAGTCTTGGACTCAATTCGCCAAAAAGAGGCATTTTCAATTCAAAAATTAGTAGAAATTGCCTCTACGGGACAGGTGGGAATGCACTGTTCGCAGACAATACAGCGCGATCGCGTAAAATTAAGCCGAAATGTCTGCGGTTCTAACGTCAAAGCTTCTGTGGGGCAAACGCCAGTGCATAACCCGCAGTGAACGCAAACGTCTTCATCGATCGCGATCTCGCGACTGGCAAAAGAAACGCTGATGTCTTGCGATCGCATCCATTCGATTCCCGCATCTATTGCATCAATATCGCCCAAAAGTTCCACCACTAGCTTCCCAATTTGATTGGGTGCCACTTGGGCACGAATAATATTCGCCGCTACATTAAAATCCTTCGCCAGTCGATAAGTCACTGGCATCTGAATCGCTCGTTTGGGAAAAGTCAACGTTACTCGTTTTTTCACGGCAAAGGTTGCTCTGGAGGGAGTTGGTACACTAAAGGTAGCTCATCTATAACAATCGTGAAAAAATCTTCGATGGCTGTGAATTCACCTGAATCAACTGCAACCTCCCAGCCGCCGTCGCTAGGAACCGGCGCGAAACGTGTCACAAACTTCTTGATTGCTTTAGTAGCGATTGTCCTCAGCGTTTTCCTATTCTTGGGACTACAAACTGAGACAAGTTCAGTTTCCCTGGACACCCAAGCTGAGCAATCTACACCGTTAGAAGTGGCTTTGAGCAATGGCAAGCCGACGTTGATGGAATTTTATGCGAACTGGTGTACCAGCTGTCAGGCGATGGCAAAGGATCTGGGCGAACTGAAAGAGCAGTATGCTGATTCGATGAATTTTGTCATGCTGAATGTGGATAACAATAAGTGGTTGCCAGAGATGACGCGCTACCGCGTTGATGGGATTCCCCATTTTGTATATTTCGGCAATAACGGAGACGCGATCGCTCAAACCATCGGTGAGGTACCTCGTCCCGTCATGCAGGCAAACATTGACGCCCTTGTTGCTTCTGTACCTCTGCCTTACGCCCAAGCTGGGGGACAGGTTTCTGCCTTCCAATCACCCGTTACACCCGCCAAAGTTAGTCAGGATGATCCTCGCAGCCACGGTAGCCAAGTAAAAAGCAATTAAGAATTACGAGAACAGTCGCTGTTAGAAGATTTTTGGGGTTTGCACTGATCAATCAGAAATCCATCCTGGTGATATCTGATTGCTGAAGGTAACGCCAAAAATGACGCCCACGCAAGGGTTTTGGACAGGGTTTCTCTAGTTGTATGTCTCTTGTCCAGTCTTAAACAGATGCCCGATCACATACAGCCACAGCCGCAGCCGTTGTTCGTACTATCATTACTACCACTACTACCACCACTGTTATTGCCGCGACTTCCGAACAGGGAAAAAATGAGGAATATTGGTAGCCACCACCAAAACAATCCTGAAGATTTTTCCGAAGTAGGACGCTCTTTGTTCTTAGGAGTTGGAGTTGGAGTCTTGCGAGGTAGCGGAGAATTTTCGCTTGTTTGAGCCAGTGCTAATTCAGAGCTTGTAGAGTGAGTTGTCTGAGTAGAAATCCCTGCTATCAGTAGCGTAGAGCTGCTGACAGTTAGAACTAATATAAATGACAATAGAGCGATCGCTAGGAATTGCCCCAAAGGCAAGCGAGGGAGATAAATAGATGGCAACCAAGTCAGAGTAAAAGATGGTTTGGGTACGATCCAGTACCGATGAGTGTTGACTTGTCTGCACTCAATGTCTTTACCAAATCGAGTGTTGGGTGGTGACCAGATATCGCTAGGAGGTTGCTGTCCAAAGAGTTTTTCGTAGCTAATCAGCGTCTCGTTATAGCACCTATAAAAATTATCCTGTTCGCTGGAACCGCCCTTCGTTGGGTGATGGTGCAATGGTTTTTTTAAAACTTTGTCACAAAACTCATCCCAGTAGGAATGAGTGTAAGTTAAGTGCAAATGCCAAACTCGATCTACTTGATCGGAAGGCGTGACAGGATGCCCAACTACAAGGGCAAGAAAAATAAACTTTTTGTATTCGTTAATGGCACGCTGAGTATATTGAGCCGTCCAACCGTTTTCTCTTGCTAACCTTTGACTAAAGGGAAAAGCAGACTCCGGATCGTCAAGGGGGAATTCTTGAATACTTTGGTAAAGTTCTGCCTGCTGCGCCTTCATTTATGACTCCTTTGTGTTTTTGAATTACCGATTTACTTTTTATTTTTGTTAATCAATAAAATCCACAATTCCAAGTTCGCGATATTTTTTAACTGACGAAGAGTTAGAAATGATTTAATCTGAATTCGACACTTGAGACTTTTGCTAAATGGTGACTTGCTGCTTTTCAGTCAAACACATGGCAACTCCTTTTTCATAGTAGGCTGCTTCATTGATAAAGACTGGATAAACTGTTGCTTCACCTTCATAAGCGATCGCTTGACCATCAAACGTTAAAAACATGAGATCGCCGGGATGAAGCGCTTCATAATCTCTAAATTGAAGCTGGGGATGAATCATTGCCTGAATTTCTCCAAACTCATTCCTGGGATAGTCTATTGTCTGGATGCTGTGATAAACGGTAAGGGTATCTCTTACAGGAGGTGGCGTTCCCTGGTTATAGGCTTCCGTGTAGTCTAAAATTGCGTGGACGAGTTCCTCCGTTTGCTGAAATAAAGTTGCATCCAATACCCCTTGAGCCACCGCACCGACTTCAACTGTGCAGCCGAATTCACAAATTGAGTCCAGATGAGGGGTGCCTTGATTTCTGGTTGTCGAGTAAAGTACCTTCACTTTTGAATGAAAAGATGTGAGATAAGCGGCTAGCTGAAGGTTAAAAGGATGCTTACTAGCGAGAATAATTGTTAGCTCCATGTTTGCTGTACTGCTGTGTAAATCAACAACCAAATCTGCCTGATGGCTCCCCCCAGAGCCAAATTTTCCATAAATCTCCTTGGCTCGTTGCGCTTCGTAACTAGAAAGGCTCGAATTCTCCAAATCCTGGCGAAGAAAACAGCGATTAAGGTCGGTATCAACATACCGTTTCCCAATTTCATAGGCTTTGGGATTCGCTAACAAGGTAAGACTTTCAAAGCTAGGTCGCTGAATCAAGTTGGGCGATCGCTCGAATTTCTTCACTAAGTAAATTCCGGTGAGTTCGTTTCCGTGCGTTCCCCCCACAATGGCAACACGCTCGATCTTCTTCATAAAATAATGGCTCCCTATACCTATTTACAACACTATCTATTAACTTAGATGTGTTGAGGTTGATAACGTCTTTTCATTTAGATTAACGAAGGGTTTACTAGATGTCTAATACTTTCTTGACTAAGTAACTATATGGCAAAGATATAGTGTTTAAAAACTGATATTAATTTGACATTTGCATTCCTATCTTGCCAAGATTAGGGCAAAGACATAGTGGTGAAGAACGAATGGAGCTTCGGCATTTGCATTACTTCATCGCGGTTGCAGAGGAGTTAAACTTCTCTCGTGCTGCTGCTCGTCTGCATATCGCGCAACCTCCCTTGAGCAAACAAATTCACGATCTCGAAGACGATCTGGGAGTGCAACTGTTTGATCGCACCCAGCGACCGCTCCAGTTAACCCTAGCAGGAAAAGTCTTTTTAGACGAAGCTCGAAGCGCGATCGCTAGCGTAGATCGTGCGGTCAACATGGTGCAGCGTGCTAGTCGGGGAGAAATCGGGCGGTTGGTAATCGGCTTTACTAGCTCAGTGGCAAACAGCTTTTTGCCAGATATTCTGCGAGTTTATCTTGAACGTTTTCCGCTGGTGGAACTCGTCTGGCGAGAGTTAGCAACTTCCATGCAAATGCAAGCACTGCGCGATCGCCATCTGGATGTTGGCTTTTTCCATTTGCCGTCCTGGATGCAAGAAGAAGTTGATTTATCCTGGATGACGATTTGGCATGAGTCTTTAATCGTCGCATTACCAGAGACTCATCCACTGGCGAGCCAACCTCAAGTTTCCTTAAAAGCACTGGCACAGGAAGTGTTCATCCTTCCTTCTCGTCAATTCTCTCCAGTCTTATCTGAACAGCTCGAACATCTGTGCCAACAATCGGGTATTTCCCCCGTTGTCATCCAGGAAGGAACGCTGATGCTAACAATACTCGGCTTAGTCGCTGGTGGGGTTGGAGTTGCCTTGCTCCCTGCTAATGTCCAAAATCTTCAACGCAAGGGTGTCTTATACAAAAACATCGCTGAACCAACACCAACTGTCCCAATGGCGGCTGTATGGCGACAGGACGATGCTTCAGCGACTTTGCGCGAGTTCTTGGGAGTGACAAAAGCGATCGCGCAGACTCACTCAAAAGCGTCTTAATAAAAACATAAAAACGCCTATACGCGATCGCTTGCCTCCACAGTTTAAGGCATACCGATAGAGACAGCCCAGAGGCTTTTTACGGCAAAGTTCTTTAAAATGCCAGCCCCTGGTACCAAAAATGTTTAGACTATCCTAAAAAAGAGGTTTTGGACAATAGTTCCAGTATTGTGCAGGCATCGATAACCCCTGTAGTTTCAAGTTTTGCAGCCGGTACAAAAAGCCAGCACCAATCATTATGTGATCGGCAACATCAACTACACGACGATTATTCGCTTGAGCCAGATAAGAACCCTTCACCCATTCATTAAACGATCCCATTGAGGGGCCACACCAGATTTGATAATCCATTTCACGACCTTTCTCACCCGCATTAGACCAACGGGAGGACAAGCCCAAATAGGAGCGGAAAATCAGAGCCATTTTACGTTTAGGATTGTTATCTGCTCTGGTTATTTGATCCGGGTCGCGTTGAGAAAAATAAGCAACCGTATCTTCCCAAACTGACTCTAGACTCTTCCTGAAGATTTCTTTTTCTAATTTCTCTCTTTCCACAAGCGGAATTTCTTCAATTGAGTCATAGTTCTTGTAGAAATCAAAGAGTTTTTGCGCCCGCATTGGGAAGAGACTGCCACGTTTCAGGACTTGCAATTTCACCCCCATTTCAAACATATCCGCCGCTGGTGCCATACTCACATCAGCCATAGCCGCTTGAGCTAGCAAGTTTTTGGTATGAGTAGAAGCTCCAGCTTCAAGACAGGATTGGTTAATGGAGCCTGTCACCACATAAGCGGCTCCCATCATAAATGCCCCTAATGCTGACTGCGGTGTACCAATTCCTCCAGCCGCTCCAACTCTGACAGGTTGTTCGTAACCATATTTTTCCTGAATTTCATCCCTAAGAGTCAGAATCGAAGGTAAGAGACAAACTAAGGGACGATTATCTGTATGACCGCCAGAATCGGCTTCTACAGTAATATCGTCAGCCATTGGAATTTTTTCAGCCAAGGAAGCTTGTAACTCAGTAATCAGTCCTTGAGCGACCAATTGCTTGAGCATTTTAGTTGGGGCTGGTTGCAAAAATTTAGTTGCAACTTCTGCCCTAGAAACTTTGGCAATTATTTTGTTTTTGATCTCGATTTGATTCGCTGAATTGAGGCTAAGTCCCGCTGCCCGATAATAAACAATGTTGGGTGTCAAATCCAGAAATGCGGAAGCTTCTACAGTGGTGACGCCGTATTTGAGATATAAATTGATTGCACCCCGCTCGATTGCAGCTTCGCTAGGACTGTGGATCAAATTAAATGCATAAGGCCCTTCTGGAAGTGCTTGCTGAATGCGGTGAATAGCAGTTTCAATGCGAGAAGGAACTAAGCCCGCGGCACCAAAGGCACTGAGAATCTTTTCTTTACCAAGGGCAATTACCATTTCTTCGGAGGCAATGCCATTCGCCATTGACCCCGTACTATAAGCATATTTTACCCCGTGGAAAGTCAGGAAACTGGGGTCTCCCAACTGTTGAGGAACTAGCGGTGGCACTGCTGTCAAAGTTTCCACGGATTCAGTTTTGCCGTTATTAGCATCCCCTAAATAACCTTCGTTCGTGACCCCAATTTGGCCTTGCTTGCTAACGATGTAACAGGGTTTATCTAAATTCAGCAGTTTAGTCTTGATACCTTCTTCATCAAAAGCTACAGAATTTAAAGAACCCTGCCAGACTGGATTTTGATTGTTCGGATTTCCTGAGAAACGAAGACCATTTTTGTTTTGCGTTAAAGGTATTGCCAACATAGTTTCTTTTTCCAATTCAAGCCAATAACAGATTGTAGATTGTCGGTTGGGTTGACTCCCCAAATCCCTCCCTTAGGAGAAGAGGGGCTTCCGGACTCCCCTTCCCTACTAGGGAAGGGGGCTGGGGGTTAGGTTCTTAATTCACCAACAGTACTAACTGAACCATAGTGTGAGTTTGATAGATTTTAATCAGACTCAACTAAACAAAGAGCGATGTCTTTAACTTCATAGATTCTCAGGTTGGGTTTCCACAAACTGGCATCACCGATTAAGGTGACTTTGTTTGGAGTAATATCCACTTTGGAAATATGAACCTCTAAATACATCTCGGTATGACCATGAGGAATTTGTCCGCGATATTTCCAAACGATTAGATGGTCGATGGCTTGGACAAAACGGGGAGATTTGAATTGTTTACCAAGATCGTTCTGCAAGGCATAGACTTGCATCGCTTGCAAAATCCCCTCAATTCCTAATGAACCAGGCATGACCGGGTCAAGGTAAAAATGACACTTGAAATACCAGTCATTCGGCTTTACCTCTTTTCGGGCATAGATGTAGCCTTGCTGATAGTTCCCTCCTCCTTGAATAATTCGTACTTCATTCAGGAGGTCTAACTGATACTGAGCAAGCCGATAATGGGGTCGAGCCTGATTAAGGCGATAAAACTTGGCTCTACTTTCCGGACTCCTTAAGTCGATTTTTGCTTTCGCGAGTCCGGTGGTATTTTCAGTTTCGTACCAGGGTGGAACATCCTTACCGCGATCCAGTCCTACCTGATTTGCTAAAGATTGGGGGCTAAAATGACCAAATGCGGCAGTTCCTTCATAAAACGGTTCGCCATCGCAAACCATTTGAAAATCAAAACTCTGAATAATCACTCCCTGGATATTGGATGAAGACAGTAACCGGGCTGTATTCGTAATCGTCTTTCCTCGAATATCTATATCCTTGAGAAGGCGACCCTGTCCATCAAGATTGCGGAAGTACAAGTCTTGATTTGGATACAACAAAGTAGTTCCTAAATAAGCAGAGAGAAAACCACAGGGTTGCAGAGCTATCTCCATTAAAATTGAGTACGGTATTGTTGGAGAGGAGTTTTGGCGATAATACCAAGGCTCTGTGGGAACGTCGTATTCAGTAACAATACTGGAATTTTTTGTTAGTTCATGGCGTTTACCATTCACTTCCAAAACGCGATGCACCAAATTGAGATGAGTATTGGGCATCCGCGAAGCTTTGACGCCACCGTTGTCATAAATCTCGAATTCTGGGCCAAAACACTTAGCAACCGAACCCAGACAAAATTCGTTGACTTGATCTTCATTTAATAAGGCTGGTTTCCGGGGTAATCCTGCCTTTTGTTGAGAGTTGTTTATCGCTTGTTCAACAGAAATTGAATGATTGGGGTTCTTTTCAGATAGCTGCAAGCCGAGGTCTTGGAAGTGAACAACAATTTTGCCGTTTAGGATGACTTCAACATTACATTTTGCATAAGGTTTTGGTGTAATGCCAATTTCAGTGATTTCCATCCGATAGATTAATTTGCCCGAAATGGGAGTCACCTGTCCGCGACAACGGACGACCTGTGGCAAACCGGGAATCGGTTGAAATCTAGCATCAACCGTGTAGGTTTGCAATCCTAAATAGAGAAGATAGAATTGCAAGAGTTGACCGCACCCTTCTGCCATCAGGGAACCAGCCATCACCTGATCGTCTTTGAAGTGGCAGGGGAAATACCAATGATCTGGGTCAAGAAATTTTTCGCCGATAATTAGACCTAAACCCCAAGCCCCTCCTGTCGGTTCTACTGATGTGATGCGGTCGATCATGAGCATTGCCTTCGGGGGCAAGCGCAGGGAGGGATTTAAGCCATCTTGCCAATAATGGTCTCCTAAGCAGGCAGCAATATTACCCTCGGTGAGGGATAACATATCTGACTCATCTAGGCTTGATTTTTGACAGATTAGCAGAGGCTCAAACTTTTGCTTTGGAATCTTGCTTCGCGCTTCAAGTTCTTTATCGGAAACAATAATTCCCTTACCATTTTCGAGTTGTTCGTCGGAAAAGAATCCGGCACAGCCTCCGTCCATTTTGAGGATCATTTTATCCCCAACAAAGCACTCGTAGCTAAAGAAAAATAGTAGGTTATCTCCGCTTCGCACAAAAGAATTTATGCGGATGTCATAACGCAGGGTTTGTCCTTCTTTGGGTAAATCATCTAGGAACGTCAGGGTGCAATCAAGCAAGCGATAAACTAGGTCGCCTTTATTCTCAAAATCAATTCCTAGGTAGCTGATTAATAATAAATCGCATTGACCAGATTCTACACTGATTGCCCAAGGAGCTTGACCATCAACAGCGTACCAGGCATTCTGTGGAATATCGTATTCGGTTGTGATTGAAGAGGGTTTAAAGCTATTTATTTCCCCATCAAGTTTAGTAACCCTGCTCACCAAGAGATAGGGCGGAACTGGCAGCCGCACTCGCCGGGAATAGGAATCGATAATTTCATAGTCTTTACCGAAAACACGGGAAATTTTCCCTTCAGCAAATTCCAGTAAATCTGCTTCATCCCAAACAATATTAGAAGGCTTTGTGTAACTATTGCGCTGAGGATCTGAAGTTGCAGGGGCTATCTGACCATTGCTCTGAGCTGATATATTTTGATTCAATAATTGTTCGGCTACAGCTATTTGTAGCTGAAATATCTTCATCATTTGGTTTTGATGATTAGTTGTCTGTTGGGGTTCTTTTGCTATTGTCATGGCTTTTGCTTTATTACCTCTTGTTATCTCTTTTCGGAAAATCTCACAATTTTCAGCGGTCAAAATTTTAGAATAAATTCGGCTTCCACCCAAAGTAACTTTTTTAACAATTGATTGACGTTGGATAGATTTTTCTGGCACTTGAGAATAAAGTGGGGACAAATCCACAGAGACACCGTGACTCACAAGTTTTGCTAAAACCCTGACCACCCCAGTATGGTCATCAACGCCTTTGGTATTGATGGATATGGCAATATGCTCTTGTTGCTTAAGCGTTTCGCTAATCCATCGAGAACAATTGTTTCCTGCGCCTACCTCAATGAAGATTCTGACACCATCTTCGTAGACACGATGAATAATTCTAGGGAAATCAACCGTTATACAGCAGATTTTGGCGGCGTTATGAGCCAAAGAATTAGTATCCAGCTTAATCGGAGCGTAATCTACTCCAGAATAAAACTGAATATCGGGTACATTTTGGATGGGAATTGTGTGTAGTTCAACCAATCCCTCATACTCAGTATTTGTTGGTTCGCAGTGCAATACACTGTCAAAATTGATGGGAAAATATTTGCATTTGAGAGTTTCAATGACTCGTAAGCAAGCTTGCGGATCGCCACCAATGACAACTTCTTCTGGAGTATTGATAAATGACAGATAAACACGTTCTTCCTGCTTCAGGACTTCCTTAACTACCGATACTGGTGCTTTGAGAACATAGGAAATCCAAAATTTTTCCGAGCGATCGCTTTCTGGCAAACCCCAAAACCTACGTCCCGCTAAACAGGGACCGCATAAATCAGTTCTAAATAGAGGAGAGGACACTAAAGCTTCGCTTAATTTCCCATCATCGCGCCAAATGTCAAGGGCAAACAGCATACTGCTAGCTTCACCCAAGCTATACCCAAATGCAACTTGGGGTTGGACTTGGAAATACTGTCTGAGAATCAGGCTATATAGCACTGCCAAACTGATTCCGGTTTGGCACATTGCTACTCCGTCACCCAAAAATTCTGCCTGTTTCTCTGCTTGTGCTTGACTGGAAAGTTTTTCTAAACTTTTGGGATAATGAAGTTTCTCGTGCATGACCTGACCTGGATAGGGAGTCAGAGCCGAGAAGCTATCGTAAACTTTAGGAAATAGCTGGAAAATGTCCCGTCCCAGCCCCAGACCAGAACTAGCCATACCAGGGTAAACAAAGGCAACTTTACCCTCATTTCCTAAAGGTTTCGGTGTGAAATAACTGCCAAGCGGTGTTTTCCATTCTCCGCCAGTTTCAAAGCTTTTTTTGATACCTGCGATCGCTAAGCGAATTTCCCGCAATATTTCCTGTTTATGAGAACCGACAATCGCTAGCGTATAAGTCGCCTGGGGCGATTGCCTAAAAGCCGTAAAAGTTTGTGTTGCTGCAACGGATAGATTGTCACCTGTTTCAATAAGATTTTGGAGCGAATGCAACTGTTCGAGCAACGCAGATTGATGATTAGCGGTGAGGGGAAATAGATAGAAGGGCGTTTGTTCCAGATACTTGCTGGGACGCTCTTTTTGGCTCAATTCTTCCGAGAGGATGATGTGAGAATACGTGCCATCTATGCCTAAGCCGTTAATTGCAGCAACTCTCTTAGATGCTTCGGGTTCTAAAAACCAAGTTCTCGATTTAGTGGCGACGTAGAAGGGACTTCCTTGCCAAAGCTGAGGCAGTTTCGGGCTAGACCACTGGGGAGTCGCAGGAATATACCGATGATACAGGCAGAGGACAGTTTTGATTAAACTCGCCATCCCGGAAGCGGTATAAGTATGACCAATGTTGGCTTTGACACTTCCCAGGCAACAACTCAAACTCGCTTGGGAAGTTTGATAGGCAGAGAGTAAACCTTTGATTTCGGCTTCATCTTCTGAGGCGACGCCACTGCCAAAAACTTCCAGATACCCGATGTCTGTAGGGTGAATACCTGCTAAATCGAACGCCTGCTGACAAGCTTGTGTGAGTATGCGATCGCTCGTCGATTGATGATTGGCATTATCCTGAATTAAGCTGATGGCATCAATAACGGCATAAATTCGGTCTTGCTCTTGTTTGGCTGTTTTGTGCCGCTTTAAAATGACGGCACCTGCACCTTCTCCGACCATCCAGCCATTCGCGTTTTCATCAAAGCTTAAGGTGGGAATCCCTTGATTAATCGGTGCTAACTGCTGGCGGAATAATACGTTTTCCAATCCACCAGAGAGATCGACAGCGCCGACGACAACAGCATCAACTTCTCCATTAGAGAGCAGGAGTTGAGCGACTTCTAAAGCTTTAAAAACCGAATTTTCTTCGGCAGAAATGGTGAAGGAGGGACCAGTGAAATCCCACTGGGCGGAAATGCGACTAGCCATCACATTACCGATGAAGCTAGTGTATCGGTTGACTTGCGCCGGAGGATGCAAGCTATCTTTGGCAATAGTTTCCAGTTCGGCAAGTTTTTCGGGAGACAAAGAAATATTTGCTTGTTCCAAGCTCTCTTTGATTTGCCAAGATAAATCGCATCGACCGCGATACTGGTGCAAGGAGAGTTCTGTCCCCATCGCCACAATCACGGCGACATTTCCCCCTTGCGCTAGTTTTGCATCTTTGATGGCGTTGTCCGCCACCTTTAGCATCAATAGCTGTTGAGGAATCAGTTGATCTTCGTCGCGGGGCGGGATTTTGAAATTGAGAAAATCGAGTTCAAAATCTTGAATGTAGGCTCCCAGAGGCGCTTCACCGTTTGCCAAGCCATATTCTTTGAGTAATTGGGGTTGCTCTTCGATACCTTGCCAGCGCTGAGGCGGAAGGGGGATAAAATGCTGCGTTCCCTCATAAATTGTGCGCTCGAAGGCATCTAAACTTTTACAGGAGCCAAAGAAGGCATCCATGCCGACGATCGCTAATGAGTGTTGAGTGTTGAGTGTTGAGTGTTGAGTGTTGAGTTGAGGATTGGGAATTGGGGATTGGGAATCCTCACCTTCTCCCGCCGTTGCCTCTGAAGATTCTAAAATCAAATGAGCATTAGTACCACCAAAACCAAAAGCATTGATGGCGGCGCGTTTTGTCGGTTGTTTTTGAGGCCAGGGTGTCGGGGAAGTAACCATCTGTTCAGCAGCGATCGCGCCTTTTTCTGAACGGAGGGGGTCAATTACGTCGATTGTCGCCGGGATGATCTCTTCACCCATGCTCAAAATCACTTTGATGAGACCCGCGATTCCCGCAGCCGTTAATAAGTGACCAAAATTGGATTTGACAGAACCAATCAGAGGCACCGTTTGAGACTGACCGAAGAAGGTCTCCATCGAGTTGAGTTCGGTGATATCTCCGACCGGAGTCCCCGTGGCATGACACTCAATGTAATCGATACTGTTGGGATGAATTCCGGCTTCGGTATATGCCCGTTCAAAGGCTAAGATTTGCCCTTTGGGATTGGGACTGAGGACGAATTTCCCTTTCCCGTCATTCGATAAGCCAACGCCGCAGATTGTGGCGTAGATGCGATCGCCATCTCGCAGCGCATCGCTATATCGTTTCAGGACAACCATTCCGGCTCCTTCTCCAGCTACGAGTCCTCCGGATGACTTATCAAAAGGACGCGATATCCCATCTTCTGGATAAGCGTGGAAAATAGAAAATCCCATATTGATGAAGAACGGATCGGCGCAACTCACCGCACCCGCTAACATCAGGTCAGCTTTGCCGGATAACAGATAGTGACAAGCTAATTTGATTGAATAAAGCGATGTTGCACAGGCTGCATCCAGAGATAAATTAATCCCAGATAAAGACAGCGCTTGAGCAATGACTGCTGCCGGATACCCGGATAAAATTCCATTTAAAAGGGATACGTCAGAAGGTGTTTTTTTTAGTTGGAAAGATTCTTCTTTTAAAAGTTGCTGAAGGGCTGAATCCAGAAATTTTTGATAGATTGGTGCAAAAAAACGATGGGAAAAGCGGGTGGGAAAAGAAAGATTCCCCAGAATTACGCCGCACTTTTCCAGAACCGATTGATTTCCTAAATAACCGCTATCTTTTAATGCTTGTTTTGAGACGTATAAAGACCATTGATAAATTTCATCTAAATTTTTCAGTAACTCAGGAGCCATCTGAAACTCGCTGGTATCTAACTGAAAATTTCGGATATATCCTCCCTTCAAACAATAGTATTTATCTAGCTTTCCTTTTTCTGTCGAATAAAACTTTTGGGGATCTACTGCCATTTGTTCGGCTGTTGCCAAGCTTTTAAAATCTTTTTTAGCAATTAAATTCTGCCAGTATTGCTCAGGACTTTCTGCACCTGGAAACAAGCTAGATAAACCGATGATTGCAATTTTTTCCATTCAATATTCCTAAAAGATTTAATCAAAAACGACTTTATTTTAAATAGGCTCTAGCCAGCGTGCTGTAGCAGCGATCGCTACTACAGCACGCTGAATGGTTTCTTAACTCGCCATTACTTAACTCCTACTTTTTCTGAGTTAAAGAATAGACGGTTCAGTTGTTTGCTAATCGTCACTTCTGCCCCAAATACTCGCGAGTAAACTTTTCCTTGGATATCGTGGGAAGTAATATTCGCCACTAACTTAGTTTCATTGCTAGAAATGACATCCATCGACACATAAAATGGTTTACCCAAGGGAATCATTTGGAAATGCTCTCCTTTCTGGCAGCGTAAAGGGAGACTAGCCGCCTGATAAAAATGCCTTACCCAAATCAACATGCACTGAAATTGCACATCTTTGGCGACAAAATCGAATGCCTGTGCCGGAAACTGTCCCCGCTGTTCTTCAGCGATTTGGGGTAAAACACATTCCATCGTCAGGGTTTCTGGCGTAATATTTAAAACTTGTTTGACCCCTTTAAAACTAGGGCCATGAAACAAGGTACCATCCTGATAAGGCGATAGAAACGCAAACTCTTGATTTTGAGTGGAGTCAAATTCATAAGTGGGAGCTTCCGGAATTTCCTTCAGGAGTTTCACCTGACCGTTGTAATGATAGCGGCGTTTTCCGGGTTCCGCTTCACTCCATATCGTCGCTGCGAGTTCGAGCTGCTCGTTCTGGGATTTATTGACTTCCTTCACTTCCAAGATGTATTCGCTTGCCAATGTTTCATCGAAAACAATGCCTTTTAAGACTTTGAAGTTTTCGCAGCTAAAAAACTTGTAGCCAGGATATAGCTGTTCGCTAACATTGGCAAGCCATACTGAACCACAAACGGTTGGTAATACCGCTTGACCACCAATCGCATGATCTTGCAAAAAGGAATTTGCTTTCAGGTTTAATTTTCGATGAATTTGGTAAGTCCGGAGTTCTGAATCTAGCTCTCCAGACACGACTACCAGAGGACTCCCCACTAAGACTTGTACCGTTTCCCGTTCGCCAAAATCTAGTTCGTCAACTAGCATCTGAGTTCCCACTTCAACGGGAATTACCTCAACCTTGCGTTCGGCAAAAATCTGTTTTAACTCAGGCGTAACCATCCCGCCATCCCAAGGTCCCCAATTAAAGGAAGCTACGTGACATTCGGGATGGAGGCGCTTAAAGTGATGGGCAAATTTATTGAGAATCTCATTGGCGATCGCATAATCCGATTGACCAATATTCCCGTAAAACCCAGCCGCTGACGCGAACAACACCAAATGCTTGATTTGATTCGGATTGACACAACTCAGCAGATTTTCCAATCCTTTGACTTTGGCAGTATAAACGGCTTCAAAATCCTGTTCGGATTTATTCTCAATTAATTTATCTGCCAA
Organism: Trichocoleus sp. Lan; assembly: GCF_039961855.1. Taxonomy (NCBI): domain Bacteria; kingdom Bacillati; phylum Cyanobacteriota; class Cyanophyceae; order Leptolyngbyales; family Trichocoleusaceae; genus Trichocoleus; species Trichocoleus sp. Lan. The sequence continues at coordinate 165,304 of NZ_JAMPKA010000005.1, read as the reverse complement.
ATTGCCAGCACCATGAAGAATTCCGGAAATCGCTCCGAAACGCTGGACGGCATCTGCTAGTTTTTCCTTTAAAGCGATCGCATCGGTAATGTCGGCGCTGAGATATTCTGCTTTCCCACCCGCTTGCTCAATCGCTTCCAGCGTTTGGGCGATTTCTCGTTGGGCTAAAATCCCCTTCAGTGTCTTTTGGACTTTGATTGGGGTGGGTTTCTCTCCTCGTGCAGTAATATCTGCCATAATCCGCTTTTTCAAATCAAATTCATCAACACAGCCTTTTGCCCATGCTGGCTCCGGATTGATGCTTGAGCGACCGAGGAGGATAAATTTGCATCGGTAGCGTTGCGCTAGCTTGATGACACACTGGGAAGTAATCCCGCGTCCACCGCCGCTGACGAGAAACACCGAGGATGGAGTAATTTGATGTGTTGTGCCGCGAGCGTTCTTCTTAACCCTACACATCTCGGCTACCAGGGTGGTTCTCCCCTGGGAACTGTACCCGACTTCGGTAATCAACCGATTGGGGTCGTGAAGTTCCGCGACAATCGATTGGGCGACAAATTCTTCATCGAAAGCGGGACTCAAATCGATGGCGCGACAAAACACCCGTTCCCATTCCAGGTTGAGGGTTTTCGTCAAGCCGAACAGCCCCCCACCAATGGCGCTAAACTCTGTTTTGCGACTTAAACCGAATTGCCCATCCAGGCGGCTCACGGTGAGGAAACAACTGCGTCCTTGACGTGCTGCTTCATTCAGGGATTTTTTGAGGTGCTTAGCAATCAGAAAAATATGCTTGAGGATGGCTCTTTCCGATTCCTGCCCAAGACTTTCTTGAATTGAGGGATGCAGATGAACGAACGCGCCAATGGAGCCGTAGTTTTGCGCGATCGCCATCAGCTGTTGTTTCAAATGCTCCTCGCTCAAATCTGCCAGCACCACACGGTTAATTCCTCCCGGTAACGGTAGCCGTTGGGCAATAACAGATTCGGGGAAACTTAATACAACCACTTTCCACCCTCGGTCTGAAAGAGACTTGACCAATCTGATACTGGCAGGGCTACCGTCATCGGTCAGCAAACAAATGTGATGGTCGGGCAAGGTGAAATCCAAATAATCTACCTCACTTAGAGGTTGGAGCCTCGCCCGACCGCGTTGAATCTTGTGCTCAGCTTCAGTTGAAGCTTCATCTGAAGCTTCAACTTGCTGCGATTCTGGGGTTAAGTTTTTTTTTCAGCCACCCGCGATTCCTGGCTCATATATTCAACAATTTGAGCAAGGGTGCGGAGTTCGGCTAGCTGTTCTGGATTCACCGGCGGCAAATCAGGGAATAACTCCTGCATTGCTCCCAAGATTTCCACCCGCTTGATCGAGTCAATCCCCAAATCTGCTTCCATGTCCATCGAAAGCTCTAGCATTTCCGTGGGATAGCCAGTCTTCTCACTGACTACTTCTAACAGGGATTGGATCAGAGCATTCGCCTTCTCCTGGGAGACAAATCCGTTTTCTGCCTTCGCTGAAACTGCTGCCGCTGGAGCAGAAACCTCAACCTCTGTTGATGGCGCTTTGTTGCCCATATATTCAACAATTTGAGCGAGGGTGCGGAGTTCGGCTAGCTGTTCTGGATTCACCGGCGGCAAATCAGGGAATAACTCCTGCATTGCTCCTAAGATTTCCACCCGCTTGATCGAGTCAATCCCCAAATCCGCTTCCATATCCATTGAAAGCTCTAGCATTTCCGTGGGGTAGCCAGTCTTCTCGCTGACTACTTCTAACAGGGATTCGATTAGGGGGGTCAAATCCACCGCCGGCGCTGTTACAGAGGGGCTAGAGGTCTTTTCGATGATCGATGGCGCAACTTCTGCCTGCTCTGCTTGAGCGATTTGATTTTGCAGGCCGTTTGTCTCTACTTGGCGAGCCTGGGCTGGCTGCGAACCATTGCTGGAAACGGGAGATACTGGCACTGTAGGGACGATTTCTGGAGCAGCTAGCCCAGAATGTATCAGCTTCTCGGGTGTCGGTACGACAGTCGTGGCAGTAGGGGAAACAACCGAATACTGTGGTTTGTCAGAGGTTCCTTGTCCGTTTTGTCCTTGCTCAAAGTTCCGAACCGGCGCGATTGACGCCTGACCATTCACAACTGACCCATTCGCACCATTACCAGCCCCCAAAAGAGAATAATGTTGCTGCATGAGCTGGAAAAATCTTTGGGAATATTCCAACTGATTTTTCAGGTATTGTTCGTGAACTTGCTGGCTGGCAGCTTGATGTTCGTGAAAGCGCATCATGTTGCGCTCTAAACTTTCTAGAAGACCCTGATTATTTACAGAAGATTGTTGCATGGGTTGCGCCTCTGATTTGGTTGCGGGTGGAACTGGTATCGGCTCTGGCATTTTGACTTGGGGAATTACGGGTACGGGAATTACGGGTTGAGGGGTAGGGATTGGGGCGATGTGTGGTGTTGGTTTCGGGGCTAAAGATTTCTTCGGCTCCTGTGTCAATTTCCCATTCCTGTTTTCCCTTTCTGGATTTCCCTTGATTTGGTGTCCGTTTTGCAAAGCGTGTTCAAAAGCAGCTTTGGTTTTCTCACTGACATAGTTAGCGCCGTTTAAAGGCACATTCAATCTCTTCTTTTGCTGAGAATTGGATGTTTTTGATTTAACTAGGTAAGGATCGAGGTTATCTAAAGACAAGCCAGCCACGCGCAACTGAACAAAGGCTTCGCACAACTGGCGCTGGCTATCTCCTTTGCTACTGGCATTCAAGGCGATCGCTAAATGGGGTCGATCTTCGAGGATATTCTTCACCAGATTGGTCAGGATATTCCTGGGACCAATTTCGACAAAGAAATATCCCCCGGCTGCGTAAATATTTTCAACTTCCTGCTTAAAATGCACAGGATTGACAATATGTGCAGCTAAGGTTTGTCCGATGGTATGGGAATTGTCTGGATAAAGATTTCCGGTTGTATTGGAGTATACCGGGATTTTCGGCTGATTGAAAGTAACGCGATCCAGCACCTCTGCAAACCGTTTTTGAGCGTGAGCGACAAACGGTGAATGGAAAGCTGCGGAAACGGGTAGTAAAACAACCGAATACCCAAGCTGCTCCAATTTCTGCTGGACTTTGGCGATTTCTCCCTTCGCCCCCGCTAATACCACCTGATTGTTAGAGTTCCAGTTGGCAATGGTGATTTTGGGGAAATTCTCGACAACTTCTTTGACTTTATAAATATCCCCTTTCACCGCCAGCATCATGCCGGTATCAACTTTTGGATCGTCGGGGAATGCCATCGCTTGACCTCTGGCTTTGACGAGGAAAAAGTAATCTTCGTCATTCAGAACGCCCGCCGCCCATAGGGCTGTCAGTTCCCCGAAGCTGTGCCCTGCCACATAATCAGGCTTGAACCCTGCCTCTTCTATAATCTTGTAGAGACCAAAACTCAAGGCACCAATTGCGGGTTGGGCATTTTCGGTCTGTTGTAATGCCGCAATTTGGGCATCCTTTTGGGCGTTGTCAAAAACAGGACACGGGAAAACGACTTGGGAAATGGGTGGCAACCCATTCTTGCCCAGGTATTTGTCCATATCGCTGTAAGCTTGGCGAAGCTGAGGGAAGTTAAGGACAAGTTCCTTACCCATCTCCAAATACTGCGAACCTTGCCCCGAAAACAGCGCCACTACCTTCCCTTGGGGGTTCAGGCTAGTTTTGCGGTAATAGATTCCTTTGGGATGCTCCCACGATTGGGCTTGCTGTTTGTTTTTCAGTAAGTCAATCGTAATCTGCAATAATTCACGGGCTTCTGCGGCAGAGGTGGCGACAAATCCCACTCTGGCTGAGGCAACGGGAATTTTTAAACTCGCAGCGCTGACAAGTTCTGTGTAATGTTGTGTGCCGCGATCGCTTGCTAATTGCGACTCTAGGGTTTCACACTTCGCCAATAATTCTCCTACTGTTGGAGCATCCAGCAGAATGGTCGCTGGCGTACTGTGTAAACGATAAGCCTGTTGATGTTCCCTTTGATATTCTTCGAGGACGACATGATAATTCGTGCCTCCAAAGCCAAACGCACTGACCCCTGCTCTTCTTGGCGTTTCATCATCAATGCCAAGCCAGGGTCTGGTTTCGGTATTCAAATAGAAGGGTGAGTCCTCTATTTTAAGTTTAGGGTTGGGTTGGGTAACATTAATCGTCGGGGGTAATATCTTATGGTGCAAAGCCAAAGCCGTTTTGATCAGGCTGGCTGCACCTGCTGTTGCTTTGGTATGTCCAATCTGAGACTTAACGCTCCCCAAGGCAATATGTTGTTTTTGGGAGTTGTTTTGGCTAAAAACTTCATTTAAGCCTGCAAACTCTGTCGGATCGCCAGCGACGGTTCCTGTACCATGAGCTTCAATCAGACCGACTGTTGAGGGTGCAAATCCAGCATCTTCATAAGCTCGACGCAACGCTACGGCTTGCCCTTCCGAACGAGGAGCATAAATGCTCTTAGATTTGCCATCGCTGGAGGTGCCCATTCCCTTGATGACGGCATAAATGCGATCGCCATCTCGTTCGGCATCTTCAAGCCGCTTGAGAACCATCATTCCCATGCCTTCACCCAACAGCATCCCGTCGGAATTTATATCGAAGGGACGAGAATTCCCTTCTTTAGAAAAGGCAGGCGTTTTACTAAAGCACATATACATGAAGATCGAATTGTCGGCATCCACACCGCCCGCGATCATCATGTCGCTACGATACTCGGTCAATTCACTCAAAGCCATCCGCAGGGCGCTTAATGACCCGGCACAGGCTGCATCTACAACACAGTTAATTCCTCCTAAATCTAGGCGGTTGGCAATTCGTCCGGCAATCACGTTCCCCAGCATGCCCGGAAAAGAATTTTCCTCCCAGCCGATATAGGCAAGTTTTATCTTCTCAATAATCTTTTGGGTATCTTCGTCAGATACACCACTGTTTTTAAGAACCTTCTCCCAAACGGGATATTGCAAACGGGCAGTTAGCGGCGTAATTAGTTTCTGCCCGCCCCCTACGCCCAGAATGACGCCTGTGCCTTTCCGATTAAAATCTCTGGATTCACCGTAACCAGCGTCTTCCATTGCCTGTTTGGCAACTACCAACGAGAGCATTTGGGCGACATCTGTCACCTCTAGAATATTGGGAGGCAGACCAAATTCCATCGGATCAAAATCAATATCCGGGATGAATCCGCCTCGTTTGCAATAAGTCTTATCCGGTGCCTTGGGATCTGGATCGTAGTAGTCCTCAATCCGCCAGCGTGAGGGAGGAACATCAGAGATACAATCGGTTTTTGTAATGATATTTTCCCAATACTCTTCTAGAGTCCTGGCTTGCGGAAAAATGCAACCCATTCCGATAATCGCCACTGGTGTTTGTTGCAGTTGCCGCTTAATTTTGTTGTTTATCAATGATTTATCAGACTTCATTCCTCAACCTGACGCTAGTGACGTTCCTGGTTCAAAGGGTTATGATACCAAGTTATTCCGCTTTAGTGTAGTTGTATATCCACTCAATTTAAACCTGTGGAAGTTTGCTGTTTATTTTCACACGAGTGGGTACACCCAGCTTCATATTCTCAGCTTGGGCGAAAGCTTTGTAGGCTGCACGGAGATAGGCAAAATCAGGAATTTAAATAATAGCAATTTCAGTCCCTTGAAGCAAGTTAACTATTTTAACAAATTTTCTTGTGCTTGAGGTTTTATGTTATAATGACTTGATTTTTTGAGTTCTCTGCCAAGCCTTGGTTACAGGGTATAAAGCTAAGGGATGGTGGTTAAAAAAATTTTTAGGGGTTAAAACCCAGGCACAGTAAAACTTAGAGTATTTAAAATTGGTAATTTAGAATCGCAAGTACGCTGAAACTACAGGTTTCAATTTTTTACAATTTAAATTTGATTCAATTTGAAAAGGTAAAAGAGTGTATTTATTTTAGTTTTGATTTTAGAATTTATAAAAAAATAGGTAAGTTTCTCTTGTTCAACTTTTTATTAAAACAACGGTTAAAACAACAAAAATACTTTTTAAATTTATAAAGCATTGTAGTAAAAATAAGGTCTGCTATCACTTTAAATTTAGCTATATTTATTGTTATGTATGAATAAAACCTTTAAATAAATGTGATGCTATTAACTACTGATGCCAACCAAAGTATGCTTACACATAGCTATTTTATTTCCAGCTATGTGTAAGGGCAACTACCAAAGTGTTGAGATGCCTCTGTTCTTTGTGAATGGTTTTGCTGTAGTTTAAAATATATCTCCAATAGAAGGCAATTCGAGTTGAGGGATTGGGGGACTGACTTGGCGTTTATTTTTTAGTTAAAACTTGATAATGATTGCGTACACGCCAGACCCTTAAACCATCAAGCAAACAACGTATTTCAATTAGGCGCTTTGTAAATCAAAAAACTAAGCCACAGGTATAGCTACGCATTCTTACTGAATTACTCCGCGCCAAGCTCGCCAAATTTTGGCGACCACCAGTTACCTTTTTTACTCTCAAAGAAGGCTACCTCTTTGCATTTATTTTGTTTGGTTTTCGGGTTAGAGCAACGCAACATCACCTTATCTTGACCATTTTTGGTGTATTTGTAACGCTCTAGGGGAGAGCCACAAATCGGACAAGAATGCTGAGAAGGCTTGTCAGAACGCGGCGGGTTTTTCCGCTTAGCGTCAGGCAATTCATACTCTAGCGTAGATACGTTAAAAAACATCACAGCACCACAGCCATTATTACGCTCATCACAGCTCAAAAAATGGTCTGTTTGAAGTTTTTTAGACTTCGAGTAAATCCTCGTCATCGGATGTTTGCATTTCGGACACCGAATATTAGTGAGTTCAGACCGAGTATCGGTGCGAGTATCCGGGGGTTCCTGAACAGGTTGAGTGACCTGAACTCGGCTTGAATTCGTTACAGTCGGCATAGAAGTGGGAATTTTTGCCCCGGCTTTCTTGATCGCTGGGGCAAAATAGTCGCGGTTCCAGCTAGTCAAATACTTTTGCCAGTCCAGCTTACCGTGAGCGATCGCATCCAATTCCCGCTCCATCTTTGCCGTAAAATCTGCACGAATCAGCTCAGGTAACACCCGACCCAAGAACTCATCCACTTCCATCCCTAGCTGGGTCGGAACGAGCAACCCCTTCTTCAGAACCACATACTCCCGCTCTTTCAAAGTCTTTACAGTCGGAGCATAGGTGCTAGGACGCCCAATCCCCTGTTTCTCCATCACCTGAATCAACTTAGACTCAGAATAACGGGGTGGTGGCATCGTCTGCTTCTGATCGGCATCCGCATGGGTACAGGTCAGCGGTTGCCCTTCTTTGAGAGTCGGCAACACTTGATCTGAACCAATATCTCGCCAGTAGCGGAGATAGCCCTCGAACTGTAGCACCTGACCCAGAGCTTGCCAGGTGACGCTACCAGATTTCGTAACAATTTTCGTCTTCAGGAGTCGCGCTGATTGGCATAGAGAAGCGATCGCGCGTCGCCATATCAAATCATACAATCCAGCTTCTTCGGGTGTTAACTCTGCTTTAATGACGGATGGTAGCCGGGTAATCTCTGTCGGTCGAATTGCCTCGTGCGCCTCCTGGGACAGCGCTGCACTTTTACGAACAGTCGTCTTTTGGGGGACATTCTCTGGGTCATTTTGCTCCAGATACTTCCGCACCGAAGCGCAAAACTCCTCAGATAAAGTTGGGCTATCTGTACGCATATAGGTGATGTATCCTTGTTCGTACAGCTTTTGCGCCACTTGCATTGTTTTCTCTGGATTCAGCTTTAGACGCGCTCCTGCTGCTTGCTGAAGGGAACTGGTAGTAAATGCGGCGGGTGGTTTTTTGAAACTCACTTTACCTTGGGTGCTGACTACCTGATGCGGATGACTCTTCGCCATCGCCACCAGTTGATCCGCCTGAGTTTGTGTTGTCACTCTGGTTCCTTCAGCAGATTTTTTGCTATCAGGAGACTCAGAATCATCGGTTTCCTCTACTTCCGGCTCCTTGGAACCATTGGCTTGTCCTGCATAAAAGGCTCGGAAACCCTCGGCGTAGTCAACGTAAACAGACCAGTAATCTTCAGGGACAAAGGCTGTAATCGCTCTCTCGCGATCGCATAATAGGTGCAAGGTTGCGCTTTGAACCCGACCGACTGACTTGGCTCCGTTTTTGAGCGACCAAACCAGAGGGGAGCCTCTGAAGCCAACTAGCTTGTCGAGACACGTCCTCAGAAGAGCTGCATCTACTAAGTTCTGGTCGAGGGGACGGGGTTTGCTCACTGCTTTTTTAATCGCAGTTTCTGTAATTTCGCTCGTCACTACTCGCCGGGGATTTTTTACCTTGAGTTCTCGTGCCAGATGCCAAGAAATGACCTCACCTTCCCGGTCTGGGTCTGTCGCAAATATGACTTCGGTTGCTGATTTGACGGCTTGTTTTAATTCTGTGAGAACCTTTTTGCCTCGGTCGCCACGGGGGACAAATCGACAAGTAACGCGATCGCCTGATAGGTCAAATCCCAGTGCATCTTCCCCGTCTTTAGCCAGCTCAACGACGTGACCCATGCTTGCCATCACTCGGTAGCCAGAACCAAGGCTTTTCTGCCATTTCTGCCGTTTGCCAGGACTTTCAATTAAAACAAGTTTCATACTCTGTCCTCCAAAAATTTTTAATTCTTGCTTTAAGAAGGATGACTTAGCTAGGCATTTTAGGGTATAAGCTACTTGCTGCATGAACTCAGGTAAATGACATCACCTCCCCCCGATCCACGTTCCTCTCGGCTTGGCTTTGATGAGTTGATTGGCATTGTTGTTGCCTTCGGCGTGATTGGCACGATTTTCTTCTGGTCAATTGGTAGAAGGGAGCCAGGGTTGAATTTGACCGGATTGCCGACTCCTGACGCCACGGCGAGTCCAAAGCCAGCAGCGCCGCTACCAACGGTGATACCCGGAGAATCGCCCACCCAGCAAACGGTTCCGGCACCTTCTGCTTCACCGAGCGACCCAAACTCAACGCTACTCATACCGGACGATCCAAACACGGTATCGGGAAGCGTCCCGATTATTCCCGTACCCGTACCCGCGCCTTCCGCCCCAGCGCCGTCAGTCGCCCCCGCCACAGTACCCGCGCCTGCGCCTTCCGCGCCAGCGGCGGTTGTTCCCGTACCAGCCCCCACAGCTTCTGCCCCAGCTAAACCGATCAACTTTTCCGATATCCCCGACAATTACTGGGCGCGTCCTTACATTCAAGCGCTGGTTGAACGCAACATCCTCGCGGGTTTCACCGATGGCACTTTTCGCCCCGATCAACCGATCACTAGAGCGGAATTTACGGCTCCGTTGCGGAAAGCTTTTGGTCAAAAACCGGCTCAGAATGCTTTGAATTTTAAAGATGTCCCCTCTGGGTACTGGGCTGAAGCTGGAATCAAGCAAGCTGTGGCAACGGGTTTTTTGAAAGGATATCCGGGAAATCGGTTTCTCCCAAACCAAGAAATTCCGAGAGCGCAAGTTTTGGTTGCGCTTGCTAGCGGCTTAGGGCTGAAACCACCGTCCAATCCGGCTCAAGCTTTGCAGACTTATCAAGACGCCAAGGAGATTCCTAAATACGCGACCCAAGGTGTCGCAGCGTCTACAGCCGCCGGTCTTGTGATTAACTATCCGAATCAAAACTTGCTCAAACCGAATCAAGCGGCGACTCGTGCTGAGGTAGCTGCTGCAATTTATCAAGCTCTCGTACAAGCCGGACAAGCACAACCCATTTCCTCTCCAGCCGCTGTGCAGCCACAATGAGGGAACCATCGGAGGGGCATGGCATTGTTCGTTTGAGCGAAGCGTTTGGCGACACGGATCAAATTCGGTTTTGGAAGTTGCGATCGCCTTTATACCCGGATAGCTCGGCGAGTTCTTCTAAAGAAAGCAGACCTGAGTAACGCCGCCCCTTAATTTCCCAAGTGGGAAAGCCTTTAATCTTTGCCTTTGTGCAGAGGTCTGGACGCGGATTTTTACCGCCCGCATCGCACTCAATGTAGTTTATATAACCAAGCGCCTCTTTTGGAAACAGTTCTTTCTGTTTTGTGCAGAAAGGGCACCAATATGCCCCGTAAAATTTGGCTTTGGTGCGCTTCAAGTGGCGTGCTAAACCCACTTCTGCTGTAGTAGCGGCGCGATTCGAGGATTTGGTTGGCTGGAGTGCTGATTCTGTATATGGATCGGATGAACAGCCAGCAATTAATGCCAGTAGAGCGATCGCAGTAGTGCGGATGATAACCGCGCTAAGGTCAAATCTTTGAACTTGCATAGCTCTCAGTTGGGTAGATGTTCGGCAATCAGCAAAGTTTACCTTTTGTTTTCATACCATTTTGCTTTACTGTTGCCCAATCTAAATTTCTGAACTATCGATAAATAGAGACGCAATAAATCGCGTCTCTACAATCTAAACTCAAAATCTTAACTCAAAAAACTCCTCAGCCTTAGCGACCATCAACTGACCAGTGGGGCGGGTCATTTGCTAGCTTAAATACGCCATAGGATGCACCCACACTATAGAGAGCCGTATTGTTGGCACCATTCGTGGGAGCGCCAATATTCACCAGGGTGCCATCTCTCTTTTTTATTTTTAGAATTCCTTCCCAGGTAATGTTCCAATCGATGGCTAGCCTTTCAGTATGGCGAGATCTTAGAGCCACCGGATTCCCCCCAATCCCGAATTCATCTACCATCAGTTGTGCAGCTTGCACAGCTACAGCGTTCGTATAATGTACCCATTCAATGTCAACTCCCGCCATATTTGGTACATTTTCTGCTCTGATTTCTCCTCGACTAATCCGAGCCGAATAGTGCATCATATAAGCTCTTTGTGGAGGTCGATAGGTAGCGGCAATAATGGTTTGGGCACCCGCATCAATTAAAGCTTTTTGAAAAGCTGCTACCTTTTCTCGGAAAGGCGAAGCTAAATCAGAAATCGAGCGGCTAGTCGGAAAGTTGTCATACCAATGCGGACCACTCAAGCGAAATCGGATTCTTTTGGCATAGGCGTTGAGGATATCCATTGCTGGGATAAAATCTGCGCCTAATTTCTGCTTAGTCGTTGCAGAAAGTAGATTTTCCAATTCATCACGCAAGCGCACATCTCTTTGGAGATAAGCTTGGGCTAACCCTTGGCTACTTCTAGCTCCAAAGTCTCCATCTACGGTTAAGTCGGGAACCAATATAGTATTCAAAGACTTTTGTAAATCTTTAACCTCTGCCTCGCCAAAGCGCAGATAAGCAAGCAACATTGCTGCCGTAAGATTGGGAACTTTATAAAGAAAACCGTCGCTCAAAGCTTTGGTGTAGGTGGTATTATCCACAACTCCATTAACCGGCAAGTTATTCCTTTGCTGATAACTACGGGTAGCTGTATCGCTAATCTTGCCAAAGTCTCCATCAACGGTTCCTATCGGATAACCAGCCTCTTTTAAAAAGCTTTGCCAAGCACTGACTGCTGCTCCATTAGAGCCGATTTTGAGTGTGGGTAATTTCAGCGCACTGATATTAAAAGCCATAGATTCCACCTGAATTCAATATTGCTAACTTTTCTGTTAACTAGCCAACAGAAAGCCATCGAGTAAGTCTAGCTTTTGTGCTATTTTAGCACTACAAAAGAACGCAGCCAATGAGAGTTACACTGCTTGTGCGATACACTTGCATTTTATAGCTTAATGCTTAATAAGTTTCGATATATAACTTTAGTTATTATTTCCATTTTCTGTCTATCTTCCTATTTAATTCTAATAATTACATTATTGGAAAATATATTATGCCTAAAATCAATCCTCTAACTTATGATAATTAATAGTTAATTAATTATCTGGCTTTTTTATGAAATTAAATTTTCTTGAACTTGAGGTAGCTTTTATAGTAAAACCTCTACCTAATCTTCTGTCCACTTTTCAAATAAAAGATTTAAATATTGTTACAAATTGCTACAATATTTAATTGAATCTTATCGTCTTAGAGATTCTACCGGCTAATTTGAAACCGCTGCTGATTTAACACAAATTCCGGATTTTATCTCATCGGTTGTGGAGCATCTGGTAACGAATGTTCGCTTTTTTTAATAAGGAGACTTTATGGCAGACTCTGGAAATCGAATGCGCGATCGCACGCCAGACGATGTAATTATTCAGGCACAGGCGCGAAAACCCATTACAGATCCCAGCCTGGGTATTGCCGTTGAAGTGAGTAGACAAGGAACTCCTAAGCATCGGCTGGTCACGATTGGGGACTCTCTCTCTCACGGCTTTCAAAGTGGGGCAATCTTCAATACTAGCCTCTCCTATCCGATGATGATTGCCAAGGAAATGGGCTGGTCTAACCAGATGCGTTATCCCACCTACGACGGGCCAGGAGACGGGTTTCCGCTGAACCTAGAACATCTGGCTCGACAACTCGATCGGGAGTTTGGTGATATCAACTGGTTGGATTTCGCTCCAGCGCTGTTGTTTATACGCCACTACATGGACGATATAGAGGATTATTGGGAACGTGACGCAGGCTCCCGCTTCCCAATTCAGCGAGGGATTAATCACAACCTGGCGGTCTATGGTTGGGATTTGCGGAATACCCTGTCGCGTACTGCGGACATTTGCCTAGACATCATTCGGAAAAATCCGCCTAAAGACGATTATCTGCGGCAGGTTGTCGAGTATCATAACGAACGCGCTGCTATCCGAGTTTTGAATTCGGCGCGGGATGCACAAGGCAACGCGCTGACGCCACTGCAAGCGGCGGCAGCACTGGGCGCTGAGGGGACGCAAGAAAGCGATGGTAACGGCATTGAAACGCTGCTTGTTATCATCGGTGGCAACAATGCGCTGGGTAGTATTCTGACATTTAAGGCGGCTTGGACTGCTGAAGGTTATGACGATATGGCGGTCAACGATCGCTATACTGTCTGGCGTCCGATTCACTTTAAGGCTGAACTGGACAAGCTGGTTGAGGAAGTTAAGCAAATCGGCGCTCGCCATGTAATCTTGGCAACGGTTCCTCACATCACCATCCTTCCTTTTGCCCGTGGTATCAATAAAGACAATGAAGGGAAAAAAGCTAATCCGGGATCTCGATACTTCCCTTACTACTCTTTGCCTTGGCTTACCGAAGAAGAATTCGATCCGGATAAGCACCCGTACCTGACAGAGGAGGAGGCACGAGCAATCGATAGTGCCATCGACCAGTACAACGACTATATAACCGATGCGGTGCGTCAGGCTCGACAGGAAGGCAGAGATTGGTATCTGTTTGAAATGGCTGGCTTGTTGGATCGCTTGGCATCCAGGCGCTATATTCAAGACCCCGAAGCCAGACCGACTTGGTGGGATGAAGTGGGTGGTCAGTACGAGTTGCCACCTGAGCTTCAGGCACTTTCACCTGTACCAGATTCCCGCTTTTTTAAAGCTGATGCAACAGGTCGCACTCAAGGCGGCTTATTCTCTTTGGATGGTATTCATCCTACTACCATTGGCTATGGCATCATGGCGCAGGAGTTGATTGAGATTATGCACAAGAAGGCGGGGGTCAAGTTTTATGAAAGCGATGGGAAAACCGAGCGGACTGGTGACATCAAAGTTGATTTTAATCGCTTGATTGCCTTAGATACGCTGATTTCTAACCCACCGCGATCGCTCTCTAATGCTCAGAGTTTAATCGGTTTGATTGATAAGAACTTTAATATCTTCAGCGGGATGCTCAGGGCGAGTTACTAAAAGCAATCTGAAGGTCGGGGTGGGCTTAGGCGTCCCATCCCCAAGGTTCCTGCTTAAGATCGAAAGGAGGAACCTTTAATATCTCTGGGCATGAAACGCATTGTTCTAATCGCTGGGTTTGAATCATTCAACGCTGACTTGTACCGGAAGGCAGCTCATTTGGCTCAGGCTAGGTGTCCGGAGTTGGATATTCGGGTGTTTAGCGATCGCGCCCTCACGACGGAACCAGACGCCGTAGAAGCCGCACTCCAAGGGGCAGATGTCTTTTTCGGTAGTCTGCTATTTGATTACGACCAAGTGATGTGGTTGCGCCAAAGGGTGCAAAATATCCCCATTCGCCTCGTTTTCGAGTCAGCCTTGGAATTGATGAGCCTCACTCAGATAGGCGCATTCAAAATTGGCGACAAGCCCAAGGGAATGCCCAAACCTGTTAAATTTATTCTCGACAAATTCAGCAACGGTCGAGAAGAAGACAAACTTGCGGGTTATATTAGCTTTTTAAAAGTTGGGCCAAAGTTATTAAAATTTGTGCCAGTGCAGAAAGTGCAAGACTTACGCAACTGGCTGATTATTTACGGTTATTGGAACGCTGGTGGAACAGAAAATGTCGCGTCGATGTTCTGGACGCTGGCAGAGAAATATTTGCAGTTAAAGGTAGGAGAAATTCCGCCGCCAGTTGAAACTCCAAATATGGGATTGCTGCATCCCGATTATCAAGGCTTTTTTGAATCTCCAAGGGCATATTTGGAATGGTATCGACAGCTTCGCAAAGGAGAAGAAAATAACAAAGAGAATTCACCAATTACCAATTCCCAATTCCCAATTCCCAATTCCCAATCCCCAGTTGTCGGTATTCTGCTTTATCGCAAGCACGTTATCACCAAACAGCCTTACATTCCCCAACTCATTCGCCACTTTGAGAAAGCTGGGTTGATACCTTTGCCAATCTTTATCAACGGCGTCGAAGGTCATGTGGCGGTGCGGGATTGGATGACCACAGACTACGAAATGCAACAGCGACAACTCGGTAATCTTGAAACTCCATCTCTGTCTGAAGATGCGGTTCCAGTAGATGCAATTGTCTCTACGATTGGCTTTCCCCTCGTCGGTGGCCCTGCGGGGTCAATGGAAGCAGGGCGACAAGTGGAAGTAGCAAAACGCATTCTAACTGCCAAGAATGTACCCTATATCGTCGCTGCACCGCTACTAATTCAAGATATCCATTCTTGGACGCGGCAGGGTGTGGGCGGGTTACAAAGTGTTGTTTTATATGCTTTGCCAGAACTGGATGGGGCAATCGATCCTGTTCCCCTCGGTGGATTAGTAGGAGAAGATATTTATCTAATTCCAGAACGAGTTCAGCGTTTAACTGGAAGGTTGAAAAAATGGATTTCCCTGCGACAAAAGCCAACGGCTGAACGTAAAATTGCCGTAATTTTATATGGTTTTCCGCCTGGATATGGGGCGACGGGGACAGCGGCTTTATTGAATGTACCTCGAAGTCTTATTAAATTCCTTCACGCCCTCAAAGACCAAGGCTACAACGTCGGAAAATTACCGGAAGATGGGGAAGAATTAATTCGCCTGGTGAAAGAAGCGGATGAGAACCCCACCCCAACCCTCCTCGTGAACGGGGAGGGGGCAAGATCATTCACCTCCGTTGACGGCGGAGTTCAGGGAAGTACAAGCGTTAACGCTAAAACCTTAGAAAATTGGCTGGGATATTTGCTAACGACTCGCATCGAAAAACAGTGGAAATCCCTCACTGGAACTGGCATCAAAACTTATGGAGATGAATTTCAAATTGGAGGGATACAACTAGGAAATATTTGGATAGGCGTACAGCCACCCTTGGGAATTTCCGGCGACCCGATGCGGCTAATGTTTGAGCGCGATTTAACACCTCACCCTCAGTATGCCGCTTTCTATAAATGGTTGCAAAACGACTTTCAAGCTGATGCTGTCGTTCACTTCGGAATGCACGGAACGGTTGAATGGTTGCCCGGATCTCCGCTCGGTAATACGGGCTATTCTTGGTCAGATATTCTGCTAGGAAATATCCCCAATCTATATATCTATGCGGCAAACAATCCTTCTGAATCAATGTTGGCAAAGCGTCGCGGCTACGGGGTGCTGATTTCCCATAATGTGCCGCCTTATGGTCGTGCTGGATTGTACAAAGAATTGGTGTCGCTGCGCGATTTAATCGCGGAGTATCGGGAAGACCCGCAAAAAAATTACGCCCTCAAGGAAGCGATTTGTAAAAAGATTGTAGATACGGGTTTGGATGCAGATTGTTCTTTTGAGGATGCTAAACGCTTAGGTATTGACTTCTCTCCTGAGAATGCCAGACTGTTCAGTGCAGATGTTTTTAATTCTTACTTAGTAAAACTGTATGAATATCTGCAAGTTCTAGAAAATCGTCTTTTCTCATCTGGTTTGCATACGCTGGGGGAACCACCAACTCCCGAAGGACTAATTAGCTATTTTGATGCTTATTTTGAATTGCCAAAAGACATTATTGAGGCAGTTGCTAAAGGCGCAGACAACCAGGCAGCACTATCAGCACACTGGGAATCCTTAAACAAAACATATCCTAATGTTAAATTTCGCATCAATCCTAATCTTCCAGAGTTAATAGATGAAGCGATAAAAATACGTGATTTATTGCAACAAAATAGTGAAGAAATCACTAATTTGCTGCGGGGACTTAATGGCGAATATATTCCGCCTGCGCCGGGTGGTGATTTGTTGCGGGATGGTGCTGGTGTGTTGCCAACAGGCAGGAATATTCATGCTTTAGATCCCTATCGGATGCCTTCCCCAGCCGCTTACGAAAGGGGTCGAGAAGTTGCTAGAAAGATTATCGCCCAACATCTTAAGGAACAGGGTTCTTATCCGGAAACTGTGGCAGTGATGTTATGGGGATTGGATGCGATTAAAACGAAGGGCGAATCTCTGGGAATTTTGCTGGAATTAGTGGGTGCTGAACCTGTTAAGGAAGGTACGGGAAGAATTGTCCGTTATGAATTAAAACCCTTAGCAGAAGTTGGTCATCCGCGTATTGATGTGTTAGGGAATCTTTCGGGAATTTTCCGCGATACCTTTATCAACATTATTGAATTGTTGGATGATTTGTTTCAACGCGCCGCTGATGCTGAGGAACCGGAAGACCAAAACTTTATCCGCAAACACGCTTTAGCATTGAAATCTCAAGGTGTAGACAATCCCTCAGCGCGATTATTTTCTAACCCCGCCGGTGATTTTGGTTCGTTAGTGAACGATCGCGTAACCGATGGTAACTGGGAATCTGGCGATGAATTGGGCGATACTTGGCGCGATCGCAATGTCTTCAGCTACGGTAGAAAAGACAAAGGACAAGCTAGACCGGAAGTGCTGACGCAGTTGTTGCAAACAAGCGATCGCATTGTCCAAGAAATCGACTCGGTTGAATATGGTCTTACCGATATTCAAGAATATTACGCCAACACTGGCGGCTTGAAAAAAGCCGCAGAAAAACAACGCGGTAAAAAAGTTAGCGCCAGCTTCGTCGAAAGCTTCTCTAAAGACACCACGCCTCGCAATTTAGACGATTTACTTCGTATGGAGTACCGTACCAAATTGCTAAACCCCAAATGGGCAGAAGCAATGGCGAATCAAGGTTCCGGTGGTGCTTACGAAATCTCCCAACGCATGACAGCACTAATTGGTTGGGGAGGGACTGTTGATTTTACCGATGATTGGGTATACGACCAAGCAGCAGATACCTATGCTTTAGATGCAGAAATGGCAAATAAATTGCGTGAGGCGAATCCCGAAGCTTTCCGCAATATTGTTGCGAGAATGATAGAAGCAAATGGGCGAGGTTTCTGGCAACCTTCTGAGGAGAAATTACAGAAGTTACGCGAATTGTATGAATTATCGGAGGCAGAAATTGAAGGTGTAAGCATAAGCTAATCGGATGATATGGTAGTTATTATGTAACTCATAAGCTTTCACCTAACCCTACTAGCTTATGGTTCTAGGGTATAGGTTTAGCTTTAAGTTTTATTACCAAGGAGTATCAAAGGTGGCAAATTTAAACAATGAATTTCCTTCTCCTATAGAGTTTTTTCTGGAAATTCCTCTTTATGGTTCTTTTGAAGTAGAGCCTAATTCCGAACTAATTAAGGAAATTGAAAATTTCAAAGGTTCGATTGATGCTTTCTGCCTGAATTGTAAAAAGCCAAGTACCTTCAAGAAAATGGTTGGTATTAACGAACCTATATTAGGACATTTGTCAAAATCGATTAAAGACAAGAAAATACTTGCTAATGCTAAAAATCAAAATCCTTTACTAATTCGTTGGCAAGAATCTAATCTAAATAATAGAATATTTAATGTCAATTTTTCCTGCGCCAGGGATAACAGTCATAGGATGCATTTTTGTTTTAAAGTATGCGAAGGTACAATTCAAAAAATTGGTCAATATCCTTCAATTGCTGATTTGAATATGACCGAGATAGGAAAGTATAGAAAAGTATTAGGTGAAACAAAATATAAGGAATTCAGTAGGGCTATTGGGCTTGTCAGTCATAAAATCGGTATTGGCTCTTTTGTTTATTTAAGAAGAATATTTGAAAATTTAGTCGAAGAAGCTCATCAAGAAGCTAAAAAAACAGATGCATGGGACGAAGAATTTTACAACAGTAGTCGAGTTAATGAAAAAATCGGTTTATTGAAAGATATTTTGCCTGAATCATTAGTTAAAAATACAATTATTTATTCAATTCTAAGTAAAGGAATTCATGAGTTAAGTGAAGAAGATTGCTTGAATCATTTTAGTAGTCTAAAAAAAGGGATAGAAATTATTTTGGATGAGAAATTAGAAAAATTAAAAAAAGAAGCAAAAATCAAAGAAACTGAAAAGTCTCTGTCTGAGATAAAAAGTAAACTTAAGTAAATTAATAGAGTATAGCAATATACTCGATGAGAGGTAAACTCGGTTGCATAAACCTAAACGCCGCTTGCAAAGTGTAACCTAAAAAATATCACTGTGAAGACTGTATAGAAAATGCAGATGAAACTTGAGACTTATAAATATAAAAGTAGCTTAATAAAGTTTTACTCGGTTTTATAAATTAAGAAAACTGAGCCAATTGGATTAGAGTTTTCTACATAGATTTTGTCGTTATAGTAAAAAGCTGTTGAAAACCCACCATCAAATAACATCGCTTCCTGAATATTTCCTAAACAGTGGTTTTTAGCAATTCCTTTCAGGACATCATCAAACTTATCTGGATACAATGGCCCATCGGTTTCGACGTTATTAACCAATAAAATTACATAGCCTTTGGAAGTAATCGCTGCCATTGAGCGGCTGGTTTCGTGTTGGCAGGCATATTCTCCCAAGTCATTACAAATATCTTTAAATATTCCATCTTTATAAAATCTTCCATTTCCTCCTACTAAGTTATAGTTTAAATTTTGCTTGTTTCTTTTCCCAATCTGAATTGTCGCTTTTCGCTCTTCTGTGCCTCCTGAAATGCCAAAAGAAGACCGCTTATCTTTAAATAAACCAGAATATTCTACCCCCCTCGAAATGTTCAAACCTTGGGGTTTATTCTCAGGATCTATATAATCCCCGTTAATGGCTGCAATCGGTTTCCTGCCATTTAGTTTTGCATTATCATCGGCTATAATTTCATGAAACTGTTTTGGAACATATTCTTTGCGGAATCTTCCTCTAGCATCTTTAGCATAAATTTCATGGGCTAAAGCAAGACTGACCTTAAAATCTAGTTTAGGAGATTTTGGATCAAAAATAAGAACATAATTTGCACCTTTAGCCTTTGTATTCCCTTGATGATCCGTTCTGATAAATTCTATGCTGAATTGGCATTCTTGGCTTTGGCAATCGCATAAATTATTAGCTGTATTTTCTCTGTTTATTATTTTTTGTACTTGAACTTGAGGAATTGTTGAACCATTTTTGGAATAAATATGAATAGCGGATACAATAATGAATGTTACTAATAATATGCTTAGAAATTTTGCTTTTGTAAACATACACCAAGAATTTACAAAAAATGTATGTTTACATTTTAAGCCTAGCAATACCTAGAATGAGGGTGAAAATTACCCACCATACAAGTATTTTAATAAATAATAAACACGGGGGAATTGTCAGTTGTCATGAGCTTTTGGGTGTTTGCTCAGAATTCCTGACCAAAAACGAATTATTAATGACGAATGACGAACGATCAATTACCGCTAACTAAACGAACTGTAGAGACTGATGAGACCCAGTGGCGCTGTTGTAACTGATGCATATGGTTAAACAGTTGCCAGCAATACTGTTCTGGAAGCCCGCAGGTTAAGGCACCGCGCAGGACAACGTTGAAGTACCAGTCGTTGGGGGCGAGTTCTTCTGCTAATTTGTTAACGACAACGTAGGTACGAACGTTGGTATATGTCCGATCTTGGCAGGAAACGTTGACCATTTCCTGGCGATAACCGCCTTGAGGAACTTCTTCTCGTTCATCCAAGCGATCGCTCAATCTCCAGGGTAATCGATACAGAACTCCTTCGACTGAGGCTGATGGATCTTTCACCATATCTAAAACACCACAATTGCGAAGCGCTGAGCGACGATAAAATCCTAGCCGATATCCTTTCAGTGTGGCAGCACCAATCACGTAACTATGGGTGTTCTCGCCGAATGTACGCTTTAAATCGACCGGGCACATACAAGAACCGTAAGCAAAATAGTAGAACATCGGCTCTGTTTGTTGTTGTTGCAATCTCAATGCTGGATGTGAAGGATTATGAGATTGTACCCAGGTGTGTTTTAAGTGTCCAATGCGATCGCTCATCTATCTATAGGTATAGAAATGTTTTTACTATGGACATGATTCTAGCAGAATGTTTTTATTGTATACCTTCATATCCCGATAGGCAAACCGTAGATTAAATTTTTGTTTTCTCCTCCGGAAACCGGCAAAGATTGGCAGGTTTGAAAAAGCCAAATGTTTTGGAGTTTCCTTGCGGAAGTACAAATATAAGGTTGGGTTTCGTTCCCGCACGGAGCCAACGAAACGCTGGCTGCGGTTGGGTTCAACAGCGTGAAACCCAACCTATACGGAAAGATTTGTCAGCTAACCCTAACCCCTCACCATTGATGGAAAAAAGAGCTTTTGTGTACGTCTGTGCCTCACTTTAGTTTCGCCAGCGTGCCCGATAGCTTCGCGCATCAAGATGACACAGGTTCGGGAAGCTGGTGTAACGACCCAAACCACCGGGCCACCAAGGGTCAAGAGACCAGTAAAGTTGATCGCCAGAAAGACCTTCGCAGAGAAAGTCTATTGCATCTCCAACAATATGACGGCTGTATCTTGCCCCACCAACTGCACGATTGATCGCTGGAGGTCGATACCAGCTAGTAATGATGAAGGGTCGCCCAATGCGATCGCGTGCCCTTTGTGCGAGTCTCGCAATCCGGATCATGGCATCCAGCGTCGCCTGGTTCGGAGGCATCCGGGTGCCGCCGTGGGTAGCTTCTGCCCAGGTAAAGTTGCCATCCGGAACGATGGGGGCAGACAGCTGAATATTCCTTAGCGTCCACCTGTCGGGACGCTTGGCGACAGCGATTGGGACAGGCTTGGGTGCGGCGTCCGGAGAATCTTTCCGTGCCTGATTCATGCGTTTGAGATCCTCAAATAAGGAGCGAATGGCTTGATCTCTGGTTGCCAAATCGCGCCAAAGTTGAACCAGGCGGATTAAAGCTTCTCGTTGGTGGTCGATTTCTTTATATTCAATCGGCAGACGCCGAACAAAATTCAGCAATTCTCGATCTAGCTGGGCGGCAAGACTCGATAACCTGGTGCGATCGCTTGTCGTGCCACTCAGCAGTAGAGGGTCGATTCCCAATGATGCCAGCGCGGAAGCACGAGAGTCCAACTTTCGCCAGATCCGAACTAATTCAGTTAGCGCGTTGCGTTGGTTGCCTGAAGCTTGATAATAGTGCGGGATGCGCTGGATAAAGGCAATCAGGGCCGGATCGACAATTTTAATCCCTGTATCGGCGGAGGTGTTGTTTTTCAAAGAAGTGATCGCAACTTCCCGCGATTCTAGCTGACGCCATAGCTGGGCTAGCCGCAGCAGGGCTTCTCGCTGATAGGGATAACCGGAGTAATTGGGAGAAATTCGCTGGATAAATTGCTTGAGAGGAACATCCATCTGGGATTCCTCGAAGTTATCGCCAATGACAGTGCCAGGAGACAGCAAAGACGCGATCGCGGCTTCTTCTGTATCCATCTGACGCCACATCCGCACCACTTCCAGGGCAGCATCCCGTTGATGAGGCAAGCCAGTATAGTATTCTGGAACTCGCTCCACTAGGGTCAGTAGCGCCTTATCCAGGTAGGCAAGATTGTGGGGCAAGCCTTCCGCACTGAAATCGGTTTCGATGTCTTTTAGGTACGCTTGCAGTAACGCCTTGGCATCGCTGGCTTCCAACCGCGCTGCTGTCGGTTCGCTTGCTGGCGGTGCATAACCATCAGCCACAGCTTGAATAAAGCGATCGCTGTAGCGCCCTTTTTCTGCGTCCCACAGATCCGCTCCTTTCCACCCCTGAGCAACCAGATTATTACTTAAACTGCGGATGGTATTGGCAGCATATTGCACTTGTTTGGGAAAAGAATCCACCTCCTGTAGAGGAATGCGATTCGCTGGGGAGATGCCCAGTCCCTTTTCTCCGTCCGAAAACTGCGGTGAAGATAGCACTTGATAAAGCGCTGCCAGAATCGGCTTGTGAATGCCAGTTCGTTCCGCTTCTAAGAGGTAGTAGTAATTGCGCTGGTCTGGTGTCAGTGTTGGCATAGCCAGTTTTGATAACCCACTTAACCACTCTATGACTTTGGCACCCGTTCCGAAGCTTTTCTGGAGTGATTCCTGGAATAAATATCAATCGGTGCGATCGCTATCTATCTAAATGGCACGTTGACGCCCCAAGCGTCCGCTTTTCGGAAACAGAAGTCAGAAAATCCAGCTTCCTCCCCTTGTCGAGTACAGTGACTAATTTTGCTCAAAGCCCTCTCAGACCTAAGTCCCCGCCCCTTTCCTAAGTAGCTTGCTTACTCCGAAGGGGTGAGAAGGAAAGCCATATTCAAAGCCCCTCTGGGCTATAGCCTAACGGCATATGCTTCGCAAACGGAGCGGGGCTTAGGAAGACCACCGACTTGTGCGTACGCGGTAGCCTTTTGTAGGGTAGTAGGGAGTCAAAATACACTGTACCCCATTAAAATCGCGCTCGTTCTTTAGCGCTGGCGACGAAACTCCACCACATCTTTTTTAATGGTGATGTCATAGCCGTCATAGAAGTCATGTCCTAGCAGTCCAATGTCCAAGTCGGGTTGTCCGATTCCTACCAGCACATCTTTGACGAGATTCCCACCCAGTTGAATCGAATTAACAAACCCAAAGTATATCCCAGCCACTCCATTCGCCGTCTTTACGTTCGCCATTCCTACAGGTTTTACCTTTAGGTCATAAGCCATCTGTCGGGTGATCAACGTTTTACTTGCCCCTGTATCCAGAAACATTTCATATTTCTTTTTGCCATCAAATGTCACGTCAACAACAGGAATCGTGTCGCCTTGTCGGCGTTTGATGGGAACCGTGAAAAAGGGTTTGTTAACGATTGCAGGTCCAATGGGTTTGGGCTTGGGCGGAGGAGCCGCTTGTTTCTGAGCCGAGGCTAGAAAGCGCTGGTATTGAGGCAGCTTCTTTTGAGCGATCGCATGGTTGCGGCTAGAAGTTGGTACAGCTTTCATTAATTCAATTGCCTCTTGCCACCGGCTGGCAACTAATTGCCAATCATCTCGGCTTTTGGCAGATTCACTAATCGCGATCGCGCCAAGGGCAGTATCAATCGCTTCGTTATAAGTGTCAGGGCCAGTCTTAATCGGTTGGTTAACGGGTGTTTTTTTAGTCGCCGTTGATGCTTTTGGCTTAGCTGTTGAGGCAGATTTAGCCGGTTGAGTCGCAGCAGAACTGGCAACAGCCGCTACGGGACTTGCGCTAGCAGCAGGCTTTGCTGGGGCTGAGGCGGCTGGTGGGCTAGGAGGGCTTGCTGCATCGTTATTACAGCCAAGAATCCCAAACGCCAGGGAGCTGGATAGAACAATCAGGGTGGTACGGCTTTGAGAGGGTTTCCACATGATTAATCGCCCGATCTTATAAGCAATTGATTTTGGAGAGGACACGGCTTTTCTGGCAAGACGGGTCTTACTACACCCTAAGGTAAGATTTTTCCGCAGATTTTTCCGGATTTAACCAGTTTCTTTTTGTTGAATGACTGTTTAACCTGTCAATTGCGATCGCTTCCCGGAAACTCTTCATGCCGGAGGGAGCCGATTGGTTGCCCCGACTTGCTGTAGTTGCGAACCCGTTCAAGCCAGTCCCTCCATCAAGGGCTGCATCAAAGTGTATTTGTTCTATACCATACTAAATGCTACATGAGCAACCGCATTTTCCACAGAATAGATTTTGTAAGTAAACAACAGCCATACTCTTGACTAATCGGTCTTTATAGCGTTAATTGCACTGATGGCGCGGCTGTAGAATAATGCCTTTTGGTCTACAGTTACGTAAAATTGGAAACTTCGTGCAATCTAAGCTCATAGAGTTAAATAATCCTGTCGAAGAAGAATTATACTTGGGTCACTCAGAACCCCCCTTTACCCTTCAAGACTTGAAAGCCGCCATTCCCCCAGAGTGCTTTGTGCCCTCAACCAAGCGATCGCTGTTCTATTTTCTAGTGGATGTAGGGATAATCGGCATCCTCTACGCGATTGCTAGCTACCTGGATTCCTGGTGGTTTTGGCCTGTATTTTGGTTGGCGCAGGGAACGATGTTCTGGGCGTTGTTTGTCGTCGGACACGACTGCGGTCACGGTTCTTTTTCCAGAAAAAAATGGGTAAATAACCTGATTGGGCATTTGGCACACATTCCCATCCTCGTGCCGTATCATGGGTGGCGTATCAGCCACCGAACTCACCACAAAAATACCGGCAACATTGACACGGATGAAAGCTGGTATCCCGTTACAGAAAGCCAGTATCGGGAGATGCCCGCGTATGAAAAATTTGTCCGCTTTAATGCCTTAGCCTTACTGGTGGCTTATCCGTTGTACTTGTTTAAAGGGACTCCTGGAAAGCCTGGCTCTCATTTTCTCCCCAGTAACCCTGTGTTTCGACCCTCAGAAAAATGGGATGTCATCACTAGCGCAACCCTCTGGACGCTGATGCTGGGTTGCTTGGGCTGGTTAACTTATCAGTGGGGCTGGATGTGGCTAGTCAAATATTATGTAGGCCCCTACGAGGTTTTTGTCGTCTGGCTGGCATTGGTAACATTTCTGCACCATACCGACCCGGATATTCCTTGGTATCGTGGGAAAGACTGGTATTTTCTCAAGGGTGCCTTATCTACGATTGACCACGACTATGGGTTTATCAATAATATTCACCATAATATTGGCACCCATGTAGCTCATCACATATTCCTTAGCATTCCTCACTACCACCTGAAGACAGCGACTGAGGCGATTAAACCCATTTTGGGTAATTACTACCGAAAATCCAATCGGTCAGTTTTCCAAGCCTTCCTACGCTCTAACCCTTCCTGTCATTTTGTAACGGATACAGGGGCGAAGGTTTACTACAAATCTAAAAAAGAACTCCAAAAAGACTAATACAGTCATTTCCTGAGTTCAAGTAGAGGCGCAAAGTTTTGCGCCTCTACTTGATTAAAATTTTGATGGTTTGATTCCAAACACGCTCAACCCTTGCCTCTCTGTTCAATGAACCCTTCCGGGCAAGCCTGACAGACTGCGACCCCCATTAACCAGGAATATTCAGATAAAAGTGGAGAGCGAATTAAAACTGTAAACTTATGTTAAGTTCAGTTTTCGCTTTTCATCATGAATTCTCGTCGCATCTTCCTCAATACTCTATTCGCAAGTTTTTTCGCCCTCATCACCTGGTTAAGCATTACACCATCAGCGGCTGCACTCGGCGGCAAGCTGCCCGCAGTAAATCAATCGGCTCCAGAGTTTACCCTGCCAACAAATACCGGCGATGGCGAAGTCTCCCTCTCCGATTACCGGGGTCAATGGGTGGTTCTCTACTTTTATCCCCAAGACTTCACCTCTGGTTGCACTCTAGAAGCCCGCAGATTTCAGCAAGACTTGCCGAAATACCTGGATAAAAATACTCAAATTATTGGCGTCAGTGCTGATTCTGTTGATTCTCATGCCAAGTTCTGCGATTCAGAAAAGCTGAAGTTTCCACTGCTGGCGGATACAGATGGCAAGGTGAGCAAAGCTTACGGTTCTTGGATTGGATTTGTCTCGATGCGCCACACCTTCATTGTCGATCCACAGGGAGTGCTACGCGAGACATTTACAGGGATCAATCCTGCAATTCACAGTAGCGAGGTTTTGGTACGTCTCAATGAATTGCAGGCAGCATCCTAAAGCGGCTAATAACTCAGCAAAGCCGTGAAAATCAACATCATTTGTGCAAGCTGGTCATAGAGCATCGGCAATAAGTTCTTGTCAGTATTCCCGATTGGCTCATGCACATTCAAGAGGATTGCTAGATTAGCAAAAAATATAAATAACAAAATTCCTGATGGATGTTTGTCTCCACCAGGAATTCTTAAAGTTGTTTCTAAAACGTAGTTGTCAATGTTACGTAACTACGGCGAAACTTCTGTTGTACTTTACCGACGATAAGTAGAAGAAGTGGCTTCATTTGGGTCGCGGTAAGCTACACGGTCGTCGTGTTTACGACCAGCTAAACCAGCTAAACCAGCTAAACCCAGCAATCCTAACCAACCCCAATTAGAATCGCGATCGCCTTCATAATCGGCGTTGTTTACGCCTTGACTCGGAGCAGTGGTGGTGGTGTCGGGAGCTGTATTGGTGGTACCGGGAGCTGAACTATCGGTCTGGGCGGAAGCAGGTAGGGTCATGGGAACCAAAGCGACGCTAGCTGCAAGAACACCAGCACTCACCAATTTGGACAAGTTTGAATTTTTCATGTTTAAATCTCCTGTTCTTATGTTTCCAATCGATGGATTTCCAACAGGACGACATCCAGCAAATTGGTTTTAAAAGTGACGGACAGACAATAAATGTCTATGAACAAGCTGTTAATCAGCTTTAGCGGCGATAAGTAGAGGAACCGACTTCGTTGGGATCGCGGTAAGCGGTCGTTTCGTGATTCTTACGACCTGCAAGACCTGCCAAACCAGCTAAGCCCAACAATCCTAACCAACCCCAATCAAAACCGCGATCGCCTTCAGTATTTGTATTTGTATTGTCTACGCCTTGGCTAGGAGCTGTATTGGTGGTACCGGGAGATGTAGTCGTATCAGTCTGGGCAGAAGCAGGTAGGGTCATGGGAACCAGAGCGACGCTAGCTGCAAGAACACCAGCACTCATTAGTTTAGACAAGTTTGAATTTTTCATGGGTGAATCTCCTCTTTTGTTACTCTTAATTTATACGAGTATCAAGAGAATCCAAATCCCTCTATAGCTGGAAACTCCTGCTTGTGTTTGTTATCACTCAAGAGATAGAAAAAGCCTTTTACAGGAGATGAATATATACGGCTTTAGCCGTATATACATTTCTGTAAATTTTATTTCTTGTCTCCTAGGTGTCGTTGTAGCTGCCTGAGAGTTTGATACATCTCCGGGAGACGATGGTAGATGGCTGCTGCTTTTAGGAATACTTTGTGGGGAATCGCTGGGACGCCAGTAACAATGGCACCGGGTTCAATATCATTGTGGATGCCTGCTTTGGCGGTCGCGATCGCGCCATCTCCAATATGTGCTTGATTGGCAATCCCTACTTGTCCGGCTAACAGCACGCGATTGCCAACAGTAACGCCGCCTGCCATCCCTACCTGTCCGGCTAAGGCGCAGTTAGAGCCTACCTTACAGCCGTGACCGATATGCACCAAGTTATCAATTTTGGTGTTGTGGGCAACGCGGGTTTCTCCCACAGCGGGGCGGTCAATGGTGCTATTGCAGCCAACTTCGACGCCATCTTCCAGAACAGTGTAGCCAGACTGCTCCATTTTGAACCAGCCAGTCGGGGTGGGGACAAACCCAAAGCCTTCCGCACCGAGGACGGCACCGCTATGAATGACGCAATCTGCGCCGATCCGGGTGCGTTCGTGGATGGAACAATTAGCGTGTAATACCGTGCGATCGCCTATCTGCACGTTTGGATAGATGACTACATTCGGGTGAATGATGACAGCATTTCCAATCTCTGTACCCGCCTCAATGACTGCATGAGCGCCGATGTAAACATCTTGACCAATTTTGGCGTCGGGATGAATGACTGCTGTGGGATGGATTGCTGGCGCTGGGTGGAAGGGTTTATAGAAAAGAGCGATCGCTGCGGCAAACATTAATCGCGGATCGGATACCGCAATCCAGGCAATTCCCCGCTCAGATGCTTGTGCTTGTAGCTTTTCATCCGGCGGTAAAATTAAGGCACTGGCAAAGGTTTTTCCCACAAAAGCCGCAAATTTCGCGCCCTCTATGTAGCTGAGTGTGCCAATGGCAGCCTCATCGACGGGTGCTACTCCCGTAATTTCCGGGTTGCAATCTGTATTTGAGGTCAAACTATTGCAGGCGGCAGTAGTACCCAGTTTTTCGACAATTTCGTGAAATTTCATCGGCATATTCATGGACAACTGTAAATGAATTGGCAGCTATACAAGAGATTCATCAAGTATTCGCACCGCCAAGACACAATTAAAAATTAAATTTTTGGGTTTTTAATTTTTAATTTTTAATTTTTAATTTCTTCGTTGCCCATTGCCTGACCCGCTAAGTAAGCAGTCGTCCAGGCACTCTGAAAGTTAAAGCCACCCGTGACGCCGTCAATATCGAGGATTTCTCCGGCAAAGTAAAGTCCCGGACAGATGCGGCTTTCCATTGTCTTAAAGTTCACTTCCTTTAAGTTGACGCCGCCACAGGTAACGAATTCTTCCTTAAAGACACCCTTCCCCTGAATTTGGTACTTACCCTCGGAAAGTTCTTGAATTAGCTGATTGAGAACTTTATTAGATAATTCCGCCCAACGCTGTTCCCCACTAATCCCCACAGCAGCAATTAAACTCTGCCAGAGGCGTCGAGGTAAGGGCAGCGGACAACTGGTAGAAATGGCGCGTTGGGGCAATTGGGACTTAACCGCCAAAAGCATTTCCCGCAGCTTTTCCGGGTTGTACTGGGGTAGCCAATTAATTTGCAACGTTGTTCGATAATTGCAATCGTGCAGCATTCTAGCCGCCCAAGCAGACAGTTTCAAGGCAGCAGGGCCACTCAAACCCCAGTGGGTAATCAGTAATGGCCCGATTTGTTCTAACTGAGTTTTACCGACACCTAAACGCAGCCGCGCACTTTCCACGCTGACTCCGGCTAAATCTTGCAACCGGGGGTCGGAAATCGTAAAGGTGAATAGAGAGGGAACGGGTGGTTCAATCGTGTGTCCTAAAGTTTTTGCCCAGCGGTAGCCTTGGGGATTGCTGCCGGTAGCGAGGAGAATGCGATCGCACTTGAGGATCTCTCCTGACTTCAACTGGATCTCAAAGCCGGTGTCGAGTGGTTGATTCAATGAAGTCACTTGCCGGAAAATCTTATCAACAGGTGTTCCCCTGCGAATCTGCACTCCAGATGCCCTGGCTGCCTCAAACAGACAATCCACAATAGTTTCGGAACTATCTGTAATTGGAAACATCCGTCCATCCGGTTCAGTTTTCAATTGGACGCCGCGATCGCTAAACCAAACGACTGTATCTTTAGCTTGGAAACGACTAAAAGCCCCCCGAAGTGCTTTCCCGCCTCTGGGGTAATATTGCACTAAACCAGCCGGGTCAAAGCAAGCATGAGTAACATTGCATCGCCCGCCGCCAGAAATCCGAACTTTAGATAAGGGTTGTCGTCCTGCTTCTAACAAAATTACTTGCGCCTGGGGATAAGTTTCGGCACAGGTAATTGCACCAAAAAACCCCGCTGCCCCACCGCCAATCACTACTACTTTTAAAGGTTGCACAATCAAGCTATTGCCGATTTCACGGAATATTTTCCGTACAGATGCGATATCATCTCTCTACCCGTCGTATGGTTCAAAATCCCCTTTTGTGGCTCCACACGTAGGACATACCCAGTCTTCCGGGATATCTTCAAATGCCGTACCCGGTTGGATACCGCTATCTGGGTCGCCTTGTTGTGGGTCGTAGATGTAGTTGCAAACTGTACATATATACTTCTTCATTATCGCTCCTTAACATTTGCCTCTACATAATACTAAAAGCCGACGTAATCGAAATTACATCGGCTTTTGCAGAACCCATTGTTCATCTTCGAGAAACTTAAGTTTTGAGCCAAGGACTATCGCTGAATCGCACTTGCCTTAAGCCGAATCAAAAGTTTTGAAACCCACGCCAGCAGGGTAATTCTCGTGTAGACGCGGTTTCAACCGCCCAGTTGCTACAGCTTTGCTTTAGCCTTCGACCAAAAGCCGTGTTCATCTTGTTCAAATTGCTCAGAAACAACATCCCAGGCATGATGTTCCGCTTTGGATTCATCGCCAGAGTCTTCTAGCGCTTTGTTGTAATTGGCAATAAATGTCCTTTGAGCATCCTCTGAGAGGTGAGAACGAACTTCCGGGGATAAATCGCTAGGACTTTCCAGTTTCCCAGCGCGTTTGCGGGGTAATGTGGTTTCGTTGGTATGCACTTCTTCGCCACCAGCACTTTCTAGCAGCAGCTGAATTTCACCGGATTGATTCGCTGGGACTTCCACAACTACCAGAAAATCTCCAGCTTCGACGCGAGTTTGATAAATGGCAGCTTTGTCTTCTGGCATTCCCAAGGCGACCAAAGCAGAAACTAAACCAGCGCCCGCTGCACCCGCTAAAGCACCACTCGCTGCACCCAGCAACGCCGCACCAATGGGTCCTGCCGCGACGACTGAACCTACAAAAGGAATGAACAGCACTCCCACACCAGTCAGCAAGCCAAGGGCTGAACCAAACAAGGAACCAAAGATGCCGCCGCTTCTCAGCCCGCCTAAAATCACATCTTTTTTGGTGATGAATCCAGCAATGCGAGTTTCGGAATGAAAGTTTTTGCCGATTACTGAAATATCGTCGCGGGAAATCCCCCGATCGAGCAAGCGGTGAATCACTTTCTCAATTTGTTCGCGCTCTTTGAAAACGGCTGAGATACTGCGTTCTACTGTGGAAACACTTGGCTGTGTAGTTGGGTTTGTCGCGGTCATTCACTTCTCCTGAAATTTGTTTTTTAATTTTTGTTAATTTCTCTTGGAGAATAGCGAACATGACAATTCCAGCGAATCGCCCCGAAGGTTGATATTAAATGTATTTAAAGATACTAAATGACTTAACAAACTTTGAAAAAGAAAGCAATTATCGGCGAGTGCGCTGAACGCCGTAAGTAATCCCACTCGCAATTGAAAGCAAAATTAATATCCAGATAACGCCGCCAGGGATGAACGTGAGAATTCCAAATCCTCGCAACAGATACACCGCAATTGTCAGCCCTACAACACTGGCAAAAATGGAAGAAATCAGAGTTTCAGGGTTAGGAGTTTGGCTCACAGACTCGACCAAATAAATGGTTAAAACAGAATATTGCCATCGGCTACGTCCGCCCAAGCTGCAAATGCCGCCGAGGATACCAGCAACCAAGGTAAAGAGAACTAACGCCCAGATGACGTAGTCAGGAAGCTGCTTCAGAACGCCCGATCCTTTCAGCACCACGATAATCGCTGTAATCACTAAAGCAATGCCAGCGATACAACAAAATTGCGGTGCCTGGGTTGGGAGAGCAACTCACGTTCCTTGGCTCCTGACATGCTTGAGGAATTATGGTCATCATTGTTACATACTGAGTTGCTGAAACAGCGATGTAGGATCAAATTAGGAGATTAGCCAACATACCTTGCCTTCCACGTCTGAGACAACCTGTGTTAGCTTGACATCGAATTACTATTGATTGAGGAGTAGCTGAGTCAGTATGAGTATACTTTTTCCGTCGGACTCGATGGATGCCGCCTCAGACTTGTCGCTGAGCAAGAGATACTCAACGGCGCTTTTGCAAGGTGAGATTTTGATAGAAACGCAATTGCGTTCTACTTGGGGGGGTGCTGTTACTGCCCAAATGTATTTGCCAATCGAGCGATCGCGCGTTTGGCAGCAAGTGACAGACTATCCCCGTTGGGTGCAATATTTCCCAGATGTTACTCACTCTGAGGTACTGCACTCCAACGTCTCCTCGCCTGTTGGCTTACCGGAAGGGACGAGTTCCAAGAGTGTTTACCAAGTTGCCACGAAAACTTTCCTGTTTCTCAGTCTTCAGGTTGAGGCTTATCTGAGTGTGTCTGAGATCGTGCAGCAGGAAATTCATTTTCGCTTGGAAAAAGGTACTTTTACCGATTTCTGTGCTGACTTAAGTTTGCAAGATTACGAGAATGGCACTTTGCTCACCTATACAGTAAAAGCAACGCCCAATATCCCAGTGCCGTCAATTTTCATCGAACAGGCAATGCAACTAGAATTGCCTGTGAATATGCGAACTATGCGCCAGGTGATGTGCGGCAGTTAAAAGAGGCGATCGCGTTTAATTCCAAATGCACCTGGATGATCGAGGATAACGACACTAGGCAGAATCCTTCATCGGATATCTGTCTGGTATAAAGTAGCACTGTTTAAGTCAGCCCCAAGCAAGTTTGCATTTTTCAGCTTGGCACCTGTCAAGTTTGCAAATCTCAAAGTCGCTTTTTGCAGGTCGGCACCTTCTAAGTTGGCATCCGTTAAGCGCGTAAATCTTAGGATGGCATTTTGTAAGTTAGCGTTTCTGAGCTGGGCGCGATCTAAGTCCGCTACGTATAAGTTAGCACCAGCCAGATTGGCTCCGGTTAGGTTGGCTTTCCTTAAGTTAGCCCGTTGCAGGTTCGCCTCTCTCAAGTCGGCACCGCTTAAATCAGCACCGGAAAGGTCGCACCCTACGCATTCTTTCGTTTCCAGCAATCGTTTGACGTGCCCCATATTTGCCGCTTGTACGGGCGTCGCCAGCGATAGCGGCACCGATAAAGCGGCGGCAACCAGTATTGTGAGTTTCATGACGTTTTTCGCCTCCTAAGCTTATTATCCAGCGAGGCGTTATCTCTGAGGAGTAAAGAAAACCGCCACATTTGTCTATCCAATTGGGTTGGTTGAATCATTTAAAACTGTTTCTTATATGACGTTTGCAATAAACATTGAAAATTTAATAAATTTTTAATACTAAGAATACAAACAAAAGTTTCGGTTATCAAAAGCTAAAAGATTTATAAATTCGTTACGCTTCTTGACGATTTGGTGTAATTTTAAATAAGGAAAAATATCTTAAAATCTATACAAAAGTGGATTGCTTGCAGTCCAGATGAAGGGAAAAAAAGGAACCCTTTAAAAATGCGGTTAGGAATTGGTAAATCCTCTTGATTAAAGGAAGTTTATAAACCCATCCTCAGACGCGAGGCGATCTAGTTGCGGCAAGTTTTAATTAACTTACTTCGCAATGCAGTCAAGTTTACAGAAATCGGCGTTATAACTTTCAAAGTAGGCTACCAGGCGGAGAGAACCCAGTTTCAGGTGGAAGATACAGGAATTGGTATTGCACCGGATGCAAAAGGAACGGGATTAAAATTGGCAATTCGCTGTCAATTAGTTCAACTGATGAGTGGCGCATTCAAAGTCAAGAGTACCCTCCGCCTGCCAAGGAAATCGCAGACTTGCTCGATCTAGGCAAGGAAAGACGATTTTAGAGGCGTCGTAGAGCGATCGCTTACCTTGAGGCCTTGGATCGGCAGTTGATGCCGTATACTACCCATTTTGTCAATTCGCTAAAGTCTTAAAAAGAAACAAGTCTTATAGTTTATTCAAGAATTTAAGAGGTATGAATGAGTGTTGATACGGTTGAAAAAGGAGTTATCTTAATCGTTGATGACACTCCTACCAATTTGGGAATGCTGTTCGATTTCCTGGCTCATTCCGGCTTCCAAGTTTTAGTGGCAGAAGATGGCGAAAGTGCAATTGAAAGCGCTGAATATGCTTCACCCGACCTAATTTTATTAGATGTACTCATGCCCGGAATAGATGGGTTTGAAACTTGCCGCCGCCTAAAAGCGAATCAAGTAACTCAAGATATTCCCGTAATTTTTATGACCGCGCTGAGTGAGACAGTGGATAAGGTCAAAGGGTTGAATCTTGGGGCGGTAGATTACATTACTAAACCGCTCCAGCATGAAGAAGTTTTAGCCCGTGTCAGCATCCACCTACGCCTGCGTTGCTTGACCAAAAAACTGATAGACCAAAATATACGTTTAGAACAGGAGATATGCGAACGCAAACAAGCAGAAGCAGAACGAGAGCAAGCATTTATAGCGCTCCAGGAAAGCGAAGCTCGATTTAGATGCTTGGTTGAATCGAATATCATTGGGATTATTTTCGCAGATTTTCGGGGCAATATTACCGAAGCGAATGATGCCTTTCTACAGATGGTGGGATATGAGCGGGAGGAACTGCCAACGGGAGGTTTGCGTTGGGATGAAATTACTCCGCCCGAATATCGCCATTTAGACGAAGACGCGATCGCACAATTCCTCAGTTCTGGCAATTGTACTCCCTACGAGAAAGAATTTATTTCCAAAGATGGTCGTCGCGTTCCAGTGATGATTGGTGCAGCGCTGATGGAACCATCTCAACCAAACGTTGTCGGTTTTGTCCTTGACATCACCGAGCGCAAACAGGCAGATCGGAAAATCCAAGAACAAGCGGCTTTGCTTGATATTACAACCGATGCAATTCTCGTCCGAGACCTGAACAACCAAATCCTATTTTGGAACAAAGGGGCTGAACGTTTGTACGGATGGAAGACAGAAGAAGTTTTTGGTAAGAATGCTAATCAACTTTTATACAAGGAAATTTCACCACAACTCCAAAAAAATCAGAATATTCTTGCCCAAGAAAACGAGTGGCAGGGTGAATTGCATCAAGTCACAAAAGACGGGAAAAATATTATCGTTGCAAGTCGCTGGACTCTCGTTCGGGATGAAGAAGAACAACCCAAATTTATCTTAACTGTTAATACCGATATTACAGAGAGGAAACAACTCGAAGCCCAGTTTCTTCGGGCACAGCGCATGGAGAGTATCGGCACTCTGGCAAGCGGGATTGCCCACGATCTCAACAATGCCCTAGCACCTGTATTAATGTCTGTTCAAATCTTGGAACACAAACTTCAGGATGAGCAGAGCCGGCGAATACTAAAAACACTAGAAACCAATACTCAACGAAGTGCCGATCTCGTTAAACAAGTGCTGTCATTTGTGCGAGGAGTCGAAGGGAAGCGAACCACTCTGCAAGTAAGGCACATTATTAAAGAAATTGAGCAGATTGTTAAACAGACGTTTTCTAGAGCGATTGAAATCCGCACCGATATCCCGATGCTCGATCTTTGGACTATTTCTGGGGATGCAACTCAGCTGCACCAAGTATTGATGAATCTCTGTGTAAATGCTAGGGATGCGATGCCAAACGGGGGAACTTTAGAGCTTTGTGCCAGGAATCTGTGGGTTGATGAACACTATGCCCGGATGAATCTTGATGCTAAGGTTGGCCCTTACGTTGTCATTACTGTATCCGATACAGGGATGGGAATCTCAAGGGAAATAATAGATAGAATCTTTGAGCCATTTTTCACCACAAAAGAGATAGGACAAGGTACTGGCTTAGGTCTTTCAACGGTGATGGGTATCGTTAAAAGTCACGGTGGATTTGTGCAGGTACTTAGCGAAGTGGGGCAAGGAACGCAGTTTTATATTTACTTACCCGTAACGCAGGCAACGATACCAGATGAGACGAAAAGCTTGCCTCATGAATTGCCTAGAGGACAAGGAGAATTAATTCTCGTTGTTGATGATGAATATTCAATTCGAGAGCTTACGAAAATTTCTCTAGAAACCTATAATTACAAGGTTTTAACCGCTAATGATGGAGTGGAGGCATTGGTACTATATGCAGAACACAAGCAAGATATTAACGCTGTATTAGTCGATATGATGATGCCAGCTATGGATGGTATAACGACTATCCGGGCTTTGCAAAAAATCAATCCACAGGTCAAGATTATTGCAGTTAGCGGACTTACATCTAATTACCAGATAACTGAAATCGCTGGAAATAACGTCAAAACATTTTTACCAAAGCCCTACACCTCAGAGGAATTGTTGAAAAATATACAGGTGGTTCTTGGTAAAAATTAGAAGGTTTTGTTTTTCTATGATTGCCAATGTTTCAGATACCCGACTTTTTAAAAAAGTCGGGTATCTCGCTTTCACGTTGCAGCTCAATTTTATCTAATGCCCAAAGAATTTACTAGAAGCGATCGCGCTTTGGATCAGTTCTCACCCGGCTAATCACGCTTTACATCAGTTCTTACCCAGCTAATCGCGCTTTGCAACAGTTCTCGTCCAGTTAATCGCGCCGCCAAATCTTGATAGTCTTGTCGTCGCTGCCACTGACAAGAGTCTGCCCATCCGGACTAAAAGCAACCGAATAAACCGAATTTGAATGCTCAGTGAGAGTGTGAATCAGCTTACCACTGTCCATCGACCAAAGTTTGATGGTGTGGCCTTCACTACCAGTGGCTAAAGTCTGCCCATCTGGACTAAAAGCAACCGAATAAACCCGGCTTAAATGCCCCGTGAGAGTGCGAATCAGCTTGCCACTGTCCACCTGCCACAGCTTGATGCTGTAGTCTTTACTACCAGTGGCTAAAGTCTGCCCATCTGGACTAAAAGCAACCGAATAAATCCGGCTTGAATGCCCCGTGAAAGTGCGAATCAGCTTGCCACTGTCCACCTGCCACAGCTTGATACTGTAGTCCTGACTGCCACTAGCTAGAGTTTGTCCATGTGGGCTAAAGGCAACGCAAAAAACAAAATCTAAGTGCCCCGTGAAAGTGCGAATCAGCTTGCCACTGTCCACCTGCCACAGCTTGATGCTGTAGTCCTGACTGCTACTGGCAAGAGTCTGCCCATCTGGACTGATAGCTATAGCTATAGAACGAACCCAGCTTGAATGCCCGGTGAGGGTGTGAATCAGCTTGCCACTGTCCACCTGCCACAGTTTAATGGTTTTGTCATTGCTGCCACTGGCAAGAGTCTGCCCATTCGGACTGATAGCGATAGAACGAACCCAGCTTGAATGCCCTATGAAAGTGCGGATACATCTCCAATTCTGGGGCTTGAGCGGTGGTGGTGCAGGTGTCGTTGCTTGTGGTTTTGGCGGTGGTGGGGTAGGTACAGCATTCAAGTCTTTCAACACTTCATCTGCTGATTGATAGCGTTCTTTCACATAATCTTTCAGTAACTTATCCAAAACTTGACTCAGTTGGCTGCTGACATTTTTCCCCTTTTCCCTCAGATGTTCTTTCCATAGCCAGCAGCCCTCTAATGGATCGTAAAGTTCATCAAGTTTGGTTGCTGTCAGCAGATGAATGCAGGTAACGCCTAAACTGTATAAGTCGCTGGCTGGATAAGCTTTACCGCTGCGAAATTGCTCGATGGGTGCGTAGCCTTCTGTGCCAGCTTTCGTGCCTGTTTTAGTTAAACCAGTGCCGACTGTCAATTGTTTGGAAATGCCGAAATCAATTAATACGAATTTGCCATCTCTTTTACGTTTAATAATATTCGTCGGCTTGATATCTCGGTGAATAACCTGATGTTCGTGGACAAATTGCAGGACGGGCAACAAATCATTTAATAAGTCTCGAATTTGTTCTTCTGTAAATGCTTCCTGCCGTTCCAAGCCTTGACCTAATTCCTGCCCTTCGATATATTGCTGTACCAGATACAGGCGTTTATCTTGCTCGAAATAGGCAAATAAACTGGGAATTTGTGGATGTTGTTCTCCCAGTTGCAGTAACTGTCTCGCTTCTTGCTCAAATAGCTGGGTTGCCTTCTGCATTGCCGCTGAATTGCCTTGAATCTCTGGCGCTGGCAAAAATTGCTTAATTACACAAGGAGCTTTTAGCCTGTCTGCGTCTTCAGCCAAGAAAGTTCTACCAAATCCACCCTCGCCAATGGGCGCGATCGCACGGTAGCGATCCTTGAGCAGTAACTTCGTTCCGCAACTTGTACAAAAGTTTGTGCCAGCAGGGTTTTGAGGCTTGTTGCAACCTGAATTCAGGCAATAGCTCATAGACAGAAAATCGGCAGATTGCGTCTATGATAAAGCTTTTTGTGGAGCGGACATCTCTCCTGTATATAATTACTCATAATTTTAGAAAAGATAAACATTCCCTCAATTCTTGATTTTATGGAATCTGTACATTTTCTGCTTGTAAATGACCAATCAATTTCCCTTGAACAAGCTCTAAAATATCTGCAATTGTCTGGTAAACTTACTTCTTTTGTCGGAGAGATTCTCCGACAGTATGTTATAGAACAACAACTACAAGCACTTAATCTAGAGATTAGCTTGGCGGCTATTGAGCAAGCAGCGATTGATTTTCGCTTACAACGAAATCTAGCAGATCCCAAGAGTTTTCAAGAATGGCTAGTTCGTAACAGAATCGACTACGAAACCTTCCACAATCAGGTAAAATCTGGTTTTCAGCTAACCAAGCTCAAAGCTCAGATTGCAGAGCCGAAACTGCAAGAATATTTCATTGAACGCAAGCTATTTCTAGATCGAGTTGTACTCTCTCGTCTTGTGGTAGCCCAACAAGAATTAGCTGAAGAATTATATAGCCAAATTGAAGAGGGAGCCAGCTTTGAACAATTAGCGCAAGAGTATTCTCTCACAGACGATCGAATTGTAAATGGAATGATGGGGCCAGTCAGCCGAGGAACGCTTCCAGACCAAATCCGAGCCGCGATTGATACCGCGAGTCCAGGGCGGTTATTAGAGCCATTAAAACTCGAAGAACGTTGGGCTTTGTTTCGAGTTGAGAAATTCCTGCCAGCTTCGTTAGAAGATAGTCAGCTAAAGGAAGCACTACAGAATGAACTTTTTGAGCAATGGCTAGCACAGAAAATTCAAAACTTAACGGTGAAACTGCAAATCAGTTGAGTAGTGTTGAACTCGCTAAAATTTTGCCTGGGAATGTTCCACCTCTGAGCTTTCTGACATCCGAACAGCAAGCGAAATTCCAAACGCAAGCCGAAATCCGCTACTACAGCTTGGGGGAAAAAATTTGGTCTAGAGATCGTCTAGGCGACCAATTTTTTATTGTGTCTGGAAAGGTGCGTTTGCGGGAAGAAGGAGGGGCGAAACCGCTAACCACTTTAGCCGAGGGAGATTGGTTCGGTGACTTGCAGCAATTCCTGGGATTCAAAGCGATCGCCTCTAGCAAAGAAGTTGTGGTAGTGCGTTGGGATACGGCGTTATGGAACGAAGCTTCATCTCCAGAACTTGATAGCTTTTGGCAGCAATCTAGCGGTGTGAAATCTAGCGGCGAAGAGGCAACGATAGAAACCGAAACGAGGATACCTGTAAGTAATTATCCCTTTGTTTCTAGCCTTAACTCAGCGG
Organism: Trichocoleus sp. Lan; assembly: GCF_039961855.1. Lineage (NCBI taxonomy): Bacteria > Bacillati > Cyanobacteriota > Cyanophyceae > Leptolyngbyales > Trichocoleusaceae > Trichocoleus > Trichocoleus sp. Lan. The sequence continues at coordinate 125,891 of NZ_JAMPKA010000005.1, read as the reverse complement.
CTGCTTGCTTAACAATGGTGGCGCAATATTTACAAAATCCAGCTTCTTTAGAGTGGATACAACGTCAGTTGCGGGGACAACGCCCGAAACAGCTTGTAGAAGCCAGTGAGAAAATAGGGCTACAGCTGCGACGCTTGGTAGTATCTGGGCGCGAATTGCAGCAGCTATCTTTTCCCGCTTTGTTGCATTGGAATCAGGAACATTGGGTGGTGGTATACGAGGTAAAAGGCGATCGCGTCATCATCGCTAACCCCCTCAACCCTAGTCAAACTTGCGAAAGTATTCCTTTGTCCTCACTTGAAGCTGCTTGGGATGGGCAACTGTGGCAAGTTGAACTGATTCAGCGACAAGACAAATTTAACCTTACTTGGTTTTTACCGGCAGTTTGGCGTTACCGGGGTTTACTGGGGGAAGTCCTGGTTGCGTCTTTCACGTTGCAGCTGTTGGGTTTAGCGACGCCAATCATCACTCAGGTGATTATTGACAAGGTGATGGTGCAGGAAAGTCTACCGACTTTGGATGTGATGGCGATCGCGCTTTTGAGCGTTGCTATCTTTGAGGCGATTCTAGGCATCTTGCGGCTATTCATCTTTACCCACACTGCACGACGCTTAGACCTTAGTTTATCTGCTCAATTGTTTCGCCACTTGATGCGGCTACCGCTAGCTTATTTTGAATCTCGCCGCGTTGGAGATACGGTAGCGCGAGTACAAGAACTGGAAAATATCCGTCAATTTCTCACCGGAACGGCGTTAACTGTCATCTTAGATAGCGTCTTTGCCGTTGTCTACCTGGTGCTGATGTTTTACTACAATGTCAAGCTTACCTTCGTTGCCTTGGCAGTGATTCCGCTATTTGCAATGTTGACATTGGTGGCGACACCGATTCTCCGGAATTGGCTGAATGAAACCTTTAACCGCAGCGCGGATAGTCAATCGTTTCTGGTAGAGACGGTGACGGGAATCCATGCAGTGAAGGCTCATGCAGCCGAAGGAACCGCACGCGATCGCTGGGAAGGTTTATTTGCCCGTTTCATCCGCACCGGCTTTAAAGCTTCTACCACCTCCAATATTAGTAACAATATCGGTGACTTTCTGACTGATTTTTCCAACTTACTCATTCTCTGGTTTGGAGCCGCGCTAGTCATCGACCATCAGCTCACAATTGGTCAGCTAGTCGCTTTTCAAATGCTGGCGGGAAGAATGACCGGGCCACTTTTACGCTTAGTGCAATTGTGGCAAAATCTTCAACAAGTTTTACTGTCTGTAGACCGCATTGGAGATATTCTCAACGTCGCCCCGGAAGCGGAACCCGGATCGGGTCTAGTTCTGCCCCCGCTGAAAGGTAAAGTTACCTTCGATCGGGTTTTCTTCCGCTATCAATCCAATCAAGAAGCAATCCTGCGAGGAATTACCTTCACCGTTCAACCGGGAATGTTTGTCGGCATTGTCGGGCGAAGCGGCTCTGGGAAAAGCACTCTTTCTAAGCTTTTGCAACGACTTTACCCAGTTGAATCAGGTCGCATTTTCATTGATGAATTTGATATTAAAAGTGCTGATTTAGCGTCTCTGCGCCAACAAATCAGTGTAGTTCTCCAAGAAGATTTTCTCTTTAACGGTTCAATCTTGGAAAATATTACTTTAGGCAATTCCGATATTACCACCGAACAAGTTGTAGCAGCGGCAAGATTAGCTGTCGCCGATGACTTTATTAGCGAATTAACCCACGGTTACGAGAATCCTGTCGGAGAACGAGGCACCGCTTTATCTGGCGGTCAGCGTCAGCGAATTGCCTTAGCTCGTTTATTCTTATCTCAAGCTCCTATTTTAATTCTCGACGAAGCGACTAGCGCCTTAGATAGCGAAACAGAGCAGCAAGTTTTACAAAATTTACAAGCAATTTCCCAAAACCGTACCGTTTTTATGATTGCCCACAGATTTGAGCCGCTCAAACGGGCAGATTTGATTTTGGTATTGGAGGAAGGAGTACTAATGGAACAAGGGACTCATCTAGAATTGATGCAAAAAAAAGGGCTGTATTGGTCGCTTTATCAACGTCAGCAGCCATCCAGTTAAAGACTGCTTAAAATCATCCAGTTTCAAGCAATCCCCGCAGTAGTCAGACTAAACGAATACCATGCTAAGGCAAACAAAATTGCCGCGATCGCGCCGATTAAGGTATTGAGAAAATTTACTACTTCGTTGGTAAGCCAATCGTAGCGAGATTGCAGCGTAGCACCAATGACACTTTCCAAATTGGTCGCAATAAACGCTGCTACTATGCACCAAACCACCCCGATGAGATCGATCGCACCAACGCCCCAGCCAACACAAGCGATCGCAACCGATGCCACCACTCCAGCGATTGTCCCCTCTAAAGAAACCGCCCCTTCTGTTCCCCTGGCTACAGGTTGTAAGGTAGTAATCAAAAACGTCCGTTTACCATAAGCTTTCCCGACTTCGCTGGCGGTGGTATCCGAAAGTTTTGTACTAAAACTGGCTACGTAGCCCAGCAGTAAGAAAGGCACCCATTGGGGTTGCCCTAAATAAGTCACCAGTAGCGTTCCTAAGGCGCATAGAGTGCCCGTAAGCGCGGAACCCCAGACATTCTCCGGTCCTCGCGCCCCAGAGCGTTTCTCGGCAATTCCCTCGGCTTCTTTTTGAGCCATGCCGATGCGCGTGACGGCAGAGCCTACCAGAAAATAAAACATGACGACTACATATCCCTGCCAGCCGAGGGTACCCCAGATAATGACGCCCAGCGCCCAAGCGTGGAGGAATCCGGCGGGGGTCAGTAACTTTTTAGGGGCGAAATAGGCGATCGCTAACAAAACTGTATTCAATCCCACTGCAACTAACCAGGGATTGACAGAATTAATTGTAGAGAGCATCTGTAAAAATCTTGAATTCATAACACTCTTTCACAATACTCTTGCTCGTGAGAGAGGCGCAAAAAGGAACCGCAGGTGAAGGATGTATCTATCACAGCGAATATCACCTTTAATCGGCGCTTGCGCCACCAGGAAAGCGCCGCAAATAAAGCACAGCACTCAGATATTACCGATGAATCCAACCATATTTCATCTTGCTTTTCCCATCTCCGATGTTGCCCAAGCCAAAGCGTACTACGCCGATGGACTCTGCTGCCAAGTAGGACGTGAAACCCGCGATGCCTTAATTCTGAATCTCTACGGTCATCAGCTGGTAGGTCACGTTAGCAAAGAACCGATTACCCCGCAACGAGGAATCTATCCCCGGCACTTTGGGCTGATTTTTACATCAATGGCTGATTGGGAAAGCTTGCTAGAACGGGCACAACAGCAACAGTTGCACTTTTATCAGCAGCCGAAACATCGCTTTCCCGGTCAACTCACCGAACATCGTACCTTCTTTCTCGAAGATCCGTTTTATAACTTGATGGAGTTCAAATATTACTCTCATGCCGAGGCAATTTTCGGGGTTCGGGAGTATGCCGAGATTGGCGATTCCCATTAGGAGACGCTACGCGATCGCGCTTCAGTGGTTCTAAAAGTGCCTTCTCCACAGCCTTAACCCCCTTAGCATCTGTAATCATCCACGGGTGCAGCAATACTGGCACCTGTAGATTTTGACCGACGGGCATTTCCGAACTATTCGGTGGCAGAATGATTAAATCAAAAGGCGTCCAGATCGAGGTGAAATTCACCTGTTCCAGCATCGCCACATCCCGATTCAAATCTTGTAGAAAAGCGCTATCAGGGCGCATCTGAACGCAGCCAATCCCATTGTGAAAGTAGCCCGCCCACGTTCCGTGGTTGGGTGCTGATATGGTAATAAAACGCTGCACCCGGTTAATGCCCCCTAGTCGCTGCACGTAGTAGCGGCTAACGATGCCTCCCATACTGAAGCCGACCAAATCAAATGGTTGGTCGGGTGAAAAGGTCTTGGCAACGTAATCAGCAACCTGCTGTGCTAGAGAGTCCAGACCCATCGCACCATTATTGGGGGTGAGGCTGAGATCGTATACAGACCAGCCTTGCTGTGCCAGGTAAGGAGCCATTTTATGGAATACAGCAGCCGTATCGTTGATGCCGTGAATTAGCAATACAGGATTGCGCTTAGGGGCACTGTTCATTTTGCCAGGAATTAATCTCATATAATCCCAGCTTAGACACGAGCGATCGCGGCTGGGGTTGGTTTAGGACAGCCTGTCGAGTGGCTGTGGCTTAAAATCTGAGATTAATGTAAATTCTTGCAACAAAAGAGCGTTTTCCAGAGCTAACTGGCTGGGTAACTGTACTTACTAAAACAAAATTTGTAAATTTTTGTAAAGAACTATCTGGGAATCTTGCGTTTGTCCGCCGTAAAACTTCATAATCCGATCTGGATCGCAAATTGCAACGATAGAAACGCTTTGTCCATATTGTAAAGCGGCTGCTTTCTGAGCTGAGCAGTTGAGCTTATCCTTGGCGATACCAGTCTTGCATCAAAAATAGAATAGCTTGCTCCAATGTTTCGGGAATCAGTCAACATCGTCATTTAAATCTCAGGAGTAATACTAAATGTTTGGTTTTATCAAAAAATTGTTGGGCGGCATTACCGCTTTCATTGGTGGAATTTTTGGCTCTAAGAAATCTGAAGGAAACGAGGCTGCTGCTCTTCCTCGTAAGAAGTCTGGTGGATACTACATGGAGCTAGAAGAGTCCAAAGACGCAAAACCAGCGGCACAAGAGAGCCAGAAGAAGCCAGAACCAGTCAAAGCCCGAACATCAGAATCGAAGAAGCCGGAACCCGCGAAGGCATCTGCATCCGCTTCTAAATCTGCGTCTAATGGACAAAAAGATTCATCGAAGCCTCAAGCAACCCCAGAACTTGTAGGGGCTGCATCCAAGAATTCATCAAACTCTAAAGAAGTCTCAGAACCGAAAGAAATTGCTCAAAGACCCCCAGTAGAGCTAATTCAGACGGCTGAAGGTGTTGAGGCAGTAGTTGCTGAGAAACCAGCAGCACCGATTAACGGCAAGGGTCAAAGCCAATCCGATACCACGTTTGCTCCGAAATACTTGAATCCAATTTCTAGCTCTAATACTCGTCGGCGTCCCGGTCCCAGCATGAGCAACTTCATGGACATGGCGCGTCAGGTGAAAAAATAATTAAAAATTAAAAATTAGCAGGCTTGTTGTCTAGTTTTTAATTTTGTCTTTTTAATTCTTTGACCCTCTGAGGAAAACCAGCCCACTGTACAGTTGGAAAGCTGGGTCCCAGAGGGTTTCTTCGCGCCGAAATAAGTCGATATGAGATTTGAGACTTTTTAGAATTTCTGTGCGATCTAGGGCAGTTTGAGCAAAATCTGTAAAATCTGCCCAAATCGGCGTCTGGGGCAAATGTCCTTCTAGAAAATGAAGTAAATTGTTCCAATGACTGCGGTTAGTCGCTTGATTGGGTTGAGTCGGCTGTGGATTGAAGGAAATCCCCTGCCCAAACTGGTAGTTGCTATCGCAAAGGCGAAGAATACTGTGTCTGGAAGGAAGATGCAAGTCGATCAATTGGGCATAGTCTTGGGTTTGAGTTTTCCATTGCAGTTGGCGACGAGCATCTTGGTCGATGACTTCGCCAAAGATTGGTAAGAGTCCTTGCACTTGTTGTCTGACTTCTGACCAGTTGAAGGTCAGGGAACCTGTCTGACCGTGTTCGTTCTCGCAAACGACGCTAGGTGGGGAAGCCGAAAGGAAATGGCTGACGCGAAAAACGTTAAGTTTCCGAACATCCGCAAGGTTTGCCCAGAAGTTGGGAATTTCAGCTTGCTGCATCTGTTGACTGTAGAATCGCAGTTCTCCTACCGGACCAGTTCGGTACAACCGCCAGCCGCGACTGGGAAGTTGTAGCCGTGCGGTGTAAGGGTCTATCTGCACGATTCGAGCTAACTGTTGGGCGGCGACCTGTTTCTTTTCAGCGCTAACGGCTTCTAGAACTAAGACGCCTGCTTCTGTGTCTTCTGGGGTGGCGGTGGCTTGAGCGATCGCGTCTCGTCTTTTTTGTTGGGCGATCGCTTCTATACGTCCCAATCCTTGACGAGCTTGAGTCATAATCTTGGGATTGGTGGTTTCCCGTAACAGCTGCCGATAGGCATTTTCTGCCGCCTCCAACTTGCCCGTTTCTTCGTACAGCCGTCCCACATAGAACTGTACTAAGGGATTTTGCGGCATCTGTTTTACCAGATGGTTGAGTAACCAGGCAACGGTTTTATAGTCTTTGCGCTCGAAAGCTTCCGCAAGTTGTTGAAGCATTACAGTAATTAAAAAATTAACAATTAAAAATTAAAAGTTGAAGCATCCTTCATTTCTAATTGTGCATTGAGCAGTCCCTTAAATCTCTCTAATTTCGGATTCCCATGCCGCAGCTACCAGAGATAAGGCGACCATTGGGGCGGTAATAGATCGCAGGATACGACGCCCTAGAGAAACGGGTTGGAAGTCAGAAGCGATCGCTTGTTCGACTTCTGCTGGTGTCCAGCCTCCCTCTGGCCCGATGGCGATGACAATCGTTCCTTGCCCTGGATTCTTCAGTTCATCTGCTGTACCTGAAAAACTTAACTCCCCAGCGCCCTTCCCTTGTAGGAGAGGGGCTGGGGGAGAAGTCTCTTGCGGCAAGAGATGAATCAAGCAATCGAGTAAATGAGGAGAATCTCCACGAGCAACGCAGATATAATTCTTGTCCCTTGTCGAAGAAGAATTAATCTTGAGTGAAGACAAAGCAGCCGAAAAGGAAACGGGTTCTAAAATTGTGGGAACGATTTGACGTTCTGACTGTTCAGCGGCTTCTTGGGCAATTCGCCGCCAACGTTCGAGTTTTTGGGGGCTGGGATTGAGCAGGGTGCGATCGCTCACGACGGGCGCGATCGCTACCACCCCTAGTTCGGTACTGTAGCGCACCACTTCATCAAAGCCGTTTTTTGGCAACGCAACCATTAGGGTTATTGAGCAGGGCAACTCGGTTTGGACGGAAATCGGCTCTAGAAGCTGCCCCTGATTCGCCTCCAGCTTCGCCAGCCACCAGTGCCCCTGTCCATCCATTGCGATAAAGCGATCGCCCTCCCGCAACCGCAACACCCGACTGAGATAATGCTGTTGTTCGGCAGTCAGGATAATTTGCTGGTTTTGAAATTGAGAGGGAGCGATCGCTAATCGTTGCAGCTGAGCCAATCTTTATCTCCCACTAACAGCAGACCTTTCTAATTTTATCGGACGGAACCTTCGTGGGTTTTAATTTCCACTTGGTGAAGGTCTACTGCTTTGGTGCCATCTACTTTGGCAGCAACCGCTTCGACATGGCTCAAAATTGATTGATCGGGTACAGAACCCGTGAGGATAATCGTGCCACCGTCTTGAGCGATTTCAAGAGTGTCAATATTTTTGAGGTTCGGCTCTTGATCAAATGCAGCAGCAACGCGCTTAGCTAATCCGTTAGCATCGTATTCCCCCTCAAAGCCCATGTATTCTGGCAATGTTGGAGGTTTATGCATCCCAGCCTTCTCACGCAACTCCCAATCATACTCACCCGTAAGTCCTGGACTCATTTGTTCTTCGACAGCCTGAGCGTCATGTTTGCTGTCTCCTTCTGTGCTGGTCTTCTGTTGTCCAAATTGCCTTTCTAACCAAGTCATAATTATTGTTTGCCTTCTAAGGATGTTTTATATTTTCTATTACACATCTATCCCAGTTCTGATTACATCCCTCATCAGAAATCAGTCTTCAGATATAGGACAAATTACTGTTTTTTTAGCTAAACAATAAACCTAGCTTAGGTGCATTTGTCAACTAAAATTCTTTTAATTTAATAATATATATAGCCAGCCTAAATGGTTTCTAAAGGCGAGATACCCGACTTCTCTAAGAAGTCAGCTATCTGAACTGCTGGCATCTTACAGCTCAAATCAGATTGCTACTATACCACTAATTTAACATCCAGTAAAAAAATTAGACATACAAAATTTATTTTTATTTAGAAAGTCTTAAAAAAATTAAATTTCAGCAATCATTCAAGCAAAAAAATAACCAACTATTAGCTTTACAAGCTTTAAGAATCTAGAAATTTTTTAAAAGTCATATCGGCAACTACGAGGAGTTATTTATTCGGTCAAGAAGCTACTGTTGCCAATCCTAAGAAATTGCCGCCCGAATCGGAAAGCCTGTACAGAGGGATGATGCCATAACCAACTTCTCAGACGTGGCATTTCAGGGGGCGAAGTATAGTAAATTCACCCTGTAGGTAGGGTCAGACATCATGCTTGTAGATACGAATTCTAAAAAAATATTGATCGAGTGTGGGCAAAAAACAAGCCAAACCAGCACACTGGAGGGACTCCGCAAGTAATCCCGATAACATTGATGAAAGATTAAAATATTTACAATACATAGCATCTCAATTACATTACCAAGCCAGTAGAGGTGGATTGGTTCCTAAGAATTTTCAAAGTAACCCTGGAAGTTTTAGCTCATAAAGATGGTAACGCTGCCGAAAGAGAGGGGAAATGCTGGAAGAAGACCCTCCAGTAAAAGAATTGGAGTGCAACCCATGCAGACTGAACCGATCGCCGTATTGCTTGTGGAGGATAACCCTGGCGATGCCCGTCTCGTGCGGGAACTGCTGCGGGAAGTCAATGCTCCCCAGATAACGCTGATCCACGTTCAAACGCTCACAGAAGCCCTGGATTGCCTCGTCAGTTCAGAAGGGTTGAACGTTCAGAAGTTGAAGATTGAAAGGTTTAACCAACCAGCGAACCAGCAACCTTTTGAGCTGAAAGGCGATCGCCTCCCACTATCGATCGGGGTGATTTTGTTAGATTTATCGCTGCCAGATGCTCAGGGTTTAGAAACCGTCAGACGAGTCTGCAATGCTGTACCAGAAGTGCCGATTGTGGTGATGTCGGGGCTAGCCGATGAAGCGATCGCACTTTCTGCTGTACAAGAAGGAGCGCAAGACTATCTCGTCAAAGGTCATGCCGACAGCCATCTGCTGCTCCGCACCGTGCGATATGCCATTGAGCGTCAGCGGATGCAGATACGACTCCAACAAACCCAGCGAGCCTTGCAGCAACAACTGGAGCGAGAAGCCTTAGTAAACCGCATCACGACTGCCTTAAATTCTAATCTCGATCCAAAATCAGTCGTTGATGAAATTGTCCGACAGACGGCAGTCCCGATGAGCTGCGATTTCTGCATGGTAGTCCGAGACTTGTCGGAATCAAACCGAGTTTACATTGAAGCGGAGTATTGGCCCCATTTATCAGATGCTGTAAAGCCGATTTCTCAATCGCCCCTACAAGGGACAACCCTGTCCGTAGAAGGCTGGGAAATGGTGCGAAGTGAGTTACTTCAAAACCGTCCGGTAGCGATCGCAAACACTACTGACTTTTGGTTGACCCCAGCCTATCAAGCGCTTTGCGCGGAAACGAGACCAAGTACGATGCTCTTGGCTCCTATCTTCGTAAGAGAGCAATTCTACGGCTATCTAGTTGTCGGCTCGATCAAGCCGCGTCCGCCGTTCTTAGAATGGGAAATCCAACTGCTGCAACAGTTAGCTGGACAGACAGCGATCGCACTCTACAATGCCCACGAGCTTGAACAGCTAGAAAGCCTGGTTCAGGAGCGCACTCAGCAACTCGCTCAAGAAAAAACACTGCTGGAAGCCATTCTTGATTCTATTCAAGAGGGAATTACTGTTACTCAACCCGATGGTCAAATCGTGCTGTTAAATCGGGCGGCATTGCAGATATATGGTTTGGTCGGGAATGGCGTTACACCTACCTCCGCTCCAGGCTCTATGCCTCACGTCAAGAATTTTTTAACTAAATTAAAAGTCCGGAACCCAGATGGTTCCCGCCCTCGTCGGTCGGAGTTACCTCTAACAAGGGCACTTCAAGGGGAAGTTTTTACCGATCAGGAGCTGGTGGTACACGGTCTCAATGGAGAGCGCAAGTGGGTGAGTATCAATGGGGCGGCAATCCGCGATGACAGGGGGAAAGTCCTGCTGGCGGTCAATACGACGCGAGACATTACCGAGCGCAAACAAGCAGAAAAGGCACTGCAAGAATCGGAAACCAAATTCCGAACGCTCTATGAATCGACCAGCGCGGCGGTGATGCTGTTGGATGAACAAGAAATTTTCAATTGCAACAGTGCAACCCTACACCTATTTGGCTGTAATGGCTTGGAGGAGTTTTGCGGCAAACATCCCAGCACATTCTCACCACCAACTCAGCCCGATGGTCAAAGTTCCCTGACTCTAGCTTGCGATCGCATTACCACTGCCCTAACAGAAGGCAACTGTCGCTTTGATTGGATTTATCGGAAGTCGGATGGTAAAGATTTTCCGGCAGAGGTGACGCTAACGGCAATCGAGCTGGACAACCGAAAAGTGCTACAAGCGGTCGTGTATGACATTAGCGATCGCATGAACAAAGAAATCGAACTGCGGGAAGCAAAGGAAGCGGCAGAAGCGGGAAGTCGAGCAAAAAGTGAATTCCTTGCCACCATGAGCCACGAACTCCGAACGCCCCTTAACGCCATCTTAGGACTCTCTCACATCCTGCGGCAAGAAATTTTTGGCACAATCAATGAGAAACAGAAAGAGTATGTCACCTGCATTAATAACAGTGGCGAACATCTCCTATCGCTGATTAACGATATTCTTGACCTTTCTAAAGTCGAAGCAGGCAAAGAGAAACTCTGCCCGATGCCAATTATCGTGCCGAATTTGTGCGAATACGTCGTTACGATTATGCGGGAACAAGCCTACGAAGGAGGGCTACAACTCACCAGTCAAATTGACCCAGAAATTGATGTTTGTGTCGCCGATGAACGACGTCTAAAGCAGATGTTATTGAATCTGCTATCGAATGCAATTAAGTTCACACCATCGGGTCAAGTTTCCCTAATTGTGCAAAAGCAGGCTGGATGCATTGCGTTTACCGTAGCGGATACGGGCATTGGTATTGCCCCTGAGAAGCTGTCATTGTTATTTGAGCCATTTCGCCAATTGGACAGCGGACTGAACCGGCAGTTTGCTGGCACTGGTTTGGGGTTGTCACTGACTCGCAGTTTAGCCCGACTTCATGGTGGAGATGTGACGGTTTCCTCAACCCTAGGAAAAGGCAGTGAGTTTACTCTATATCTGCCCGATATGAGCAATGAATCAGTCTCCATCTATCAGTTTCCAAGCGAGGGGGGCGATTCTTCTTCATTGTCTTCTGGACTTAACAATGGCGAGTTAAAAGGCGAGTTAAAAGCCGCCGCCAACCCTTTTTCTATCCCTGGCAAAGGACGAATTCTAATTGTGGAAGACGATGAAAATAGTGGGTTGCTGTTGCAAGACTATCTCCAAGTCGTAGGTCATACCGTTGAACATTTGCTTGATGGGACGGATTTCCTCCAGCGAGTGCGAAACTTCCAGCCCGATCTGATTTTGTTGGATGTAAATTTACCCGGTGGATACAGCGGGTTAGATTTACTAAAAGACTTAAAACAGCAGCCGGAACTGGAAAGACTGCCAGTGGTAATGGTGACGGTAAATACAATGGCAGAAGATCGAGACCGTTTTCTAGAGGCTGGTGCTAATGATTATCTCAGCAAGCCGATAGGCATTCCTCAGTTGGAGTTAATTTTGATGAAACATCTCTGAAGAAGGCAAAAAGTAAAAGGCAAAAGAAAGAATTTTGTTTCTAATTCGGAATTTTTAATTCTTTCAGAATTTGCCAAGCTTTGACGAGATTGCCTTGCAGAAGCGTTGCTACGCCATTCAGGGCTTGAAGTTCGGATAAGTTCGGGTTGATGGCAAGAGCTGGTTTCAAAGCTTTCTGGGCGGCGGCGGGATGCCAATCGTACAGATGGACAAAGGCGAGATAGGCATAAGCGTAGGGATTTTGGGAGTCGATCTCAACGACTCGTTCTAAGGCAGCGATCGCACCTTTGACTTGTCGCTTTAGTGCCTTTGACAAAGCCAGCGTGTATGCCCAATCCCGGTTTTGCGGTTCCTGTTGCAGTCGGTATTCCAATGCCGTTAAGGTTTGATTCAGATAGTCTTGAATCGGGTCGTACTGGTTGATGCGCCCAGTTTCTTCAAATATCGACTCTAGAGCTTCTGTCCCTTGGGGTAAGGTAGCGGCTAGAGTCCGCAACTGAGTCAGCAAATCCAGCTCAGGTGCGGGTGTGGCGGCGGCAAGGGGTTCAATCTTCAGTGTCACGGGGGGCACCTGTATCGGGTAAGTTTCACCCGTTTGCCGGTTCAGGTAAGTCGCTTCTAGGCGGTAAATTCCAGCCGATATATTTGCTGGCGGCAGCATCGCCATCTGTTCGGTGACTCGAAAACCTTTCGCAGAACGCGCAGGGAGAAGAACTTTTGGATACAATTCTCCCATGCCAATCCCGTGATCGTGCAGCCATTCAGATTTGGGATTTTCAACTTTGGGATTCTCAACTTTGGAATTTTCAACAATGCGATCGCTTATTCGCCAAGTCAGCAGCACTAACCCAGATTGCAACTGTTCCCAAGAACCAGACCACTCGTAGGTAATCGGTACGGGAATCCCTGGTGGGGCTTGGTTCGGTACACTCACCCGTTCTAGGCTGACTTGGGTACGGGGTTCTGTGAGGGGTTGTACTTGAATGGGTGGCGTTTTGCGATGATAGAGTTTCAGAACACTGTCATCGGGTAAATCCCAACTCTTTTGCAATTGGAAATCCGAACCTTGTTCTACAGTTTGGACGATGATTGCTTGCGCGTCTGGAATCGATCCTTGCTTACCACTTTTCGTGAGGAACCAGGAAAGCGATCGCGCATCTTGAGGGACAAACTTCTTTCGGGTTCCTACCTGACGCCCATACACCTGAAAATTTTCTAACGCACCGTAATAATTGAAATTGTGCTGGTTAATTTTTGCGGTTGAGGGTAATACTCCTAGTGTGGAACGCAGATAAGGTTCGGTTTGAATAATTTGGGCGATCGCTTGTTGGTGAGGCCATTTTTCTCCCAGATAAACGGGATGCTGGGCGTAGGGACTGAGGACTTGCGTGAAATTGGCAAACATCCCTCCCACGGGGAACAGGTTCAGAAACATTAGCAGCACCGCCAAACCAACCGTTCCCCAACGGATGTAATGTTTCCAGCGTCCTGTCTGGCGCGTCAAACCATAAGCCAAAAACAGCGCCACTACTGGCAAGTAAGGCAAGACATAGCGAGAATCCTTATTGATATTCAGCGAACCCAGTAAATAAGCTCCCAGCCAAAATACTGCAAGCCAAGCAATTGAATCAAAATGTAAAAATGAAAGATTAAAAGTTGAAGAATTCTCTTGTTGAGTTTTTATTTTTTTAATTGAATAAATCAGCAATCCTACAATTGGAATGAGTAACAAAGGCCAAGACAGATGGTAAGGAAGAATTTTCCAGTAGTAAGTCCAAGCGTCTAGAGTATTGAGGGCGGGATCTCCCTCTGCGATCGCTGAATCCACGGTTGCCCGTTTTCCCGCTGTCAGCATCAGCAGCCAATTGGTGCGATACCAAGGACCAAAGACCAAAACCGAAAGCAGCAACCCAGAAACCAGTTGCGCGAGGCGTCCCCATGCCCGGTGCCGAAGAATCGTCCCAAACCCCACCCACAAAATCGGCGTCAACAGAAAGAACAGCGCTGTCTGCTTTACCATCAGCGCCAGCCCCAAAGAAAGCCCAAACGCCGCCGCCCAAACCCATTCTCTTGTTCTTTGCGTCCTCTGTTCCTCTGCGGTTCGACAATTTCGCCAAACCGTCAAGCAAAAGAAACTCAACGTCACAACCGCTGTCAGCGGATAATCCAGCAGAAAATCCAGGCGATATTGATAAATCCCCGGTAACAATTGGCACAGCCCAGCCGCCCATAAACCGACTTCAATGCTAAATAGCTGGACACCCAAACCATAAACCGAACCCAAAAGCATCGCACTGAATAGCAACAGAACCAGCGTGGCTTGATCCGCCCCCGTCCCAAAGAGATGCTGGACGATAGCAGTCGCAATGTAGGTAAAAGGCGGCACTTTGGAGGTCAACAGCCAAAAACTCGTCCACCACTCCCCTGAAAACCACTGGGGTTGTTGCAAAGCCCTCCAGTAGTTCAACGATCCCGTCAAGTAATCTGCCTGATCCCAAGCTGGCACTGAGTGATCAAGCGCAAACCAAATGCGATCGCTAACTGCCCCCACCAGCCAAATGATTCCTAGAATTAGCAGACTTCTATTTTTAAACTTAGTGCTTTTATCTTTATCGGTCACAGAATCCAGATAGGTTCTTTTAACTTCTTTCTCATTTTGTATTGCATCAAATTGAGAACCGCTCTATTATTTTCTCCCAATTACCTTACCCCAATAAAAAGACAAAAGTAAAAGAAACAATTCTTTCTGTTTACTTTTGCCTTCTTACTTTTGCCTTTCTAATCTACTCCTTCAATCGGAGCAAATCCTTGGCGTTGGATATTTTCTGTCACTACGCGGGGTTCGAGGAATTGTAGCAAGTAATCTGGGCCACCTGCTTTAGAACCGACGCCAGAAAGTTTGAAACCGCCGAAGGGCTGTCTTGCTACAATTGCGCCAGTGATGCCGCGATTGATGTAGAGGTTGCCGACTTCAAATTCGGTTTCAGCTTGTTGAATGTGGGAAGGTGTACGGGAATATAGACCGCCAGTAAGGGCGAAGTTGGTATTATTACCAACTGCGATCGCTTCCTCAAAATTCTTCACCCGCATGACGGCTAGAACCGGACCAAAAATTTCTTCTTGGACAATCGTCGCCTCTGGCGGGACTTCTGAGAAAATCGTCGGCCCGATAAAATAGCCATTGTTGGGTGCGGGCATTTCCAGCGCCACTTTGGCTTCCTGACGCCCTTTCTCGATATATTCCAAAATGCGAGCGCGTGCGTTTGCATCAATCACGGGGCCAACTTGGGTGCTGGGTGCCTCCGCAGGGCCAACATTGAGCGATCGCGTTGCTTCCACCAAACGCTCTACAAAGGCATCATAGATGGGTTCTAGAACAATTACCCGAGAACACGCCGAACACTTCTGTCCGCTGTAACCAAAGGCGGACTGCACCACACCTTGCACTGCTTGGTCGAGATCGGCACTTTCATCGACGATAATCGCATTCTTGCCACCCATTTCGGCAATCACCCGCTTCAGGTGTTTTTGTCCTGGTTGTAAAATCGCCGCATCGGCGTAAATTCGACAGCCGACTTCCTGAGAACCTGTGAAAGTAATCATGTGGACATCGGGATGCTTCACCATATAAGCACCCACCGTTGAACCTTTTCCGGGTACGTATTGAAACACCCCCCGAGGAATGCCTGCTTCTACCAAAATTTCACTGAGTTTCGCAGTAATCACCGATGAAACTTCAGCGGGTTTGAGAAGCGTACAATTTCCAGCCACCAGTGACGCCACTGTCATTCCGGTGGGAATCGCCAAGGGGAAATTCCAAGGGGAAATAATCAGAGAAATTCCTCTTGGTTGGTAGTTATAGCGGTTGGTTTCCCCGGCGATGTCATAATGGTGCCCAGCATCCAACCGTTCCATTTCGTCGGCATAGTAACGGCAGAAGTCTATCGCTTCGGAAACTTCACCATCGCATTCCCGCACTGGCTTCCCAACTTCTAATACCATGCACGCGGATAATTCAGCGCGGCGTTTTTCCATCAAATCTGCGGCTTTCCGCAACACGCCAGCCCTTTCTGGCACCGGAGTCCTCCGCCAATTGGCAAATGCTGCTTTTGCGGCTTGGATCGCCTGTTCTGCCTGTTCTACGCTAATCAGCCCGATTTTGCCAACCACCTCACTGGGGTTGGAAGGGTTCACTGAATCGACGAGATCCGATGTATTTACATATTCACCGTTAATCAGAGGTAAATAGGTTTTACCCAACTGTTCGCGCATCGTTTGCAAAGCTTGTTGCGATCGCTTCCTTTCCTCAGCTTCTGCATAATCCGTATCCGCCGCATTGTGAAAAGGCAAGTTTAGAGTTGGGAGTTTTGAGTTTTGAGTTTTGAATGAATCCGAACTTTCTACAACGGGGGGCGCTAACAATTCCTCAATCGGGCGCTCTTCCAGATTTTGCCTCAAGAATGAACTATTGGCAGTATTTTCCAGCAACCGGCGAATCAAATAAGCCATTCCCGGTAGCAAATCCCCATAAGGACAATACACCCGCACTCGATAACCTTTATCGACGAGAGCTTTTGCCAGCTTATCTCCCATGCCGTACAAAACTTGCATCTCAAAGCGACGGCGGGGAATTTTCAAACTTTCCGCGATCGCCATCGCCCGTGCTTGCGATCGCACGTTATGACTGCCAATTGCCGCGTACAAATACTCGTGATTTTCCAGCAACAGCTGGGTCATCTTCTCAAAATTGGCATCGGTTGCAGTTTTATCGCTGTAAACTGGCACCGGCCAATCTTTCTGCATCGCCTTGATGGTTTCTTGATCCCAGTACGCCCCTTTTACCAAGCGCACTGTCAGGGGATAGCCACGCTGTTTCGCCCAGTCAATCAAGCCGCGCAAATCTTGTTCGCTGTCGCGCAGATAAGCTTGCAGCGTTATCCCGAGATCCGTGCGACTCCGAAACTCCTCTTCCATCAACAACTGTTTGAGGATGGAGAGCGTCAAATCTTTGTAGGCATACTGTTCCATGTCAAAGTGAACGGCAGCCCCCAACGCTTGGGCGCGACGTAATAGAAGCCGGATGCGATCGCTCACTCGCTCCTTGCTTCCCTTTGCATCCAACGGATCGAACTGCGAATAAAACGCTGTCAGCTTGACAGATACTTGAATTTGGGGGATTTCTTCTCCATCTGCTTGGTCAATTGCCGGAACCCGCGTCCACGTCTTCGCCGCCTCCGTCAGCTGCTGCATCAATTCCAAATATCTATCTAAATACGACTGCGCCTCAGTTTCCGTAATCACCGCTTCCCCCAACAGGTCGATGGTGAAAGCCATTTTCTCCTTACGCAATCGCTCAACCGTCTTAATAACCTGTTTAATACTTTCCCCAGCGATATATTTATGCGCTAAGGTTTCAACTGCTGTATTCACCGTTGTCGCTGCTACCTGACCGGGCATTGAGTCTGGAGAAGCAAAGTTGAGCATCCCTTTCAGGCTCGTCGGTAGTTCAACCGACTCATCCGCCAAGTATTCTTGCAAGTGGCGAGCAACTTCCGGTTTACTGTGCAGCGCAGGCAGACAGTCAATGAAGCGAAATAGCTGCACTCGCAAACCAGGGTTAGCCATTGCCCAAGCAAGTAATTTATCATCCCAGCGCATTTGGTCGCGCATTTGGGCAAAAAAGGAGCGATTTTCTCTCGTTGCTGCCAACAGTTGTTTGGCAATTTCTTGGGTCTTGACTTCGTAGGTGCTATCAGATATTTGTACAACCACGGCTGGCAGACTCCTAATTCAGGATAAAGGCATCAATGCTGGGAACCCTCTATCTTCTATTTTCTCGATTTCCCAAGCGATCGGCATCAACTTTACTTCCCAACAGCCGCTGTTGACTGTAGCGGATTCAACACACGACCCAGGAACAAAATGCTACCCGACTGCTTGTCCCGAATCAGGAACACAAATGGGCGATCGGCTCGAAACTCTTTGTTTGCCCCCCTAGTCATCCCAACCCCTGTAGACGCAGCTGCCTCAGTGCCCTCCTCATTTACCTCCACGAAGGCTTTGTGAATCACCTTGGAGATGAACAACCCTTTCTTGCCGGTCATCGCCGAGAAGTCAGCTTGAACGCTGAAAGCTTCGGGCATCCCCATATTTGCCAGTACCTTGCTTAGGTCAAACTCTGAAGTGAGGTTGAACTTAGGCACCCAAACTTCAACCATCTGCTCGTATTTGAGGGACGATAGCCACCGTTCCAAGTTTTTTGGCGTCAGCTGCTGCTCCATCTTCGCCAACCCATCCACTTGCTTGGGTAAGAGAATGACCATCGATAATTCCTTGGATATCTCCTCGCCTTGACCGTAGGGCAGCTCTAGCACTTTCAAGCTGCCAATATCTGCCCAGCCGTATTGCTCTGTCTTGCACATCATCGGCACGCTAACCTGCTGCGTTGGAGTGACATAAAACGGCTCATCTTTGGTTTTTTGCCGATCGAACGGGCTGAACCAGGCACCTTTAAAGTAAATGGCATTTGTCAGCACCAGCTTGGTCTTAGAAGAGATCGTCCCTGGCGCAATCAGATCTTGAATTTTGTCTTCAGTTTTTTTTGCGACCCAGTTGTTGATCGTGCGGCGAGTCTGTTCAGTCGCACCGGCAAAGTCCACCTCTTGGAGTCCCCCGCCGTAGTCGTTTTGGGTAGTTTTCAAAAAGCGATCGCTAAAGCCATAGCCCTTTTGACCCCAAAGCCGATTCGCAACTGCAATTTGATATCCCTGCTGTTCGCTGGCGTTTAGCTCAGCCATGAGCGCGGCAAAAGTCGGATGTAGGCGTTCTTGCTCTAAGGTGAAGTGGAGAACTTTCGCCATCTCGGTCGCCGTTTGTCCGCCAGCTCCAGCGTAGGTCATGGCGAGTGCCGTTGAAATGCTGTAAGGGGAGAAGAATAGGTTTCCTTCTTGTTTCCGCAGACGGTTATAGAGATCGAGGGCAAACGAGCTGTTGCCCTCCACCACCGTATCTAAAAGTGCGGAAAGTTCCTCTGTTGGTTGTTTTGGAGTGGTGGACGCGGTTTGGCTGGTTAAAATCGGCTTTGGAGTCCCATTCCCATCTGCCTTGTCTGACAACGCACGGGAATTCCTAAAATAGATACCAGGTTCACGAGCCATCGCGGAACCAACCGAAGCGATCGCCAAACCTACTAAAGCGGCGGTAAAACCCGCGATGAATTGTCTCATGCTGCTTTCATGCAAAATCACATAGCCGTGGTTTCTGAATGTAGCAGATGCCTCTGGTAAGCCCAGCCTAACCTATCTTTTATTCCAAAGAAAAGATAGCTTCAGGAGTATTAAACTCCTGAAGCAGACTGGTATCATATCGCGATCGCAATTTTGAGTGATGATATAAAACTCAAAATTTGTTTATAGCTGCTTCACTTCAGCAACCAGCTTCGCCACGACATCCCGCGCACTGCCAAATAGCATCATCGTTTTGTCTTTGTAGAAAAGCTCGTTATCCACACCGGCAAAACCCGCACTCATCCCGCGTTTAATTACAATCGTGTGTTTTGCCTTATCTACTTCCAGAATCGGCATCCCGTAAATCGGGCTAGCAGAATCGTGACGAGCCGCTGGATTCACAACATCATTCGCCCCAATCACCAGCGCCACATCCGTCTGCTCTAACTGCGGATTGATATCATCCATATCGTATAGCTGCGGATAAGGCACATTCGCTTCCGCTAGCAATACGTTCATGTGTCCTGGCATCCGTCCCGCAACTGGGTGAATGGCGTATTTCACTTCAACGCCTAGTTTTTCTAAGCCGTCAGCCAATTCGCGGACAGCGTGTTGTGCTTGAGCCACTGCCATGCCATAGCCGGGAACAATCACGACGGAACGCGCATAGCCCAACATCATCGCGCCTTCTTCGGTATCGATGCTGTGGACATTTTTATCGCCCCCTTCTGCACTACCAGTACCACCAGATGCCCCAGCTTTCCCGAAGGCACCAAACAGCACGCTGGCAAGGGAACGGTTCATCGCCTTACACATGATTTCGGTCAGGATTAAGCCTGAAGCGCCTACCAAGGCTCCGGAGATGATCAGCATATTGTTCATCACCACGAAACCAGCAGCCGCCGCAGCGACCCCAGAAAGCGAGTTCAGCAGTGAAATTACGACGGGCATATCGCCGCCGCCAATCGGAATCACGAACAGCACGCCCAGCAGTAAGGAAATCCCTACCATTGCTAGAAATACAGGTAAGTTGTCTGGGGTAATTAGCAGGAAGGCACTCGCTGCTACAAAACTTACTAATAGGAGGGCGTTGATGGGTTGTTGTAAGGGAAAAGTAATGGGAGAACCACTAATGAGTCCCTGCAATTTGGCAAAGGCCATCATACTGCCAGTGAAGGTGACGCCGCCGATAAATACGCTACTGATAATCGAGAGGTTGGCGTCGAAGGGAATTGCTTGCTGCGTGCCCAAGAGCCGCCAAAATTCTCCTACAGCGACCAGGGCAGAAGCTAAGCCTCCCAAACCGTTGAGTAGACCCACCATTTGGGGCATATCGGTCATTTCTACTTTATAGGCTGCGATCGCTCCCAACACTGAACCAATCAGCAAACCCAACAAAATCATTTCGTAGTTCAACACCTGCCTATCTAGCAGTGTTGCCACGATAGCCAGTAGCATCCCGACAGCTGCCCACTGATTGCCTGTGCGAGCTGTCGCCGGTGAACCCAGCTTCTTCAATCCCAGAATAAACAAACACGCTGCTACTAAGTAAGTCAGCTGTATCCCAGTTGGCAGAAATTCCGTCATATCACTTGTTCGTCGGTAATGGGTAATTGGTGATTGGTAATCAGAAAAGTTTTGAGTGTTCGGGTTTGCATTTTGAGTGAGAAATTTCTTCTTTTCAAAATTCAAAGCTTATCCATTACCCGCTTACCTTTTTCTTAAACATTTGCAACATCCGATCCGTCACTAAGAAACCACCTACTACGTTGATGGTTGCTAGCACTACGGCAATTAAGCCCAAAATGACGCTGAGATTTGACTCGCGCGGTCCACAGACAATCAGCGCCCCGATCACGGCAATTCCAGAAATTGCATTTGCCCCAGACATGAGGGGAGTATGGAGTGTCGGCGGCACTTTGTTAATTACTTCAAATCCGATAAAAGACGCTAATACAAATACAAACAAAGCGCCAATTAAGGTTTCTGTCATTCAGCTCAATACTCCTTCTTGATTCAGCGGTCAAGGTGGACACTGCCCACCGACAATCTTAAAATTGGATACCTAATTTGATAGCTAAGAAACCCGTTTTCTAGAGAGAAAATGGGTTTCATCCACCATTTTTCTAGGCGTTAATCTTCACCTGAGTCAAACCATCCCGGACTCGTTGATTGAGAATCTCACCGTTATTAGAGACGCAGGTACTACTAATGATGTCATCCTCAAAATTCAGCTGCAATGCACTCTCTTTAATCAGGTATTGCACCAAAGTCAAAACATTCTTGGCATACATTTGACTGGCGTGAACCGGCATAGACGCAGGTAAATTTATCGGGCCAATAATCGTGACTCCGTTGCGCTGTACATCCTTGCCAGGTTCCGTGCAGGCGCAGTTGCCGCCTTGCTCAGCTGCCAAATCGACGATGACCGCACCCGGTTTCATCTGGGCTACCATTTCCTCAGTCACCAGGATGGGCGCTTTCCTGCCCGGAACCTGAGCCGTGGTAATGACGACATCGGCTTGCTTGACGTGCTCGGTGAGGACTTCCTGGGTGCGTTGCTTCGAGGCTTCAGAAACTTCTTTCGCGTAGCCACCCGCCGCTACAGTTTCTTCATTCAGCTGCACTTCGATAAATTTCGCCCCTAGGCTTTGCACCTCTTCTTTCACGGCAGGACGAATATCAAAGGCTTCTACGATGGCACCTAGGCGTCTAGCAGTAGCGATCGCTTGCAGTCCCGCTACGCCTGCACCCATGATAAATACTTTTGCCGGTGCAATTGTCCCAGCTGCTGTCGTCAACATCGGGAAGAACTTCGGCACAGCTGCCGCCGCAATCAGTACCGCCTTGTATCCAGCCACTCCCGCCTGAGAAGACAAAGCATCCATGCTCTGCGCCCGACTGGTGCGGGGGATCAATTCCATACTGAAGGCGGTGACTCGGCGCTCGGCTAAACGCTGGATTAGGTTTGGATTTCCCAAAGGATTTAGAAACCCAATCAACACGCCCCCTTCCTTGAGCTGATGAATTTCATGCTCTTTCGGCGGATTAACTTTTAATAGAACATCCGCTTCGCGCCACAAAGCACCTGTATCCGAGACAATCGTTGCACCAGCTGCTTTATAGGCGTCATCAGAGAAAAATGCTTGCTCACCAGCACCCGCCTCTACCCACACTTCTAGACCCTGTTTTACTAACCTGCCTACAGTGTCAGGCACCAGTGCCACACGACGTTCGCCAACTTCAACTTCCTTTGCAACCGCAATTCTCATGAACTCTCCCAATCAATTCTACGAAACCCTTCTGCATCCTATCCTTTTGCATCCTAGGCGGATTTCTAAATTCCGATCCGTATCTTTAACTTTGTTTTATGAATTTAGAGTTCCACACTCACGCACGTCCTAAGACGATATCACCTAGAACCCGTTTTCAAAGCTTTAACCAATGATAAAAAGCTTTCTCTTAAACCCTCTGGTGCCTATAATCTCTGGCGTCAATTCAGATTAATTGAAGGGTTTGTTTCCGGCTGATTTTTTCAAATTTATTCAATAAATAACCAAAAAAATACATAATGATATACATTAGTACATAAAAAAATGCCGAGCAGCGCGATCGTGCCGAGCGGCAACTAGTTTAAAATCAACTGTCTTTATGAGCCGGTCTGGTTCCATTGCCCTAACCTGAGCGATCGCTCGACTCAAAAGCTCACCAAGCTTGCATCTGGGGGCACTTTCTTCTCGCTTCCCGCGTCACGGGGGAGGATTCATTGGGGCGGCTACATCCCCGCTTGAGTCAAAAATAGTAAAGTTTAGTAACGAAGCCCACTCTCTAGCCCATTCTCTACAGTTGAGATACAAGAGCCTATGTTGTCAACAAAATCCTCTAAGCGACGCCTAATTTCTGCCCTAGCGGCGACGGGTTGCGTGCTAACGGGCTTTGCCAGCCTCACCCAAGCACAGAGTCTACCGGGGTTAACCATTTTTAGCGGTGTTGAACGGCAAAATCAGCTGAGCTATCGGTTAGATTTTGGCGGTCAATCGGATGCTTGGGATCGCTACCGGCTCAAGATTCCCGCCAAAAAAATGGAATTAGGGGCAGCTCAGTTTGTCATCACTTATCCCGATTACTATAAGGGCAAGTTTGACACGAAAAACGTTGAAGTCCGTGTCAAAGGGAAAAAGCTGCCCCTCAAAGAGGTTGTCTGGGACAAAGAAAATTACAAGCTTCTGATTTATATGCAGGAGCCAGTGGCTGCTGGTAACAGCGTAGACTTAATCTTGTCTAACGTGAAAAACCCGCCTTTTGGTGGAACTTATTATTTCACGGGTGCGATTCTTACTCCCGGCGATGTACCGTTGCCCCGTTATCTCGGTACCTGGATTCTGAGTATTAATTAAGGTACAGTCCACGTCCGCTTCTGTGCAGCCAAGGGGCGCTTGTAAAAGGAGCGCAGTGTGATGCTATGCTGGAGAATCGTGACTTTTTCTATAGCGGCGATTCTAAATCTGGAGTAAAAACCGATGACTCAGCGCACTCTGGGCGGCACTAATCGTAAGCAAAAAAGAACATCTGGTTTTCGAGCACGGATGCGTACCAAAAATGGTCAGGCTGTCATCAAAGCTCGCCGAAAAAAGGGACGTTATCGCCTTTCCGTTTAGAAACACAAGAAGGATGAAGGATGAATTTATTTCGCCTTCATCTTTCTTTTAAGCCACCCAGGAGGGCGGAGTTTCTAGTGGCATTATCCAGAGCAAATCGACTCAGGCACCGGCAAGATTTTACCGCTGTGTACCAGAGCGGTCTGCGTCGCAATGCCCCTCACTTTGCTTTAAGAGCGTTGAGGCAGTCAAGCGGCGCGAAAGGCATGAAAACTGCTGAAGTGATGCCAACCCGCATCGGCATCTCCATCAGCCAAAAAGTCAGCAAGCGAGCAGTCATCCGGAACCGAATCAAGCGACGGATTCGGGCAGCGATTCGTCAGATGTTACCTCGCATTGCACCTGGCTGGCGGTTGGTCATCGTTGTGCGACCCATAGCAGTGGAGTGCGATTATGGTCAAATTTTGCGAGAATTAGAGCAGTTGTTGGCAGAAGCAGAGGTACTCAATGGGCATCAAAGAGGAAACCTTCTATGAAGGCGGTCCCCACATAGGTGATTTGATTATTAATATCCTGCTGGGATTTACAGTCATCTGTATACCTCTGACGGTAGGGGCAATTGTGAGAGCGCTTTGGTTGCGCTACCGGATTACCACTCGTCGTATCTCGGTAACCGGTGGTTGGATGGGACGCGATCGCACCGACATTATCTACTCAGAAATTGTTAATGTCGTGAAGGTTCCCCGTGGAATTGGTCTCTGGGGCGATATGGTAGTCACTCTTCGAGATGGCAGTCGCCTGGAACTCAGAGCCTTACCTCGATTCCGGGAAATTTATGACTACATCAACGAGAAAATGGCAGCCAGAACCGGCAAACCAGCGGATGGTTCCGCGAGTCGATAGAATTGCCTCAAAAGTCAAGAAATTTTAGATGCTCGAATTGAATTGTCAATTGCTTATCTAAAATTCCCCAGCGACTCTACCCTGGCTTTTGTGTGTTTTATAACCCAAAAATCACAAACATTAGATAACTTAGATTAAGATTCTCCACAAGCTACTAGCGCCCCCTCTAACTCAGAACGAATGGACTTTGGTATCGGGTTTCTCTCCAATAATGTCATGCTGCCAATCCTGGATTTCTTCTACGGGATTGTGCCTAGCTATGGTCTCGCCATCGTGGCGCTGACACTTGTAATTCGCTTTGCTCTCTATCCCCTGAGTGCTGGCTCCATTCGCAATATGCGGCGGATGAAAGTTTCCCAACCGCTGATGAAAAAGCGACAAGAAGAAATTCAGAAGCTTTACAAGGACGATCCTGCAAAACAGCAGGAGGAAATGAGCAAGCTGTTCAAAGAATTTGGCAATCCCTTAGCTGGGTGCTTCCCTGTGTTGCTGCAAATGCCGATTCTCTTTGCACTATTTGCCACCTTGCGGGGATCGCCATTCTCGGATGTGAACTACACGGTCAATTTGCAAATCTTTCCTCAAGAACAAATTGAACGGATTCAGCCGCAAGCTTTCGTGACAGCGCCACAAAACATTTACTTTTCAGATGGCGTTCATGCCCCGATTGCGGCGCTGCTGCCGGGAGGGAACCGCCTGACGGTTGGGGAAAAGGCTAAAATTGAATTTCAAACCGTGGAGGGCAAACCCCTTCGGGAACTCCTCGCCGACTATCCTGAAACTAAGCTGATTCCCCGCTGGAAGGTCACTAAAGGCGAAGAACGGGTACAGGTGAATGAAGATGGCAGCGTGGAAGCTCTTCAGCCTGGGGAAGTCACCGTTCAGGGAACAGTTCCAGGACTAGCGGCAGATAAAGGATTTCTCTTTATTGATGCGTTAGGTCGTGTGGGCGCTTTTGATGAAGACGGAACCATTCACTGGGATATTATCGGCATGGTGCTATTCTTTGGCATCAGTTTGTATCTCAACCAGGTTCTCTCCGGACAGAACGATTCCAGCGATGCAAACGCCCAGCAGGCTACGGTCAACAAAATTACCCCAATCCTCTTTTCTGGGATGTTTTTGTTCTTCCCCCTGCCAGCAGGAGTGTTGATGTACATGGTCATTGCTAACATTTTCCAAACTGCTCAGACGTTTATTTTGTCGCGCGAACCCCTACCAGAAAACCTTCAGAAAATGGTAGAAGTTCAAGAAAAAGAAACGAAAGCAAAGGAAAGAGAAGCACTTCCCTTTGAACCAGGTCGTTCTAAGAAAAAGGCTTCGAGTTAGCTATGAGCGATCGCAGAATGCAGCGGGGTCAGCAGTGGCTAGAGCAACTCCTGCAACTAGCCAAATTTCCTACCGGCGTTAAAGAAACCGCAATCCAAACGATTCCACAAAGCAGCGACTCCTCCCAAGCAGAATTAGAAACTTACTGGTTGACAATCGACGAAACCAAACTAACATCCGCACAAATTCAAGCCTTAGTAGGTTCTGAAGGTGCGACTCTCGATGCCATCCAGTACCTTGCCAATGCCATTTTGAACTTGGGTCAAGAGCGGGAGGAGCAGACGGCTTACACCATTGAACTTGATGGCTATCGCGCTCGGCGTCAAGCGGAACTCCAAGAACTTGCTGAGGATGCCGCTCAGCAAGTTCGTTCTTCTGGTCAAGAATTTGAAATAAAATCCTTGTCTTCAGCAGAGCGGCGTCAAGTTCATACTTTTTTCCAAGAGTGCGAGGATTTAGAAACCTATAGTCGGGGTCAAGAACCAGACCGGCGTCTGGTTGTACGATTAAAAAATTAAGAGTTAAAAAAGGAAAATAAGAAATAATTTTTTGTTTTTTGTTTTCCTTTTTTAATCGGGTTGGAAGGATGGCTGAAGCATTATGAAGGCGATTTATATTCCTGGGCTTCTGAAAGCGCCAGAGCGCTCAGAAGTCATTCAAATTGATGAGTTTTTACCAGAACTGGAAACTTTGACGCCCGTGCGCGGACAGATAAAAGTTTCCCATCAAGGAAATTACCTGGATGTTTCTGTGAAAGCAGAAGCAATTGTCACTCTCACTTGTCATCGTTGCTTGCAACAGTATAATCACCGTCTAGCTATCAACACATCAGAAATGATTTGGTTAGATGAAGCGGCTGAGCAACCAGACACAGGGCCTGTAGAACGAGAAACACCACTCGAAGATTTGTTGGAAATGCTGCCGCCACAGGGTCATTTTCAGCCTGATGTTTGGCTATACGAACAAATGTGTTTGGCAATTCCCCCAAGGCAGCTTTGTGACAAAGATTGTTCGGGGATTCAACCAGCAAATACTAATGGCTCGGACAGTTTATCTGACCGCCGATGGGAAGCTTTAAAAGCACTCAAAAAACAATTTCCCAAATAGTCAGCGGTCAGTGGTTAGCGTCAGCGGCAAGAAACAAACAAGTTAAGGGAACAAGCATTACCCTTCCGTATACTACCTGAACCCTAAGGTTAAGATGCTTTTTCTTGGTTTTTACAGGTAGTTGGCAACTAATCAAGCAACAATGATTGTACGGGCGGGTTAAATGGAGAGAGTTTTGGGTTGCCAAGATTTTTGTTCGCGCCCTACCAACTGACCACTGACCTGGAGACGCGACAACCGCAAGTCTTCTACCAACTGACATCCTATTAACAGCTATGAGCTTCAGTGAAGAGTTTGAACTGCTGCTACGCGCCCGATATCCATTAATTTATATTCCAACTCCCGAAGAGGAGAGAGTAGAAGTAGCGATCGCGCAGGTAGCTCAACGGTTAGGCGATCGCCCAGTCTATATCTGGGATTTTGTCGATGGCTATCAGGGCAACCCCAACGATGCCGGTTTTGGACGACGCAATCCGGTTCAAGCATTAGAATTTGTAGAAAAAGTGGCAGCATCTGCCCCAGGAATCTTTATTTTGCGGGATTTTTCCCGTTTTTTAGAAGATATATCAGTTTATCGCAAGCTGAGGAATCTGTCACGGCGTCTGAAATCCCAGCCGAAAAATATTGTCATCGTCGCGCCGCAAATTGCCATTCCAACGGACTTGAGTGAAGTCTTAACCATCCTGGAGTTTCCGTTGCCAGCGCCAGCTGAGATCAAGACAGAAGTGGAACGCTTACTCGGTGCCACAGGTAAATCCCTCACCAGCAAAATTTTGGATGAACTGGTGCGTTCCTGCCAAGGGCTATCGATGGAACGGATTCGTCGTGTCTTGGCACGGGCGATCGCGACTCACGGAGAATTGCGCCCTGAGGACGTGGAACTGGTGCTGGAAGAAAAGCGTCAAACCATTCGCCAGACGCAAATATTAGAGTTTTATTCGAGTAGCGAGAAAATTTCTGATATTGGCGGCTTAGATAACCTAAAAGACTGGCTGCTACGGCGTGGTGGTTCCTTTTCAGAACGCGCAAGGCAATATGGTCTACCTTATCCCAGAGGGTTACTTCTAGTAGGAATTCAGGGAACCGGAAAATCGCTGACGGCAAAAGCGATCGCCCATCACTGGCACTTACCTTTATTACGCTTAGATGTAGGGCGTCTTTTTGGAGGATTGGTGGGAGAATCGGAATCTCGCACCCGGCAAATGATTCAACTAGCGGAAGCTTTAGCTCCTTGCGTACTGTGGATCGATGAAATTGACAAAGCTTTCTCTGGCATTGATGGCAAAAGCGATGCCGGAACAACCAGCCGCGTCTTTGGTACCTTTATTACTTGGCTGGCAGAAAAAACTTCACCTGTATTCGTCGTGGCGACTGCTAACAATATTCAAGCTTTACCTCCGGAAATGCTTCGCAAAGGCAGATTTGATGAAATCTTTTTTGTGGGTTTGCCCGAACAAGAGGAACGTCGCGCCATTTTTGCGGTACACTTATCCAGGCTGCGGCCTCACAACTTGAGTAGTTACGATCTCGATCGGGTAGCATACGAAACCCCCGATTTTTCTGGGGCAGAAATTGAGCAAACCTTGATAGAAGCGATGCACATTGGCTTTAGCCAGAATCGAGACTTCACTACCGATGATATTTTAGAAGCCGCCAGTCAGATTGTGCCCCTAGCTCGGACTGCCCAAGAGCAAATCCAGTTTTTGCAAGATTGGGCAGCCGCCGGTAAAGCCCGTATGGCATCGAGACACAGCCCTTTGAGTAGTCGCTTTCATCAGCTGCAACAACCGGAATCACAAGCATGAGTTGGTCGGGTTTAGCAAAATTTATAATTGGTTTCTTCCTAGCGATCGTCCTCCTCGCTGTGGGTGGTGGTGCTACCGCCTATTACTTCTTAACTAAACTGTCGGCTCCTCCGCCCAAGCCGGTTTATGCAAATGATAAACCAGAGGTAAAAGCCAAAGCTTCTCCTGGCGCTGTCAAGACAACATCGGCGTCCTCCGCTCAACCCAACCCAACGCCGACGCCCAGCACTGCTCCTGCTAAAGTGCTAGAACCTGGAGCGTATACCGCTCGCGTTACCTGGCGCGAAGGTTTAAGCTTACGAGAGGCACCAACTTTGGAAGCCAACCGCGTCGGTGGGGTCGGATACAATCAGCGGATTGTAGTCATCAAAGAAAGCGATGATAAAAGATGGCAACAGATCCGTCTGGAAGAGGGCGAACAACAAGGTTGGATCAAAGCCGGTAACATTGAGCGAGTTGAGACAGAACAACAGCAATAGGCGAAATCCGACAGAAGTTTCAGTGCGGGGGATTGCAGTACAAGCATAGAGATCCCCTGTTTTTGTAACCTTGGGACGTGTTAAGAAAATTAGCTTAATTTAAATCTTAATTGCAATATTCCAGCAACTTTTCAACCTACTAAAGTCTGGTGGTAGGTTGTAAAACTGTAAGTCACAGCTATTTTTAACTTGGCTGCTGGAGCGCAACAATGTTCAATAAAAACTCTCATCAAGATTTATTAGGATCTGCCGTTATCGCGGCATTGGGTGCTGGTATCGTTACTTCTTTTGCTGTAAGTCAAGGTCAACACCCGCTCGTAGCTTTAGGCATTACTGGTGTAGCGGTGATAGTTGCCTTAATTTTTGATGCTAAGGTTTAGTTTAATCGCTGAAAACGTCTAGAGTTTCTCAAAAACAAGACCTAGAAACCATCTAGCTTAAAGTATTCTCTCTGTAGTTAGTAAACAAAAAACGTGAAAATAACGTAAAATAAGCCAAAAATAGCAGTTAAACCTTCGCTGAAAACTTCAGTGAGTGGATTAGCTGCTAAGAGTTTTGCAGGACAAGAATGGAGACGCTTGCCTATCTTTATGTAGCAGTAGCTTACGAGGAAACGACAGAGCCTCTGGCTTTTCCAGTTCTAGAAAAGTTAGAACTTTTTAAGGATCTCAATCGGCAAAAGCTTTCTAGCACCGCGACAAGCTATCTACTATCGCTGGCTCTAAATCTAGCTTTCCTCAGTTTGCTCCACAGTGCTAGCGCAATACAGATAGAGGATAGGGGTGCTGAAGTGACGGCTTTGCAAACAAACTTGATGGCAGCCAACTACTATAAGGGACCTGTCACTGGATACTACGGCAAGTTGACCGAGGCAGCGGTGAGGCGTTTCCAAGCGATCAGTGACTTAGATGCTGACGGCATCGCGGGTTCAGAGACCCTAGAAGCATTAAAGCGATATCTGGAGAGCAAAAGCAAGAAAAGTAAAAAGTCGCACAACACTCCGCAGACGAGTGCAATGAACATTGGTAAGCGCGGGTTGCGACTGGGCGATCGCGGTCGGGAAGTCACCGAAGCTCAGCAAAGGCTGAAAGCGGCTGGTTTTGATCCGGGTTCTATTGATGGAAAATTTGGCTGGAAAACAGAGCAAGCTGTGAAGCGCTTTCAAGTGGCGAGGGGTTTAAAGATTGACGGCATTATGGGTCGGGAAACCTGGTTTGCTGCCGGGTATCTTGCGACTTCAAATTCTCCTTACTCGGTGATTGTAATGGCTGAGACTACCGAAACGCTGCGCCAAGTGCGCCAGTATGTGCCGAATGCTTATCTGGATACTTCCAGTAGCGATTCTAATATTCAGGCAGGAGCATTTGCCAATGCGTCTGGGGCAGAACGCCAGTCGGAGATGTTGCGATCGCAAGGACTGAATGCACGAGTGGTATATCGTCGATAGAGAGTGCGATTTGATGCAATCAATCGGCTAGACTGGCGTTAAAATCTATGCTGTAAAAAGTAATGGAAACCCTTGCCTATCTTCATCTAGCCTTAGTCTACGAAACACCCGTACAAGAAGCCGGTGTTTCTCCGGTTGGGGAAAACCAGGAATTTCTGACCGGATTGAATTGGAAAAAACTTTCTAGCCACGCAACGATTCATTTTCTATCGATTGCCGTTGCCTTAGCGATGCTAGGAATCTCTTCTCAGGCGTTAGCACAGAGAACGCTGAAACAAGGCGATCGCGGTTCTGAGGTACGCGCATTACAACAGCAGTTACAGGCGCGAGGCTTTAGTGTGCCCGCCACTGGCAATTTTGGCTCGCAAACTAAAAATGCGGTGATTCGATTCCAGCAAGCCAATCGGCTCACACCAGATGGGATTGTGGGTCGAGGAACCAGGGCAGAATTATTTAATCAAGTTAGACCGACTATAAGCCAAAGCTTCAACAATGACCCGTTTACGCTGCCACCTCCGGACAGAACTCTTGACTCGCTTCCGGAAAACCCTACACTGTCTCCTCCCAACATCCCTACACTGAGAGCAGAAAATATCTATCCAGAAGATATCTATTCAGAAAATACCTATTCAGAAAATACCTATTCAGACATTAGGCTTGTCCAAGAACAGTTAGCACAGGCAGGATTCAACCCCGGTCGTATTGATGGAGTATTTGGTCGAAATACGGCGCAAGCTCTCAGGGAGTTCCAGGCAAGTGTAGGTTTATCCCCCAGCGGGACGATTACTTCAGAAACGCTGCGGGCACTAGACGACTATGTTGCCGGTCGTCCAAGTCAACAACTAAGCGACTACAGCAACCGGAACGACAGGAGTCGGAGAAGTCTCCAACCTGGCGATCGCGGTTCCGAGGTCGAGGATCTCCAACGGCGATTGAGCGATCAAGGCTTCAACCCTGGTCGCATTGATGGGGTTTATGGTTTTAATACCCAGCAAGCTGTCAGGCGGTTCCAGCAAGCTCGGCGTTTATACCCTGACGGCATTGCAGATGCACGAACCCTACAGGAATTAGGAATTAATTTTGCTGAGAATCGCTACGTGGTAGTCGTACCAGGGAATTACACAACATTGAATAAAGTCCTCCGCTATGTACCGAATGCGGATCTGGGGCCGAAATCGAAACGAGGTTCCTATGTAAATGCAGGGGCATTTTCCAATCGGCAGCTTGCCGAAAGCCGCTCCGAGCTACTGCGATCGCGCGGACTAGATGCACGGGTGGTATATCGCCCCTAGGCACTGGTATGGTATAGCTAGTTGATGAAATTGACCTTCTTAAACTGTCTATCAAGAGTTTGCCAGTAAAATTATGGAAACCCTTGCCTACCTGCATCTTGCCCTGGTCTACGAAGCATCTACGAACAGCGAGTTTCCTATAGTCTGGAATAGCCAAAAAATTTTTGAAGGACTGAACCGTCAAAAGCTGTCTAGTAGAGCGACTTTGTCTCTGCTATCGCTTTTTGTCTCACTAAGCCTTTTAGGAATGTCTCAAGCTTTAGCAATACTTGAGCCAGGAAACACTGGCGCGGAGGTAGCCACTCTCCAGCAGCGCTTGCAGCAGCTAGGCTATTTCAAAGCAGGTATCACAGGCAATTTTGGCCCGATTACAACGGAAGCTGTGATCCAATTCCAGAAAGCTAATGGGCTGGAACCGGATGGCATTGTGGGGCCGCGAACCGAAGCCGCCTTACAGAAGAAGCGAGGCAAGCCAATCCAGGCGCAGGCCAGCCAATCTCGGCAGGTCAGACAGGTCAGCCGCCCACGTTTCCAGTCTGTCAGGCAACGTCCTCAGCCGGTCAGCAAGGCTTCTCAGGTCAGCCAACGTCCGAGGAGTGGAGTCCTACAGGAAGGAGACAGCGGTCCGGAGGTAGTAGCCCTCCAGCAACGGTTGCAAAAACAGGGCTATTTTCAAGCAAATATCACTGGCTATTATGGCCCGATCACAAAAGCAGCCGTTAACCGATTTCAGCAAGCGGCGGGAATGCCAGTAGATGGCATTGTCGGTTCGGATACCCAGGCAGCTTTGATAGGTGTGGGAGGCGGAGAGGATCGGACTCCGCCTAAAAATATCGCTTCTAGTGGGCAGATCCTACAATTAGGCAGTAACAACCGGGAGGTGGTAGAACTCCAGCGACGGTTGCGGAAACTGGGAATTTTGCAAGGGGCCATGACTGGCTACTTTGATCAAGACACCAAAGATGCCGTAATTCAGTTTCAGAAATCGCAAGGTTTAACAGCTGATGGAATCGCTAGACCCAATACTATATTGGCTCTGAAAAATACAAGCGATCGCTTTAATACAGCTTCTAGCGGACAGATCCTACAGTTAGGCAGTAACAACCGGGAGGTGGTAGAACTCCAGCGACGGTTGCGGCAGATGGGAATTTTTCAAGGTGCCATGACTGGCTACTTCGATCAAGACACCAAAGACGCCGTGATTCAGTTTCAGAAATTGCAAGGTTTAACAGCTGATGGAATCGCTAGACCCGATACTATATTGGCTCTGGAAAATACAAGCGATCGCTTTAATGTATTGTCTTTACAAAAGCGTCTGAAAGAAAACGGCTTTTATCGCGGACCATTAAATGGGGTTTTCGAGGCGCAAACCAAAGCAGCAGTTGAAGCTGCCCAACGTGCTTATGGTCTCAGCGCTGATGACATCGTCAAGGGACGTTTTTAAACAAACATAGCAATTAGCGATTAGCTATACTACTAGCTAATCGCTATGGTGGAAGTGGTGCATCCCGCCCTAACCCTACTCGATCGCTTTTTAAATAGGTAGTAAGGCTCGCTGACAAGTCGGACAGATAGCGTGAATTGTCATCTGACAGTCAAGCAGGTGATACCCTTCTTTTCTGGCTGTTCGGGTGCCGGTTTTCAAAATCGAGTCATTTTTGAATTCAATCGTCTTGTTACACCGAACACATATCAAATGGTGATGGTGATGCGGGTAAGGTTGATTGAGTTCGTAATGCTTATGTCCTTCTGCCAGTTCAAGTTCGCGCAAAATGCCCAGCCGAGCCATCAACTTTAAGGTTCGGTAAATGGTGGATAAGCTTATGTCCTCACCTTCACTGTGCAACAACTCGTGGAGGTCTTCAGCACTAAGATGCTGACCTCTAGGAAGATGTTGAAAGACATTCAGGATCGTTTCCCGTTGGGGAGTTAAACGCCAGCCCCGTTCGTTCAGTTCAGCCTTGAGTGAGGTTGCTGTGTAGAAAGACATGTTGACCTTCTCAAGAAAGTAGCCCTATTGAGAAGAATAGCGAATTCCTAGAATATTTGCAACAATCGAAGCTTATTGAGAATAATGTCTAATAAGAAACAAGGCTAAGAGATAGGGAAAGCAATAGGAAAAAGGAAACAAGATAAGTAAAGAATTATATCTTTTACTTTTTTCTTATTTCCTTTTGACCGCTGCTGTGCGTGTCAGTTGTTAGTTGTAGGATCTAGTTTGATGCGTTGTCCCTGCTGGGTGCAGTATTTACCTCTTTTTACGACTGCTCGCCGCTCCCTAACTTTTATTCGCATTTGTCAAAAAAATCGGACTTTTATTTTTGACTTGTTTATATCCATTCACTTTACTGGCGCTACACTGGCGATGTTCTCTTTGCCGCCCTTGTTACCGGGTTCCGCACTTCCATCGCGGCGGTCTGTCGGCTCTGTTGCAGGCAAATTCGTGAAATGGTATTAGAACATTTCTCTGTTGCAAGACTATATTTGAAATCACAAAACCCCCCTTAAAAAGGGGGGTTTTGAGAAATTAGTATTGGGCAGTTGTGAAAATGAAATTACTATTTCTTAGCCCAAGGACTCCAGATAGTCGCGTACACGGTTGCGGCGCTTGGGTTGCCGCAACTTTTGTAAAGCTTTGGCTTCAATTTGACGAACTCGTTCTCTAGATAAATCCAGAGCGCGACCAATTTCTGCCAAGGAGTAAGGATGACCATCTCCTAAGCCAAACCGCATCCGAATCACATCTCGCTCGCGGCTGGTGAGATCGGCAAGCAGCTGCTGCAAATCTCGGTGTAAAGCTTCTCGCATCAACACTTCTTCGGGAGATATGCTGTCTGTTTCCAGCAAGTCGCCTAATTCTGTGTCTTTCTCCTTTCCTACTTTAATTTCTAAAGAGACAGAACGAGGCACCCGAAGTAAAACTTCCCGTACCTGCTCCGGTGTCATTTCTAACTCAACGCCGATATCCTCAATGCTTGCCGTGCGACCTTTTTCTTGAGAAATTTTGCGCTGAGCTTTCTTAATTTTGTTGAGCTTTTCGGTGATGTGAACCGGCAGGCGGATAGTACGACTTTGAGTTGCGATCGCTCTGGTAATTCCTTGACGAATCCACCAGTAAGCATAGGTGCTAAACCGATAACCCTTGGTCGGATCGAACTTCTCAACCGCCCTTTCTAGCCCAAGGGTTCCTTCCTGGACTAAATCCAACAATTCCAGTCCGCGATTTTGATACTTCTTCGCCACAGAAACCACTAGCCGCAGGTTGGCCTTGATCATGTGTTCTTTGGCGCGAATGCCAGTGGCCTGAATCCGCTCTAGCTCTTCAACTGCCAGACCCGCTACTTCTGCCCAGCGACGCTTCCCAGCAGCTAATGTGGGCTTCAGGTTGCTCAGCTCAATACCCGCTTCCGTCGCCCACCGTTCCAAAGAAGGACGGTGCCCCAACTGAGATGCTAGACGATCGTGTACTTCAATCAGATGTACATACGGCTGAATCACTGGATCTGCCTGGTTGGCAGTATCATTTCTCAGCTCCAGCAACCGCATATGACGCTGGACTTTTTGAGCTTCCGAGACTTCCTCATCTCGCCCTAGTAACCGAACCCGACCAATTTCCTGAAGATATAACCGAACCAGATCGGTAGTACGACGGCTGGCAGTTGCCCGTAGAGATGCCTCGCCGAGTCGCCCGTACTCTGCATCTAGACCTTCCATCTCAGGGCTATCGAGATCATCCACCGGGGGTCGAGCATCGTCGTTCAACACGGCAGACCCAAAGTTGTAATTTGGCAACTCGGAGTCAAATTCTGTATCTGTCTCTGCATAAAAAGGAGTGGCTGGCATAGGGATCTCTCAATTGCGTCCGGAATAGTCTTTCAATTAATCACTTCACTACTTATTGCTAGAATTCCCACCCTCCAGGACGAAACAGCTAATGCTTACCTTTCTGTTACTTTCTGTTACATCTAGCTGCATGACACTTACTGAATTCATCGATATCGATGGTTATGCAGGTAGGGACGACGTGACATTCAGAAAAACCTGTCTCTAGTAGGATTCAGATTTCTATCTTTGGGTAGTATAGGCAGCGCTCAATCTTAGAGTAGTGATTTGGGTCAAAGGCCAAGTTAATCTACATCACCAATTGAAGGATTTCCTGAAAAATCCCTAGGGTTAAGAAAGAATATTGGCTCAAAGAGTTCCCTATAGATGGTTTTAAGGGCTAAAACCTAGCTATACTCAGGTTTGCTGTCTCTTAGCATGAGTGCTTCAACTGCTGAGAGTGGGGTAACTTCCCCTTTGAGCAAGCGATAGACTTGGTAAGAAATCGGAACTGAAATTTCTTCTCGATCCGCTCGTTGAATCAGCACGGAAGCGGTGTTGACCCCTTCAGCGGTTCCTTCCAGCTCGGTTAAAACTTCGGAGAGTGTCTTACCTTGAGCCAACCTGTAACCAACCTGATAATTGCGACTGAGACTGCTGTTGCAGGTGGCGAGTAAGTCACCAAGTCCTGACAATCCATAAAACGTTTCAGGTTGTGCCCCCCAGCAGTTGCCGATGCGGATGATTTCAGTGAGACCACGGGTTAACAAAGCGGCTTTGGCATTCGTTCCCAGTTGCAAACCATCACAAGTACCGGCAGCGATCGCCATCACGTTTTTTAGCGTTCCGCCGAGTTCCACTCCCAAAGGATCAGCATTGGTATAAACCCGAAAACTGGGGGACGAAAACACCGCTTGCACCGACGAGGCAGCGGCAGCATCCCGGCTGGCTACCACCGTAGCAGCTGGCAATCCTTGTTGAATTTCTTTAGCAAGATTTGGCCCCGATAGAACGACCACTGGGCGAGTCGGAAATGCCGCCTGCCATATTTGTGAAGGGGTGCAGGTAGTGACAGGATCTAATCCTTTGGTAGCGGTGACGAAAATTGGCTTAGAAGAGACAGCCTTTTGTACATTCGCCGCAACCTCGCCGACACCTTTCATCGAGATGGCGGATAAAACAATTTCAGCATTCTCTAGAACTGCCTCTAAGCATAGGGAAGACTGACGTGACCACACACGGACGTGATGACCGTTCTGAGATGCGAGAGAGGCAAGGGTCGTACCCCAAGCGCCCGATCCAAGAATCGCTATGGTGAGTTTTGAGTTTTGACCTTTCGCTTCCCTCAAGGGAATCGTTTTGATTGAGTTAGAGGAGTTCTGGTCACTCATAACTCTTGAATCGAGGATAGCGTTCCATCAATTCCCGCACCTGTTCGGCATGATAAGAACTCCGAGTCAGGGGAGAGGAGACGATTTGCAGGAAACCCAGCGACTCGCCAAACTGTCTCCAAGCATCAAACTGAGCAGGTGTGACAAAGCCATCGACTTTCAAATGTTTTTGGGAGGGTTGGAGATATTGCCCAATCGTCAAAATATCGCAATCGACATCTCGTAAATCTTGCATTACCTGCCGGATTTCGGCGTCAGTTTCTCCCAGCCCTACCATCAAACCAGATTTTGTGTAAACCCAAGGGGCTAACTCGCGGGTTCGATGTAGTAGTTCGAGCGATCGCTGATAATTTCCTTGAGGACGCACCCGCCGGTAAAGACTGGGAACCGTTTCTGTATTGTGGTTTAGCACTTCTGGAGCTGCCTGGAGGATCGTTTCGAGTGCCTTCCAGTTGCCGCACAAGTCAGGAATCAATACCTCAATTGTCGTCTTCGGTGAGATGGCGCGAACCGCTTGAATGCAGCGCACAAACTGAGACGCACCGCCATCCGGCAAATCATCCCGGTTCACTGAGGTAATTACGACATGATTCAGTCGGAGCCGTCTAACTGCCTCCGCCAAGTTTTCTGGTTCCGTGGGATCAAGCGCTTTGGGCTTCTTCTCAAAGTCGATATCGCAATAGGGACAAGCCCGCGTGCAGGCTGGCCCCATAATTAAAAATGTCGCTGTACCGGCTTGGAAACACTCGCCAATGTTGGGGCAAGAGGCTTCCTCACAAACAGTATTCAGCCCCAAATCCCGCAGAATTTCTTTAACACTACCGACCCGCTCCCCCTGAGGCGCTTTGACGCGCAACCAATCTGGTTTAACAGCCACAACCCGCTTTTTCCACTTTCAGTCATACAGAGTTTATCGTAGCAAGCAACGGACTCAGTGAATTAATTTCTGGTGGAGTGGGTTGGTGATTTGGGATTTGGCGTGATATTGTGGATCTAGTTTGTCACTTATGACAACGGGATGTAGCGCAGCTTGGTAGCGCACCTCGTTCGGGACGAGGGGGTCGCAGGTTCAAATCCTGTCATCCCGATTTTGATTTTTTGAATGACACTTGCGATGTCATCCTGAAGTGCGTCCAATAATTCTCATTTGACGATCGACAACGTTACCCCTAGACTCCTCAACAGAGGTATCGGGAACAAGTTCATCAACGTTGTCATAATCATGAGTTGCGTCATTTAGATCCGATTCCTCAGAATAATCGGCACGTGCGGTATCGGGGCCAGCATCAGGGGTGAGAAACCCGCTGCCAGTGTTGTCAGCGCCGACAGCATCAACGTGCTTTGGTCGATTTGAAAACATTGTTTTTCCTCGGGCTATAAGGCACAAATGAGATTTCATAACTACAGATTTTTTCTGTCAGTTATGTCTCAAGTGTTGAAATTTTATTGCCGCTATACATCAGCCTGAAGGCTTAGACTCAGTTGAGAGCGATCGCACTTTGCCGATGGAGTGCGATGGGGTGCGATCGCATCTTTGCCCCGTTGTCTGTCAGCAATTTTGCTATGGCTAGATGTGATTTTTTAGGCGTAGGCAGGGACACTAAATGAGGGAAGCGATCTTACACCATCTTTAAAATAAAACTATGCAATCGCGTGTCTGATTACCTAACCTAGAAGCCTTGAAGATGTTAGCTTTGCAATTGGTTAAACCTCTGCTATAACTAAAAAAAGGAAATGCATCATGATGCAATCTCTTAAGTTTATAGATGAAAAGCTTTTTTATTCTGTTATACTACTAGCCTCGGGTTTAGGCAGTTTGCAGGAGAGACTTGCTTCTGCCTATATCGATCAATTAAGGCTAATTCAACCCAATAAGCTTTTAACAGTAATTTCAGAGGAATTGAAAAAAGAGCTTGAAGAAAAGCTCAGCAAGATCACAGAAGAGTTGATAGATGATGGTCAAATAGAAACAACTCTTAAGGTGATGAGTGATGAAAAAGCAAGAGAAATAGCTGAAGAAATTGTTTAGATGTATAAAAGTCTCGTCTTAGAGTCTGCTGCTCGTAGAGTTTGGGACACTTAATAGC
The DNA here is from genome assembly GCF_039961855.1 of Trichocoleus sp. Lan. Classification (NCBI taxonomy): domain Bacteria; kingdom Bacillati; phylum Cyanobacteriota; class Cyanophyceae; order Leptolyngbyales; family Trichocoleusaceae; genus Trichocoleus; species Trichocoleus sp. Lan. The sequence goes on along the minus strand of NZ_JAMPKA010000005.1, from coordinate 86,748 downwards.
CTCTCAATAGTTGTTATGGCGATTTTACCAACGCTATGGCTCCGAACTTTCTAGACTCGGTATACGAGGTACACCACCGTAGTCCTAACCTAAATGATCAGAGGCAAGTTATCGAGGCAACTTCAAGATTTAGCGTAGCGATAGATTTAGCGTAGCGATCGCTCCCCCAAGACGAAATTGCCAACCGTGCTTTATATCAGCGGTTGGCAAGGAAAGTGCTATGTGTGATGTCAATGCAAATCGCGACATTTAACAAGCAACTAAACTTTTCAAGTAGCTGCCAAATTTTGTACTTGAAACCTTATGACACTTCGCTAATAGCTACTTGTACTTTATCTTCCACCACTCTTACAGGAAAAGTAGGAACGCTTACGGTTTCGTCGTCTAAGCATTCTCCGGTCAGCAAGTTAAAATTTTGCTTGTAGATGGGGGATGCAACTTTGGGAATACCATTGCGATCGCCTAAAATTCCCCGCGATAGGACAAAGGCTTTACTAAAGGGATCGTAATTGCCTAGCGCAAATACATCAGTTTCTTGTCCCACACGGAAAATCGCCACCTGTTTATCTTCAACTAAAGCACAAACTCCAGTGTTGGGCGCGATCGCTGACAGCGGACAAATATCAACCCATGTAGAAATTGTCTGACGAATCGGTAATGCTTGAACCATTTTCTTTTCCTATTGATTAACGGATTGGTGTAGCCTAGCTTGAAAAATTCAACACATTGCAGCAAGTCAAACTAACTCAAAAACTCGCTCTTTGGTTATTTGAACCGTACTGCATAGTTCGCTTAACACAGGTTCCAAATACAGCACGGCTGCAATGTTATTTCTGCCTGATTCCTGCTGCTTACGCCTAATTTCTTCTAGGTCAACGGAATGTTTCTTGACACGAAACATTCCTATATACTTCCACCTAGCTCGATGTAGCTTGAGGAACACTGGAATAGCACCTCCTTGTTGGCAGAGTATCTCAGCTTTCTGTTTTACTTTTGGTGAATCTTCTACCAAAACTTCATCAGGAGCTTTTGAGTCCAGGGTAGGCTTAAAACATCCACACACAATCTTTCCAGCACGCTGAGGAAGATAAGTTTGGAGTTCTCCACCCAATGCAGAATGAATTTGATAGCGTGTGTATGTTTTTCCTACTTGAAATAACATCAGTTTTTTTAAACTGTAGGTAATGCACCAGAGCAACAGTCAGCTTATTCGGAAATACCAACTAAAACCTTCTCGTGGTCATAAGCTGGACGTTTTTGCCCCCGTTCCTCTACATGAACTAAACCAGGATCGGGTTGGTCAGAATTGACAAAGTGACGGAATCGCTTCACTTTTTCTGGATCTTCAATTGTGGCTTTCCACTCACACTGATAGGTATTGACAAGATGCTGCATTTCTGATTCTAATTCAGCACAAATGCCCAGAGAATCTTCAATAACTACCTGCTTCAGGTACTCGATGCCTCCTTCCAGCTTATTGAACCAAGTTGCAGTGCGTTCTAGTCGATTCGCGGTGCGAATATAGAACATCAAGAACCGATCCAAATATTTAATCAGCGTTTCCTTGTCAATATCTGTTGCTAACAAAACTGCGTGTTGTGGCTTCATTCCTCCGTTGCCACATACATATAAATTCCAGCCATTTTCAGTTGCGATAATGCCAAAGTCCTTGCTTTGAGCCTCGGCACATTCGCGGGTACAACCCGATACAGCTGATTTTAATTTGTGGGGCGATCGCAAGCCTCGATATCGCAGTTCGATCTCAATCGCCAAAGTGGTTGAATCCTGAACCCCAAAGCGGCACCAGGTGCTACCTACACAAGATTTGACCGTGCGGAGTGCCTTCCCATAAGCGTGTCCCGATTCAAATCCAGCATCTATCAGTCGCTGCCAAATTTGGGGTAATTGATCTACCCGCGCACCTAATAAATCGATCCGTTGTCCACCTGTAATTTTGGTATAAAGACCAAAATCTTTAGCAACTTCTCCCAACACAATCAGCTGATCTGGTGTTAGTTCACCACCGGGAACTCTGGGGATTACTGAATAAGTTCCATCCTTCTGAATGTTTGCCAGGTAATAATCATTGGTATCCTGCAACCCCACATGCGGCATTTCTAAAATATACTCGTTCCACGTTGAAGCGAGAATAGAAGCTACAGCAGGCTTACAAATTTCACACCCCTTCCCTTTTCCATGTTTTTGAATTAAATCTTCAAAAGTCAGGATTTTTTGAGAACGCACCAAGTGATAAAGTTCCTGACGGGAATAGGCGAAGTGTTCGCAGAGATGATTTTTTACCTCTATCCCCGCTTTCTTCATCTCAGCTTTGAGGATATCAGTTACCAGTGGCACGCAACCGCCGCAACCTGTGCCGGCTTGGGTGCATTTCTTTACACTGGCAATATCAGTGAGTTGCCCTTCTTGGATGGCACTACAAATTTGCTCTTTGCTAACATTATTGCAAGAGCAAATTTGGGCAGTATCTGGTAAACTCTCCACACCCATACCGACTGTGGCAGACTTGCCTTCGCGGGGTGGCATCAGCAAATCTTCTGGATGAGGCGGGAGGGCGATCGCATTCTGCACAAATTGCAGCAGCGTACCGTAAGCTGAAGCATCTCCTACCAGAATTCCACCTAAAAGATGGCTACCATCTTCATTTAAAACCAGTTTTTTGTAAACACCCTGGATGGTATCAGTAACGGAAATTTCTTTAGCGCCGGGAGATTTGGCAAAGGCATCCCCGAAACTGGCAACATCCACTCCCAACAGTTTGAGTTTGGTGGACATATCCGCGCCGGTAAAGCTGCTCGTCCCTGTTTTGCTCAGGATATCTGCCGCTACGCTTGCCATTGTATAGCCAGGAGCGACTAAGCCGTAGATACGATTTTGATAGAGGGCGCATTCTCCAATGGCATAAATATTTGGATCTGAAGTTTGGCAAGAATCGTTGATAACGATCCCGCCGCGATCGCCTACTGCTAATCCACATCCTCTCGCGATTTCATCGCGAGGGCGGATTCCCGCAGAAAAGACAATCATATCTGTCTCTAACTCTTCACCATCAGCAAAGGTCATTTTAGTAACCTTGCCATCAATGCTGACAATTTCCGTTGTAGATTTACTGGTATGAATTGAAACCCCAAGTTCTTCTATCTTGTTGCGAAGGATGCTGCCACCGACATCATCAATTTGTAGTGGCATTAATCTGGGTGCGAACTCAACAACATGGGTTTTTAAACCCATATTTTTGAGAGCGTTCGCACATTCCAAACCTAATAATCCACCCCCAACGACGACACCAGTTTGGCAATTTTTTGCATAGGATGACATTGCCTCAAGGTCATCTATTGTCCGGTAGACAAAATTACCTTTCGCATCATTCCCTTTAATTGGCGGTACAAAAGGATAGGAGCCTGTTGCTAGAACAATTTTGTCATAGGCGATTGTTATACCATTCGCTGATGTAACTGTTTTTTCTTCCCGGTTAATCGCAACTGCCTTATCACCGATATGAATCTCAACTCCGTTTTCTTGGTACAAACCTGGTTGAACTAATGATAAATCTGCCGCAGTTTTGCCCGAAAAGAAGCCACTCAAATTAACCCGATCGTAAGCAACACGCGGCTCTTCGCAAAATGCGATCAAGTTCCATTCCTGCGCCGCTCCCTTGGCGATCATCAGTTCTAGAAACTTGTGTCCTACCATACCGTTGCCAATAACAATAAGATTCTTTTTGCCGGTCATGCAGTTTTATAACGCCTATTTTTACAATCTTCTTAATTAGTCGTATAAAAGATTTCAAAGTAAGTTTGTAAAAATTGTTACACTAAACTGTTTGGCTATGCAGTGTGCGAATGATCCCGATTGTGTTTTTGCATGAGGAGGAAAAACTTTATACCAATGTGGGTCAACTGAGCAGCGATACTCATTTCAAATTTGTTTGTAGAACCGCGCATTCAGCATCAAACTATTGGGGCAATGCCTACACAAAGCTAAGTTAATTTTTCCCCGACTTAAGGCAAAAATTTTACCGATGTAGCTTCTAACTGAAGCAGGGTGGGCAATGCCCACCCTGCTCAACGAAAATGTGACTTAAGTTTTATTCTTCTTTTGGACCAAAAACCATTTGTAGAAGCACTGGCTGACCGTCGGCGCGGTGATATTTATCTGCCCAATCCCGAATGACCATATCCAGTTCTTGCATGGCTGCCTCAATGCGATCCGGTGGAATATCGAGTTCCTCTAGTATCCGCATCACATTTAGCTGTCGGTCTGCCCAATCTTTCATCAGTCGGAAGTAGCGGGCGGTATCCTCAATCATGATGTAGGTGCGTTCTTCGTCCTCAGCGGGTGAGTAGGAAGCACGGGTGAGGGCGTAGAAGGGCAATCCCCAAGGAGAATCAATTCGCGTCACCGTACCGGAATAGATTAAGCGCCGCTTGATGTGTTCGGCAAATGCTTCGCTTAGAGGAATGCGGCGTTCTTCTGGCAAGTCTTCCTGCGACCGACTGTGGAGAAATTCAATTAATTCTAGAAACTGAAAAGCGTTGATTAGCTGGGCATCCGGCAGATTATTCGGCAGTTTTTCCTCAAGATATCGCTTTTCGTCAGCGGTTAAGTTGGTGCTATAGATGCGCGATCGCCCCGGTTGCCACGGAAACTGCTCCATCCAAACATAGGGAAACTGAATTAAATACCGAGGTTCTTGGGAACCCAGCATCTTCAGCAGTTTCCCTTCGGTCAGCGCTTGCCGAACTTCCTCTACAATGACTTTGACTCGCTTCGGCTCAATGTGGTGCAGGTGCCCCGTCATCCGGATATTTTGACCCTGCTCCAAATAAGTCATGTAAATCGCACACTTTGCTGCCGTGGCAGCAGCATCCAGGAAGGCTCCGTGTCGGTGCCCGCCGGTTCTCATCGCACTAAAGGCCAGATAAAACATGATCTGATCCATCGCACCGGGGCTAAGGCTTTTGATCAGATCCAGGTCGTTGCTCATATCAGGGGTGATCGCATCGCAAGGGGACAAAACACTGGTTCCTTGGTGAAAATGGTGAAAAGCTTATGTTTCCACATTCGCAGTGAGTTCAATTCACTCGCTGAAACTATTGAACTCTAGGCACCCCGATAGCATGAACGTAAATAATCTCTAATTATAGAAAAGGACGGCCTAATATATAGCTTTTGTCAGGGAATAAATTCTCCGTGACAGACAAAATCAGAAAAATAGTGCCCCAAGTACAGCGGCACAAACCTGCTAGAGCTTAGTTTGCTGCCTTCAGATAGGCTTTCATCGACCTCAGGCGCAAGGTGAAAAGCGGATCGATGACTTGTTCGGATTTGGCTAGATAGAGGATAATTCTAGACGATAGAGATATATTCGGGCGAAAACGCATCTCGGCGTCCGGTTCCTTTATCCGGAGACGGTTCGTTCCCACGTTTCATCGATACAGCTAGCTCGGAAGACGTGGATGGCAGTTGCTGGGCAGAGGTGGACTCGATCCCTAAGAAATTACCTAAAGAGATTGATAGTAAGCTCAACAACATGATAGAGGTGTAAGGGCGCATAGCAGATGTCCGTGTCAGGGTTATAGTCCCTGATACGGAGTTCTTGATCGTCAACCAGGAAAAACTTCGGTTAGAGCTTAGTTGATTCCGATCGAGTTCTGCTTTTTTTTGAGGTTAGAGGTACGATGCCTAAGGCTCAAAAATGGGTGCGATCGCTCCCAGGAGCAATAATTTTTTCCACAATCAACCATTTGCCCGATTGATTGAGATACCCCCGCACAGAGAGCATCTGCCGATCGGGACAGGTTTGGAGTTCCTGGTCTACTTCTGGGCGCAAGGCGATCGCTATCCAGGTTTGCGCTTCCCCAGCAGCTGGCTCCTTTAAAGTAAAGGTGTAATCTTGCTCGGCATGGCGATTGAATACACCACAGAAGAGTGCTGAGTTTGAAGCGGATTCTTCAAGGCTTCCCCCAACCTCTTCCCCATCTCTCTGTTTTGTAAAGGGTAAGGGATTGCCTATATATTTTGAATTCTGTGGCGTCTGGGGTTCGAGGTAAGGGCAGTTGCCATCAGAGGGATAGGTGTCAGAACGATTTAAGTAATCCCGTTGCCTGTGCAGCCAGTCGGCGCGATCGCGCGGTAAATTGAACAGAGGGAAAATTGCTGCTGGCGATCGCTCATCTTGTAACAATGCTTCTTGCAGGACTCGGACAGGTAAATCTCTGGGTTGACAACTTCGCTGCACGCAAAGCGCCGCCGCCATTCCCGCCGCCTGACCAATATTCATGACGATGGGCTGTAACCGGGTGGAACCGTTGGCAATATGGGAGACGGAGATATTTTTTTCGCAAACCAGCAGTCCATCCACAGACTCTGGAATTAGACAAGTGTAGGGAAGGGTGAAAGGAGTGCCAGTCCAGCGTCCACCCCAGCGAATTGATTTTGGTTTAACAAGAAAGTTGTAGTTAGGGTAATGGTGGTCGTTGGGGTAGTTGCCGAGGGCGATCGCATTCACCTCCCCAGCCGCATCCACAGATATTGGTGCGACCCTTCCCCCCGCCACTGGCAAGATATCCTGCTCTCGCACGGTCGCGAGTCCCACAAGGCGTCTGCTCTCTCGAAAGTAAGGGTGTAGAGCGTAACCACCTCCACCGAGAGAGTTTTGAGTTTTGATTGAGTTTTGATTGAGTTTGGGAGTCAAGCGTGAGGGAAAGATTTGAGTTGCTAAGCCGTAACGCCGCCCCAGCTTAGTTTGAATAAAGCGGACAAAGCTTTGAGTGTGCCACAGACTCTCTTGAAGAAATTGATGCCACGCCGCCTCCGACTCTATCAGACGTCCCACTCCTTCCCCATAGTCATTGCCGCACAGGGGCCAGTTGATCATGAAAAGATTCCCTGGTAAACGCCCATAATTGAGAAACTTCTCCCAACCGTAGAGATCCCAGCTACCTTGGAAGGATGAAGGAGGAAGGATAAAAGATGAAGGAGGAGGGGGAATTTCCGGCGCACTTGCTTCCTCACCAAAATCTTGCATAATTGCCACCCAAGTGGGAGCCTGCACTGGGTATCGCTGAGTCAATTCATTGTGAGAAACAGGCGCACTGGGTTCTCCAAACTCCGATTGCAATTCCCATCCCCAGCGGTAGGGCACAGATGCTAGAGGCAACAAGTCTCCCAGTTCGGTGCCATCTAGGGTGATTTTGGATTGAACGGTGAAATCGGCAAATCGAACCCCAAGGATGCGATCGCCTGTTCGCAAAACCTCTAAGGGCACTTGCCCCGCAACCCAGTCTAGATTTGGCAATTTTCGTACCCAATCGGCAAATATTTGGGCACCAATCCGGGGATCGTAACTAAACAGACTCACCCAACTATTGTTTAAGCCTCCCATTTGCCGAGAACGCAATTCCCCTAAAAACTCACCCCAAAGCCCCGTCTGAAAGGCAGCAAGTTCATTACCATCCGGGGCAGCAACCCCCGCTGAGGTGAGCATTCCCCCCAGCCAGGTAAATTCACTCACCAGCATTGTCTTGGCACCTCGACGGGCAGCTTGTATCGCAGCTGCGGTTCCTCCCGTTCCGCCTCCCACAACCAAGACATCTACTTCTATTAATTCATTCATCAGCAATTCCGTTTCAGAATAGACAATCGATCGCGAACAATAGACAATTAGCTATAAACAATCGGCTATCGAAAGTATAAAGTCCATCGTTTATCGTTTAAGGAAAAGCATGAAAGCACAAGTATTCAGAGGCGTCAATCAGCTCAGTTACGAAGAAGTGCCGACGCCGGAAATTGCACCCGATGAAGTGCTGGTACAAGTAAAGGTTGTGGGATTGTGTCAGTCTGACATCAAGAAAATTCGCTATCCTCTCTACCAGCCACCGCGCATTTTTGGTCATGAAACTGCTGGAGTAATTACTTCTGTAGGAAGCGAAGTGACTGGCTGGCAGATTGGGCAACGAGTTGTGGTCATGCACCATATTCCTTGTATGCGCTGCGACTATTGCCTCAACGACAACTTCTCGATGTGCGATGTTTACAAAAACGTCACGACCACGGCTGGATTTACGCCTAGCGGCGGCGGTTTTGCAGATTATGTGAAAGTGCCCGGTCACATTGTCCGCAGTGGCGGATTAATTCCCATTCCGGATAATGTCAGCTTTGAGCAAGCGAGTTTTGTGGAGCCGACAAATTGCTGTTTAAAAGCAGTTAAAAAAGCCCAAGTTGCTCCCGGGCAAACCGTTTTGATTACAGGTGCTGGCCCAATTGGGCTAATGTTTATCATGCTGGTGAAGTATTTCGGAGCTAGAGCGATCGCGACTGACTTAATTCCTTCTCGGATCGAGAAAGCTTTGAGTGTGGGGGCAGAAGCTGCATTCGATCCCCGCGACCCAGATTTAGCAACTAAAATTAAAGAGCTTACCGGCGGTTTGGGAGTGGATACGACTTTACTTGCAGTTCCCAGTGACAAAGCTTTTTTCCAAGCCCTCGATTGTACCCGTCGGGGCGGTAAAATTTTGTTTTTTGCTGAGTTTCCTGATGAAGTAGAAATCCCGATTAATCCAAATATTCTCTACCGCCGAGAAATTGATTTAATGGGTAGCTATAGTTCTTCTTACCGGATACAAAATTTGGCAGCAGATATCGTATTCAACCAGCGAATTGATGTGGAAGCATTAATTAGCGATCGCTATCCTTTGCAAAATTTAGCTGCTGCTGTGGAACAAGCGATCGCTCCCACCCCCGAAACTTACAAAATTCTCATCTATCCCCAAACAGCCGAGTGATTTTAGTAACAGTCTGTCTTCATTTAACTCTCTTTTAGAGAGTCTTTTTTTAAAGATTTTGACAGGGCAACCAGATAGATTTATCATCTATCTGATGATAGAATTTTTTTAAAATCTTTAAAGTATGGATACTTCCTCTCCGACGCGCGGACAACTAGAAAGAACTCTATCGCAACGCATCCAAGCTTTATACCGGGATCAACTGGGGCATCAACCTAGTCAAATTACCTGTCAAATTTTTGATGAAAAAATTGCCATTATTCTAGAAAATGCCATCACGGCACCAGAACAACTTTTAGCAAATAGTGGTCAAGAAGAGCTGGCTGAGCAAGTAAGGACAGATTTAGAAAAAGCACTTGAGCCAAAACTGAAAGCGCTAATTGAGGAAGTGGTTGGCGTATCCGTGATTGACCTGCTCAGCGATGCCAAAGTAGACACAGGTCGTACTGGTACGATTGCTGTATTAGCAAACGCCCCTAAAGTTCGTAATTAATCCCCCTTCGCTGCTAAGTATCTAGCTCAGCATAGATTTATATTGATGGTTTGCCCTCAGCAGCCTTTTTCAGTTTTTAGGGTGTATCTGACCCTTATGCGATCGCGGCATCCCGTCTCTCTATAACAACTAACAAACAACCATTTTCAATTGATGACTCAATCTATAAATCTAGATTTATTTATTTAAATTAATTGAGATAGCGATCGATGAGAGCTTCTAACTCATCAATGACATAAGGCTTGCTAATGTAGTCATTGCAGCCTGCAAACAGAAGACCTTCCCGGTCTTCTGCTCTTGCCAAAGCCGTCACAGCAACAATGGGGATCTTCATCGTTTCGGGGTTCTGTTTTAGAGAACGCACAACTTCTACGCCGTGGATGTCAGGTAGAAGGATATCCAACAAAATCAGCTTTGGCTGATAATGTTGCGCCATAAATAAAGCTGCCCGACCCTCCTTTGTCGTAATAAATGAGCAGTCAAGAGCGAGCAGCACTTCGCTCATGAGTAGCAAGTTGTCTTCATTGTCTTCTACAACCAAAATGAGAGGCGATTCGATATTTGCCTGGGAGGCAGGTTTTGAGAAAGAGTGCAGATTTAAGCGTTGTTCGGGGGAACTCATCAAAATACGAAGCTATCCTCTCCAGAAGTGGACAACTGAGGGGTTGCCCAAGTTATACCCATTCACTTGATTGACGGTACACGAATGATTCCCTGTTTGCCCCTTGTTTTACAAGGGTTTAGGGATCGGCTGCGGGAAAAGTGAAACGGTATTACGAGGCATTCCCCAGGCGGCATTTTTTGGCGCTTGGAATCGATTGGCTCGTAGCTTCCCCACTAGGTTGATCTTTTAAGTTCATCTTGGCAAGAGAACACAGCAAGCTAGTGGTGATGTTGCTTGTCCCCTGATTCTATAAAAAATTAGTTAAAAAACTGCACAACTTAAACATTAATATTCATTGTTACTTTTAGCACTAGATATATACACACTTCTGTGCTAAAAATCGTTGAAAAACTAAATTTTTGAATACATTTGGCGTTTCTTGGTTAGCTGCAAAGCATCACAAATATATTGAAAACCGTTTCGGATACTTGGGGGAATCGAACCCTATCCCTACTTTGTAAGATTGGCACTCTTTACCCTCATCAGGGAATTAGCGCTTAACAACTAACATTGTCAAGATACTAAATATTGAAATTTTCCAATGTTGTGGATCTCTATCTTTAGGAGATGTCCGGAAAATTGCTCGCACTGTTACAGTCTAATAAAAAAGGTGAAAGAATTTACCTTTCCTGAGAGCGATCGCTATGCAGGACACAATCCAACCCACTCGTGGTGAATTAGAACGAACCCTGTCACAGGAAATTCGGGCTTTCTACCACGCCCAACTAAGTCACCAGCCTGGTCAGGTGACTTGCCAATTTATGGGTGACAAAATTGCGATTCTTATCGAAGATTCTATTACTCGACCCGAACAACTTCTGGCACAAAGCGGTCAGCAAAGGCTGGCACAGAGAGTTCGAGAGAATATAAACCACGTCCTACAACTGCAACTCAAACAGCTAATTGAGGAAGTGGTGAAAGTCCCAGTCATCGATCTGATGATCGACTCCGCCCTAAAAACAAGTCGTACCAGTACCGTTGCGATTTTAGCCGCAACCCCTACGACGCGCAATCCAGACTGAATTCCACCGAATCGACCTGAGACGGATTCCATCTCAGGTTGCGCCGGACAACAGCCTCTAGATCCTCCAGCAAGTAAGGCTTGCTAATATAGTCATTGCAGCCTGCCGTGAGAATGCGATCTCTGTCTTCCGCCCTTGCCAGCGCCGTGACGGCGATAACAGGAATTGTCCGGGTTTCAGGATCTTCCCTGAGTTGACGGACAATTTGAAGACCATCTAAGTCAGGCAACATAATATCCAGCAAAATCAGGTTTGGCTGTTCGGTTCGTGCCTTTTCAAAAGCACTATGACCGTCAATTGCTGTGATGATTGAGCAATTTAGCGGCTCTAAAACGTAAGCAAGCAATAATAAGTTGTCTTCATCGTCATCGACTGCCAATACCACAGGCAACTTGGCAGTAAGACACTGATTGCTACTGCTCAAAAAATTTTGACGGGTACGGTGGGAAAGTTCCAAATCATCCATCCTCTATTTCCAGCTAATTTCTAGACTGGCAGTCACCCTCACCAGAAGAGTGGACGAGGCACTCCTTAAGCGGTGGCGAAGCGCTTGCAATGGAATGGCTCGCGTGTAACCTACTAAGTTGGAGAGCCGATGCTCGATCTAGAGGAAAAGACGAGCCAAGTTAGTAGGAGCCTTATTATCATTGACATTGCTATTGTACATAAAATTTACAATAACCTAAAGAATTTGTTAAGAAAATACAATTCTTGTAAGTATGCTTAGCACTTACTAAACATAGGCTAGGGGGCAACCTAGAATAGAAATCTTCGGGAGTAGCAAGATAGCAGACTGGTAGTCGTACCACATCATCCGGAGTTAGCCCGGGATTAACCGGAGCAATAAGACGCGAGGAATTGCGTCTGGAAACTAACTTTAAGCAGATGCGACCTATAGAGTAGATGCCGTTTTAGATGCGGCTAGGAGTTCGCATTTGAAAAAAGCGCGGGTTGATGAATGGGGTGAATCAGCCTTCACGATTTGAGGGCTACCCCGATCCTAATTAGGCATTGGAGGTTGAAGCAATGGGTATAGCCACGATTAACCCAGCAACTGGGGAAACGCTTCAAACGTTTGAGGCACTAACAGATACGGAGATTGAAACGAAGCTAGCACTAGCGCAATCAAGCTTTAAACAGTATCGGCAGACACCCATGCAAAAAAGGGCAGATTGGCTGAATGCCGCTGCTGAGATTTTAGAGAGCGATCGCGAACGCTTTGGCAAAATAATGACCCTAGAAATGGGGAAAACTTTAAAATCAGCGATCGCAGAAGTGGAAAAATGCGCCCTCGTCTGTCGCTTCTACGCCGAACGCGCCCCCGAATTCCTCGCGGATGTTCCAGCCCAAACCGACGCCAGCCACAGCTTTGTGCGCTATCAGCCTTTAGGCGTCATCTTGGCAGTCATGCCTTGGAATTTCCCCTTCTGGCAAGTGTTTCGGTTTGCTGCACCGGCGCTGATGGCGGGAAACGTCGGGTTACTCAAGCACGCCTCTAACGTGCCTCAGTGTGCATTGGCTCTGGAGGAGATTTTCCACAAAGCCGGATTCCCAGAAGGTGTCTTTCAAACCTTGCTAGTGGGGGCAGATAAAGTCGCTGCAATTGTATCAGACGAGCGGGTGAAAGCCGCAACCTTAACCGGAAGCGAACCCGCCGGGATGAGCCTCGCCGCCACCGCTGGAAAACAAATTAAGAAAACCGTTCTGGAATTGGGGGGAAGCGACCCGTATATTGTCCTAGAAAGCGCCGATTTGGATGCAGCCATTGCGACAGCAGTGAGTGCCAGAATGCTGAATAACGGTCAATCTTGCATTGCTGCGAAACGGTTCATTGTCGTGGATGCGATCGCAGACCAATTTGAAAAAGGCCTGATTGAGAAGTTTGAGGCACTCAAAATCGGCGATCCGATGCATCCGGAAACCGATATAGGGCCACTGGCAACCCCATCGATTCTCAAAGATTTGGATTGGCAAGTTCAAGAAAGCGCCAAATTGGGAGCAAAAGTTCTCACAGGTGGACAGCCATTATCTGACCGTCCTGGTAACTTTTATCTGCCGACAATTTTGACAGATATCCCAGCCGGTAGCCCAGCAGAAGCGGAGGAATTTTTTGGCCCTGTGGCGCTGCTATTCCGGGTGCCAGATATCAACGCCGCGATCGCACTTGCCAATGCCTCGCCCTTTGGACTGGGTGCCAGTGCTTGGACTCAAGTAGAGGCAGAACGCGATCGCTTGATTGACGAACTCGAAGCCGGTGCCGTGTTTATTAACGGCATGGTTAAATCCGATCCGCGTCTCCCCTTTGGCGGTATCAAGCGTTCCGGATACGGACGCGAGTTAAGCAAAGAGGGAATTCACGAGTTTGTCAACATCAAAACCGTGTGGGTGAAATAAGCGGTGGTGCATTCTAACGATGAATTAAATCCCATCCCACTTGCGGGATGGGGATGTCAATACGGGCGGACAGCCGTGCGCCCGTATTGGGCTAAATAGGGGCGATTCACGCATCTGGCCCCTACACAGAAACGAACCACTACAGATGCCAAGAGCATACAGAGGGGAGTAAGAAAAATGAATACTGCTGAACTATTAGTTAAATGTCTGGAAAATGAAGGAGTCGAATACATTTTCGGGCTTCCTGGCGAAGAAAATCTAGACATATTGGAAGCCCTAAAAACCTCTTCGATTAAATTTATTACTACTCGCCACGAACAAGGTGCTGCCTTCATGGCGGATCTCTACGGACGCCTGACCGGAAAAGCCGGAGTGTGCCTCTCCACGCTGGGACCAGGTGCCACCAACCTGATGACTGGCGTTGCCGATGCGAACCTTGATGGTGCGCCACTAGTGGCAATTACCGGACAGGTGGGCACAGACCGGATGCACATCGAATCCCACCAATATCTGGATTTGGTGGCGATGTTTGAGCCAGTTACCAAATGGAATACTCAAATTGTTCGTCCCAGCAACACACCGGAAATTATCCGCAAAGCGTTTAAGATTGCTCAGAGCGAAAAACCAGGGGCAGTTCACATCGATTTGCCGGAAAACATTGCCGAAATGACAGCCACTGGCAAGCCCCTACACAAGAATTGTGGGGAAAAAACCTTTGCTGCCTTCCATAGCCTTGAACAGGCATCTGAAGCCATTTCCCAGGCAAAAAATCCTTTGATTATGGTGGGAAATGGGGCGATTCGTGCAGACGCTAGCCTTGCACTGACCGAATTTGCCACGAAGTTGAATATTCCAGTAGTGAATACCTTTATGGGCAAAGGAGTCATTCCCTACACCCATCCCCTCGCCTTGTGGTCGGTAGGATTGCAACAGCGAGACCATATCAGCTGTGCGTTTGACCAAACGGATTTGGTAATTGCAATTGGTTACGACTTGATTGAATATTCCCCGAAAAAGTGGAATCCCCTCGGAGAAATTCCGATTATCCACATTGGAGATACGCCAGCAGAAATTGATAGTAGCTATATTCCCCTAGTAGAAGTAGTGGGGGATATTTCCGACTCGCTACGGGAAATCTTAAACCGAGCTGACCGGCAAGGCAAACCCGATCCTTATGCCTTGCAATTACGGGCAGATATCCGTGCGGATTATGAAGAGTATGCCAATGACGATGGGTTTCCGATTAAGCCGCAAAAAATAATTTATGACTTGCGGCAAGTTATGGGGCCAGAAGATATTGTGATTTCAGATGTCGGGGCGCACAAAATGTGGATTGCCCGTCACTATCACTGCGATCGCCCGAATACCTGCATCATCTCCAATGGTTTTGCTGCAATGGGTATCGCCATTCCCGGTGCCTTAGCCGCCAAGTTGGTTTATCCCCAGAAGAAAGTCATTGCGGTAACGGGAGATGGCGGTTTTATGATGAATTGCCAGGAATTAGAAACTGCCCTTCGGGTCGGCACTGCCTTTGTCACCTTAATCTTTAATGATGGAGGCTATGGCTTGATTGAGTGGAAGCAACACAATCACTTTGGTGAATCTGCGTTTGTCCACTTTAGCAATCCCGATTTTGTCAAATTAGCAGAAAGTATGGGACTTAAAGGCTACCGAGTTGAATCCGCTGCGGATCTGATTCCAACCTTGGAAACTGCCCTAGAACAGGACGTTCCCTCGGTGATTGATTGTCCAGTAGATTACCGCGAAAACTTCCGCCTCACGCAAAAGGCTGGGGATTTGAGTTGCAAGATTTGGGAATAATCATGAGTCATTGGTCATTCGTCATTAGTCGGTTGTCAATGACCGATGACTAATGAACAATGACCAATGACCAATCGTGAATAACCCATGAAAATCGCTACTTGGAACGTCAATTCAGTTCGCTCTCGCTTAGAGCAGGTGGTGCAGTGGTTGCAGGATAATCCAGTCGATGTCCTGTGCCTGCAAGAAACTAAAGTGGTAGATAAGGATTTTCCGCGATCGCCCTTTGAGGAACTAGGGCTTAATCTCTACATTTCCGGTCAAAAATCTTATAACGGGGTTGCCCTTCTCAGCCGTGCGCCCCTTGAGGATGTCAGCACCGGGTTTGCCCCAATTTTGGGTAGAGAGGATTTTGACGAACAGAAGCGGGTCATTACTGGCGTTATCGATGGCGTCCGCATCGTGAATCTCTATGTGCCCAATGGCTCAGCCGTCGGTAGCGAGAAATACGAATACAAGCTGCTTTGGCTGAAAGCCCTCCGCAAGTACCTGCAAACACTGCTAGAAAAACAACCCAGTTCCCTCTGTATCTGCGGCGATTTCAATATCGCCCCCGAAGACCGAGATATTCACGATCCACTCAGTTATAAGGGTCGGATTATGGCATCCGATCTAGAGCGTCAAGCCTTGAGCAGCATTTTAGAGTTGGGTTTGGCAGATGCCTTTAGAAAATTCACAATAGAAACAGGACACTTCAGCTGGTGGGACTATCGAACTGGAGCGTTTCGACGCAACTGGGGTTGGCGGATTGACCATCACTACTTGACGCCAGACCTTTACGAACGTTCATCCAGCTGCACCATCGATCGCTCCCCCAGAAAATTGCCCAAACCCAGCGATCATACCCCCGTGATTGTAGAATTTTAAATTTTCCAGCATCAATCCAATACCCAAAATTGATTAGGAACTTAAAATCATGTTTTTAGTAACTGGAGCTACAGGCGGACTCGGACGCCGAATTGTGCGGCTGCTGCGGGAGAAGGAAATGCCGGTGCGAGCATTTGTCCGCCTGACATCCCGTTACAGCGAACTGGAACACCGAGGAGCAGAAATCTTTATTGGTGATTTGCAGCGCGATAAAGATATCGAAAAAGCTTGCCAAGGCGTTCAGTACATCATCGCTGCTCACGGCGGTGAGAGCGATGCTCAAGCGTTAGGCTACCGAGCGAATATTGAACTCATTGACCGGGCAAAAGAAGCTGGCGTCCAGCACTTTGTTTTCATTTCGGTACTGGGAGCAGATCGCGGGTACGAAGACGCACCATCCTTTAAGGCGAAGCGGGAAGTAGAAAAGTATCTCCAAGCCAGCGGACTCAATTACACTATCCTGCGTCCTTCAGGTTTTGCCTCTAACCTTTTACCCTTAGCAGAACGATTTCGGGATACTGGGATTTATCTGCTTATCGGCGATCCCAAAAGCCGGACTTCGATTGTGAGTACCGATGACTTAGCGAGGATTGCGATAGACTCCGTCAACGTTGAAGGTGCCCGGAATCAAATTTTCCCTGTGGGAGGTCCAGATATCCTCCAGCGCCAAGATATTCCTCGTATTTTCAGTCGCATCTTCAACCAAGAACCGATCGTGATTAACCCACCACTATTGGTATTTGATGGGGTACGCGGAGCGCTGGGATTGTTAAATCCTCAAGCGTCTAAAGCTTTGGGAACTCTCCGGACGTTACTGGATAATGAATTTTTCTGCACACCCCACGAAGTTGACAATTTGGAGTCAATTTTTGGAATGAAGATGGAATCTCTAGAGACTTTCTTGCGCCGTTACTTGGGTACTTGATTTTGCACCACTAGATGCAAATGTCACTGTTATTCAGACTTGTCTGGTGATTTTAAGGAATCATAAAGGCAACTGCTTGAGACTTTGACTGAGCAACGGTTTGGCTTTGACCATTTAGCTGATAGTGAATGCGAGCGATCGCGTTCTCACCCCGCCGATAAATTTTCGATTTGCATTTGAGGCGATACTCCAATACTTTACTTTCTCCTGGCTTTAGCACTACTTTAGCGGGACGTTCCAATTCTTGAGGAGTTGCATTCATAAGAACTTCCTCAGATTTCGCTGGCACTATTTCTATTTTGCTAATTTCAATCAACTGATTTTTTTTAGATGGATTGGTAAAACTCAGAGAAATATCAGCATAGCTAATTGCGGTTCTCGCTAAAATTTCGTAGGGAAGTAACTTGATTGTCATCGTCATATTCGCTCTTTGAGAATTGCTCCCAATTTGCCTTTCCCTACTTAAACTTTGTAGAGGAGAAGATCGTAGGTTAGTTTTAACGAGCGCGAAATCAAACTCAAACGGCTTGTTGGGTTTCGTTACCTCAAACACTACGGCGCTCAACGGGGGGAACCCTGCTTTTTGTATGGCTCCCCAACCTACCCTGTCTGAAAGCAACTTGGTATGAGTTCCTATCGTTATGCAAGTCACGCAGGTTAGAAAATCCACGAAAGAATTCCTCCCAGGTCGGAATATAGCAAATTTGACTCAAAAGCTCCTCAGAGGTTTCTAACTCCTATGGGGTTGTACATTATTTTGAAAGATGAGAATTAAGCTACTTTACTAAATATATGCTCAGCTAAGCTCGAAGATCCGAGTGTCGCTAAGCTTGAAGATGCTAAGTGAGCGGCACAGCCACAGCGTAACGGAAAAGATGAATTCATCAGCGAAGCGTTAGCATTTAATGAATTTGAAGGAGTATTGAATCCAGGTAGAGTATAAGATTCCGCTCCCCCATAGTTCACATTCCACCCAATATCTTTTAAAGAAGCAATCGTTAATTGACTCAATAACTCAGAGCTTTTTTCAGCAATAGGTGACATTAATTCATTGTCAAAGACATTTTCATCCCAATGACCAAACACGCCTTTTTGAACGGGAACAGCAGTTTGTAAAAATGTACCTTTTAATTCTCCATAAGCCCACCCTGCATAGGTATTAGCACTATATGTCGCATCGGAGACATTAATGAAATCGCGTCCGTAATCTGACCAAAGTGTTCCAATTCCTAGAACGTGACCAAATTCATGCACCATCGTTTCTTGTAAGAAACTTGGATTGTTGTTGTATGTATTTGCCAAGCTCGTGTTAATCGTTGAAGCTCCTGATATCGTCATTTGATTACCAAAAGCATCGGAGGCTAAGGCTTTTGGCCCTGCAAAAGCAAGAAATTCATCTTCACCAAAAGTATCCCCCGTAACATCAATGGTTAGAATTTGGGAATCGCTAAAGGTGCTGTAGGGAATAATTTTTTCCCAAACTTTTGCAGCTTCTGTAATAGCATTGAGAGCTTCTGTACTCAAACTACCCAAGCCTTGACCAAAATTGACTTTGATTGAAAAACTGAGAGGATCGCTGGTAGCAGCAGTAAAGGTAGTCGCCACAGAATAGTTAGCAGCTTGGTTGTTGTAGCTCATTACTTGCAAAAAGTAATTACCAGCACTCAGGAAACGACGGATTGATTCGTTGCTAGTCCCGCGCTCCCATTGCCAACCCAACACTTCGCCTTGATCGATAATGCTGTTGTTGTTGCTGTCTTGAATGAGTCGGACATCGGCATCACCACTCAATGCAGATAAATTAGCGGTAAAGATGCCAGATTGAGCAACATTAAAGCTATAAAAGTCATCGCGATCGCTAGCATTGACTTGTTGGTTGTTTGAGAAAACTGCTAAAGTTTGAGCTTTTGCGGTTCCTAGAGTATTACCGGCATCTAAAGGGTCTGGAATACTTGCGATTTTAGTAGTTAGAGTGTAGCCGCCAGTCGCACCCTTTTCAAAAGTTGTAGCTTGCAGAATATAATCAATTCCCTCAGCAACCGTGAAAGTTAGCTGCGAGTTCGTACCGCTGAAATCATTATTTTCTGCAACAACTGCTCCGGTTCCAGCATTCACCACTTGCAGGTAGGCATTAAAACTAGGCGAATCAAGGTTCACCTGCACCTGCTGACCGGCAACTAAATCGCCTAACACATAGCCATCGTAAAAACTGCCTTCACGAATGGGGTTGCTTGGGTCGCTATTCGCGATCGCGCCGCTAAAGCTTTGGTTTCCACTGATGGGAGACGCTGGTTTGAGGACTCCCAAATTGCTACGAAGAGTATAGTTACCAGTAGCATCTGGTTCATAAGTCGTGGCTCGAACAATGTAATCAATGCCCTGAGCGGCTGTAAAAGTTACTTGAGAGTTCAGACCCTCAAAATCATCGTTGAAGGTAACAACCGCTCCAGTAGAGGCATTTACCACTTGCAGGTAAGCGTCAAATTCTGTGGAGTTTAGTTTCACCTCCACCTGCTCTCCGGCGCTAATGCCAGTCAACAGATAGTCATCCCGAAGGCTACCGCCACGGATGGGGTTTTTCAGGTCGGTGGTGTCAATTGTACCGCCGACCTCACTGACGGTAGAAGCCGCAGCGATCGCGCTACTTTTAAATAGACTTCTTTGCTGTAGCAGATCGCCCAGCCCTCTAAATCCTGACCAGATTCCGGCTATTTTTGAATCAAACTCTAGCGGTGCAAAATTAGCGAAATCTGCACTTAAAAACTGGCGCTCATTTGAGAATTTAAATCCATTTAACATTTGCTTGCTTTCTCCACGATGGAGCATCGTAAGACTGATATATTACCAATTTTAAGTCTTCACAAAATTGTGCAACAACGGGGTAATTCCTTAAATCTAGAGACAGAACATTTTTAAGAATGCTAAGATCGCAAGCGCAATAAATAAAGTTATATTAATTGACTAAACAGTGGTTTTTAAATTATCTGAACGCAACAACTAGCACTTTCTCTCAAGCCATGAATGCAAAAATTGAAGTTGCGCCAATTGCCGATGGTGAGGTAATCGAAATTATTGAATATCTGAGGATTTGCCGCGATATGTCGATGCCAAGCGTCTCTAAGGTCTTGCTCACCACATTCACGGTTTTAAATGCACCCAACAATTCAAAAAAGTATCTTATATATAACTCGATCAAAATCTCTCTAGGGGGAGAAGGACAATAGTTTTTCGCGTAAATTTACTTACAATTACAATAACTTACGCCAAAATTCTTAATTTTCGACAATCCATTGCCGGATTCAGTCGATAGAATCGCAGCTAGAGTGTCTCTCTGCCCGCTCAAAGCCTTTGAGTCAAAATTTTATGCGATCGCCCTTAGCGTCAACACCTGCTCAAGCTCGTCAAACAAGACAGCAGCTAGCGAATCCAGAGGATTCACTCTCCTATGAATTAGGGAAAGCAGTGCAAGAGCTGCCGCCACTGTACACGCGGTTATTGGCAGCAAGCATTAGCTTACTGGTATTTGGGGCGATCGCTTGGGCACACTACAGCCAAGTGGATGAAGTCGCGATCGCTCCCGGCGAACTGATTGCCTCAACGCAAGTGCGACCCCTGCGATCGCTAGGAGGAGGCACAATCAAAGCCGTAAAAGTCAAAGAAGGCGATCGCGTTCAAAAAGGCGACGTTCTGATCGAACGCGACCCCGATCTGCCGCAAGCAGAAGTTGACCGCCTCGCTAAATCTACCCAGCTGATTCGGGAAGATTTAGGGCGTCTGGAAGCAGAACGAACTGGAGCTGCAACTGCCGGAACCGCTTTGCAAGACCAGCTTTTAACCGCTCGGCTACAAGATTTTGAAGCAAAAAGAGCCGCTGCGATCGCTGAAGCGAATCGCCAAATTGCGGTCATCAATGAAGCTAAAGTTCGCCTTACCCGTCTGCAAGAAAACCTCGCCAACGCCAAAACCAACCGAGTCAACGCCGAAAGCAATCTCGCCAACAGCAAAAGCCTTCTCAACAAAGCGAACAACAGCCTCGCTTTAGCCGAAAAAAGAGAAAAGGCTCTTACCACTCTCCTAATTCCCGGTGCTGTCCCTCGACTCGATTACGTTGATGCACAAGAGAGAGTCGTGAGGGCGCAAGCTGAAGTTACCACAGCCCAAGATAATATTACGAATGTTCAAAACAAAGTCACGGAAGCTCAGGACAAAATAACTTCTCTAGAAAAAGATATCGCTGCTCAAGTGCAAGCGATTCGCCAAGCTGAACAAGCGTATCAATCTGTTCGCAATCAGGCAGACCAATTAAAGTCTGTGCGTCAAAGTGAAATTCTAAGTGAGTTTAACCAGCGCCAAGAAGAACTAACCACTGTTGCTGGTCAGTTGGAGGTAGCGAAAAAGCAGCGAGAAGTAGAAACCATCGAGTCTCCGGTTACAGGGACAGTCTACAGTGTCAAAGCAACCAAAGGGTCGGTGCAGGCGGGAGAGGAGTTGTTATCGATTCTTCCCGAATCCGAAGAATTGTTGGTAGAAGTGAAAGTCGTCAACCGCGATATTGGCTTTATCCGTAAAGGAATGAAGGCAAAAGTCAAAATGGCTACTTTCCCGTTTCAGGAATTTGGCACAGTTGAGGGTGAAGTGGTGCAAGTGAGTCCGAATGCGATCGCCGATCGAGAATTAGGCTTAATTTTCCCCACCCGAATTAAACTTAAACAGCATTCAATTCAGGTGCAAAATCAAAAAGTCGCTTTTACTCCAGGTATGGCGGCAACTGGAGAAATTATTACGCGCAAAAAATCAGTTCTCACTTTCTTAATTGAGCCGGTGACTCGCCGCTTTAGCGAAGCCTTTTCGGTAAGGTCTTAGCTTGGCTTCCGCTATTTGCACCAACAACAGGCAGTGATGAATAAAAAGCTGGTATCTAAGAGTTAATAACAGAAATTAATCGTTATGGGCATAAAAATCCAATTGAGAGTGCTAACGAGCGGGGACACTATCCAATTTCACTTCTAGGAGTAGAGTTGGGAATTTGGCAGGGTGAATATCA
This sequence comes from Trichocoleus sp. Lan, assembly GCF_039961855.1. Classification (NCBI taxonomy): domain Bacteria; kingdom Bacillati; phylum Cyanobacteriota; class Cyanophyceae; order Leptolyngbyales; family Trichocoleusaceae; genus Trichocoleus; species Trichocoleus sp. Lan. Next base: position 64,714 of record NZ_JAMPKA010000005.1, on the reverse strand, counting down.
AAATGCTACGCTGCCCTGGTTGCGCTGGTGGGATCGAGAAGGAAATCTCTTGTTGACGGGTTACGAACGCGCCGAGCAAGAGCGCCAACGCGCCGAGCGATTAGCAGCACAGTTACGGGCGCTTGGAGTTGAACCGGAAGCTTAAAAACGGACGGAGATACCTATCTAAAAGCCGTGAACACCGATCCTAGGAGTGTAGCCAGTCTACTTACAATGACTGATAGGGACAGCCATAAGTGGGATGAACTGCAAATTTCTGTATGTTATGGGTGTCTCTAGGGTTTATTAATTGAGTAACTCCTTATGCAACCAACCAACCCCAACCAATTTACAGAAAAAGCCTGGGAAGCCATCACTCGCACCCCAGATATTGTTAAATCTGCCCAGCATCAACAAATCGAAAGCGAACACTTGATGAAATCACTGCTGGAGCAAGAAGGACTCGTCAGCAGTATTCTGAACAAAGCGGGTGTAAATGTGTCGCGAGTCAGAGAACGCACCGAAGATTTCATCAAGCGTCAGCCAAAAACTTCCGGCAGTAGCACTTCAGTTTATGTCGGACGTAGCTTGGATTCTCTGCTAGATCGGGCTGAAGCATTTCGCAAAGAGTATGGAGACGACTTCATCTCCATCGAACACATGATGCTGGCTTATCCCAAAGACGATCGCTTTGGTAAGGCTTTGTTTCAAGAATTTAAGCTGGACGAAAACAAGCTAAGAACTATCATCGCCCAAGTTCGCGGGAGCCAAAAAGTGACTGATCAAAATCCAGAAGGCAAGTACGAATCCTTAGAAAAATACGGGCGCGACTTAACAGAATTCGCTCGCCAAGGGAAGTTAGATCCGGTAATTGGGCGCGATGATGAGATTCGCCGCACGATTCAGATTCTGTCTCGTCGCACCAAGAATAACCCAGTGCTAATTGGGGAACCGGGGGTAGGGAAAACTGCGATCGCTGAAGGTTTGGCACAGCGAATTGTCAGCGGGGACGTCCCGGAGTCGTTGCGCGATCGCAAACTGATTGCTCTCGATATGGGTGCGTTGATTGCGGGTGCCAAATATCGGGGTGAATTTGAAGAACGCTTGAAAGCGGTTCTTAAGGAAGTCACCGATTCTCAGGGCAGCATTATCATGTTCATTGATGAGATCCACACCGTTGTCGGTGCGGGTGCAACTCAAGGCGCGATGGATGCAGGTAACTTGCTCAAGCCGATGCTGGCGCGGGGTGAATTGCGCTGTATTGGTGCCACAACCCTGGATGAATATCGCAAATACATCGAAAAAGATGCGGCGCTAGAACGTCGTTTCCAACAAGTTTATATCGATCAGCCCAGCGTCGAAGATACAGTTTCGATTCTGCGGGGGTTGAAAGATCGCTACGAAACGCACCACAACGTGAAAATTTCTGACAGTGCGTTAGTAGCAGCAGCGACGCTCTCTACAAGATATATTAGCGATCGCTTCCTCCCAGATAAAGCGATTGACTTAGTAGATGAAGCGGCGGCGCGATTGAAGATGGAAAGTACCTCTAAGCCAGAGGAACTCGACGAAATCGACCGCAAGATCCTCCAGTTGGAAATGGAACGGCTATCGCTGCAAAAAGAAAGCGATCCGGCTTCTAGAGAACGGTTACAAAGACTGGAAAAAGAACTTGCCGATCTCAAAGAAGATCAACGGACGCTCAATGCACAGTGGCAAGCTGAAAAAGATGTTCTCGAACGCCGCAAAACCCTGAAAGAAGAAATCGATCGGGTGAATGTGGAAATTCAACAAGCGGAACGAGAATACGACCTTAACCGAGCGGCTGAGCTGAAATTCGGCAAGTTGACCGAGTTGCAACATCAGCTAGAAGAGACAGAAGCCCAACTCGTTCAAACTCAGCATAGTGGTAAGTCACTTTTACGGGAAGAAGTCACCGAGTCCGACATTGCTGAAATCATTTCCAAGTGGACGGGTATCCCCATCAGCAAACTGGTTGAATCGGAGAAAGAAAAACTTCTGCAATTAGAAGATGAACTGCACAAGCGCGTGATTGGGCAAGCCGAAGCGGTGACAGCAGTTGCCGATGCCATCCAGCGGGCGCGTGCTGGTTTAGCCGATCCGAATCGCCCAACGGCTAGTTTCATTTTCCTCGGTCCCACGGGCGTCGGGAAGACAGAACTCGCAAAAGCCTTGGCAGCTTACCTGTTCGATACAGAAGAAGCCTTGGTACGGATCGATATGTCCGAGTATATGGAGAAGCACAGCGTCTCTCGCTTAATTGGTGCGCCTCCCGGCTATGTCGGTTATGACGAAGGCGGACAGCTGACAGAATCCATCCGGCGTCGTCCCTACGCGGTGTTGCTGTTCGACGAAATCGAAAAGGCACACCCGGATGTGTTCAACATCATGCTGCAAATTCTTGATGATGGTCGCGTCACCGATTCTCACGGTCACACCGTAGACTTCAAGAACACGATTATTATCATGACCAGCAATATCGGATCGCAGTTTATCCTAGATGTTGCTAGCGATGAATCCCGTTACGAAGAAATGCGGAGTCGGGTGATGGATGCGATGCGGACGAGTTTCCGTCCGGAGTTCCTGAACCGGATCGACGAGATTATCATCTTCCACGGCTTGAACAAGCAGGAATTGCGGCAGATTGTGCAGTTGCAAGTCAAGCGGCTCGAATCACGGTTGAGCGATCGCAAGATGTCTCTGAAACTTTCCGATGCTTCCCTTTACTTCTTAGCGGAAGTCGGATATGACCCCGTTTATGGAGCGCGTCCGCTCAAGCGTGCGATTCAGCGGGAACTGGAAACGCAAATCGCTAAAGGGATTTTGCGAGGTGAATTCAACGACGGCGACACCATCTTTGTCGATGTGGAAAATGAGCGCCTTTCCTTCAAGCGTCTCCCTGCTGATTTACTAGCCACTCAGTCCAGCTAATTGACGCTTAGTTAACCCTTTCCCAACAAGGGAAGGGGCACTCGGTAGGGGAATGGCAGTGCCATTCCCCTACAAAACGTGAATTTTGCCTTTTATTGAATCCACAATCCTAAGGAACCTCACCCCCAACCCCTCTCCGTAAACCGAGAGGGGCGAATATTGAACCCCTGCCCGTTCGCCGAAAGGGCAGGGGTGGGGTGAAACTTTACTACATCTCATAGAGAACTGCTGTAGATAATTCCCCCAATATGAGCTAGCTCAAAGACTTACTTGAACCTTCCTGTCAAAGTGAAGATATCACCACACAGGAGGGTCAAGGAAATGACCAACGCTACCCTCGACTTCCAAACCGCCACCGGACATCAAGTTCTAGCCGCAGCCGGCAAGAAAATGTTGCGACCCGGCGGACGAATTGCGACAGAGCAATTGTTTGAGTGGGCAGACTTCCAAGCAGGTGAGACAGTTCTGGAATTAGCTTCTAGTTTTGGCTACAGCGCGATCGCTCTAGCTCAACGCTACGGCGTGCGGGTGGTCGGCGTAGAGAAAAACCCCGAAAGTGTAGCCCGTGCCCGTTCCAACATCGAGGCGGCGGGGTTAACAGGTCAGGTGGAAATCATTGAGGGCGATGTCTTCCACCTGGATGCTATCTCCGAACAGTTTGATTATGTTTTGGCAGAAGCGATTCTAACCATGCAATCTGTACCAGGGAAAGCCAAGATTTTGGCTGGGGTGCGCGATCGCTTGAAGCCAGGAGGCAAATTTCTTTGCCACGAATTACTCGCCCGTAACCAGGAAGCAGAGATTCATCAAGCTTTAGCACAGGTAATTCGGGTCAATTCTACCCCGTTATCCCAGGCAAATTGGCTGGCTGCTTGTGAAGCTGCCGGACTGCAAGTACAACAGCATCAAACCGGGTCAATGGGTTTGTTGAATCTGCATCGGGTACTTCAAGACGAAGGCGTTATGGATACCCTCCGGATTCTGTGGAATGTTCTGACGCGCCCAGCGCTGCGGAAACGAGTTTTGGCAATGCGCCGTGTCTTCCAGCAATATCAACAGGATTTGGGTTACATCGTCCTACGTGCAAAACGCGCCTAAAAAAGTGAATCAATCATGACTAATACACTGATACCTCATCCATCTTTAGCGATTCAATTGTCAGAAAAGATTGAGTATCCCCAGCAGGGAGTCCTCAGCAAAGTTTTGCTTAAAGATTCCTGCTGTCAATACACGCTGTTGTGTCTAGCCGCAGGTACAAATATTTCGGAACACTCCTCGCCTCGAAATGCAACCGTCCACGTCATTGAAGGGCGAGGGCTATTAACTTTGCAAAGGCAAGAAATAGCACTTGAACCGGGTGGTTTTATCTTCATGCCTGCCAATGCTCCCCACGCTTTGAAAGCCGAAGAAAATCTAGCTTTTCTGCTGACGCTTTCGGAAAATCCCCAACAAAAATAAGTGGCGACTAACTGAGGTAGCTCATAGTCCCACCATCTTCAAACTGCAATACTAATACTCAGTCACCAAGAAATTAACCATGCTGAATACTTTTACTCAACACCTCAACCTATCGACTTCTGAAGTAGAAACGCTACTCTCATTCAGCTTGCAGGATTTGCTCAACTCGCCTGCAATTCAGCAGAAACTAGATAGTTTAAATATCGCGTTGCTGCAACAAACTTTGCCTATAGCAAAGACCGTTTTGGAAGACAAGCTACCGCCTTTTTATGATTGGCTCAAAAACGAGTTAAAGGTGCAGCGCGTCCCAGATGGCCCCGATCATACGACTCAATGGGTGGTTAATTTCCTAAAGCGTCAGGAAAGCCTGATGCGCTTAGTTGAGCTGCATCGTCCCGTTCCCCGTCTCGCTCTAGAACGCTCAACTCCTCGCCTGGTAGGATTATTTGAGGCTGTAGAGGATGCCCAAGTGCGTCAGGAATGGCAAACAGCGATCGCTGCTTTGTGTCTCGTACTTGCAGTTGATGCCCGCGATCGCGATCGCCAAGTCGTTGCCTAATTTTGTTGAGGGTGGCTGCACTGCGGTCGCCCTCCGTTAAACTGCGCTCTTATCTCCAGGAGGCTGCGATCTTGAAGAACAAAATACACAATTAACAACAAGGCTAGCTGAGTTGCCGATCTTCAGAAACGCTAAGAGCGATCGCGCTTCTCCTGTTCAGGAATGCTCAACGCGATCACCTTACCTTATGGAATTGGTAAACCTAAAAATTGCAAAGCTGACTTCACCACAGTCACTACTGCTTCACCTATCAGACCATTAACAGCAGCATCACCTAGATACTGACCCCACTTCTCTAGCTTGCTCTTGACGGCTGGATCATTATTGGCTTTGATTGCTAAATCACTAGCGACTTTCTGTTGAGCAGCTTCTGGGCTATATCCCTGAGTTCGTTGTTGCTTCAGGAGTTCTTGAATCTCTGCCTCTGCCTCAGCTAATATTTGCTTTTGTTCAAAAGTATAGTTGTAATTGTTTTGAATGCTTTCCTGGTTGCCTTTAACATCACCAGCCGTATTACCAATAGAGTTTTGATTCCCAGAACTGCCTAAATTACCTTGATTAGCAATACTGCCTGGAGAACCAGAGATATAGAAAGTATTGTTAATCTTAGAATTTTCTTTCTCAGCCATTATTTTAAAAACTTCTTGTAAATTTGTGTTTTCTTTACGCATCAATTTTATCTGTTCATTATAGCAATTTATCACGCTATCTTTATCATTTAGCCGTTCTCGCAGATACTTTCGATATTGTTCATCTTTGTTTTTGAGTGCAAGTTGATACTTCTGCTTGAAAAAGTTCTCAATTTCTGCCTTGTCTAGCTCAGGAGGAACACTAACACGAATAATGAAAGCACCATCATTCTTGTCCTCAATAGCTTGAATGGATAAAACCTTATCACCCGCTTCAACCTGTAATTGCTGAAACGAAACAAGGAATGCTTGCCAATCAATACCGTGACGGAATATCAGGTCAACAGTTACTCTAGCCTTTTGGAATAATTTTGTGAACTCTCCAGGCTTAAAGTTTCCGCTATGGGGGCGGCGTTCTTGCTGGTCATATCGTAAATAAACGTAGTCGCAAATTACGTCATCAAAGTTAGTGCGGTCATCAGTGTTTAAAGCTTCAATACAAGCTCCAGTTAATATAGCTCTCTTAAAATTTGCAGCTAAGCCATGACTATAAGCTAAAAATGCTTCGCTCAGGTTAGCCCCCTCAAGATTAGTCGCAATAAGATGTGTCTTACAAATTTGGGCTTGGTAGAGATTAGCTTCTCTAAGGTCTGCGCTACTTAAATCAGTTTGATTAAGAAATGCTCCTCTAAGGTCTGCCCTATAAAGGCAAGCTAGAGTAAGATTGGCTTCATGAAGAGATGCTCTACGGAGGTCAGCTCCAGTTAAATCAATTCCAAGAAGGTAACTATTTTGTAAAAAAGACCAAGTAAGTAAGGTTCCCCTAAGTGACGAACCACCAAAAGAAGAATACCAAAGACATGTTTTGCTGAGGTCAAATCCATCTAAATTAATATCACTGAAGCTAACATAGCCAAGGTCGGGGCTTACATTAGGGTTCTCTTTCCTCCAGCGATTCCAAACTTCTGCTCCCTGCTTAAGTATCTCAAGATGCTCCTCATTCGCCATTTAGTCTGAACCCATCAGCTTCATTATTACCCCACTCTAACTTAGCGCTTCATTTAGTCACTCGCCGCGATCGCATCTTCCGTCCTCTGCAACGATAAGCGCGATCGCTCTCACCGTTCATTCAAAGGTGGAGCTTTTTTGATAGGAGCTGAGTGCGTATAAACTGAGTTTAACAAAGAGCGATCGCTTCTCACATCGCGTCAAAATTTAAGACTGATTGCTCAATGTTTTGTATAAATTTTTCCAGTTCTTCAGTAATGCCAAAGAGCTTATCCGCACGGATGAAAATTTCCCAGGCGCGAACGCACATGAAGCCGATACCAATCACTGCAAGAGGAATAGCAGCGTAACCAAGTAGAGCCGCAATTGGTGGAAAAATCATACAGATGACCATCAAAATAGCTGTAACTACACCACCAGCTAATCCAGCTTTTGCTGTTGCAACTGCAACGTTACGAATTAGCTCATCTTGCGTAATTTTTCCTTCAGCAAAGGACAGTGAATTTTCTAAAGTTGAGAAGACAAGCTCAATCACCGCTGCTACCAAAGCACCTTGAACAACGGCTCCAATTATTTGCTCTAAACTTGCTTTAAAAGCTGCATCGCCAAGGACTTTACGTGCTGCTGCAAGTTCTTCAGGAGTCATATCAACTCCACCACGAGATCGGTTGATTCGGAAGTTCTCGAAGATGCCGTTTGAAGCTTCTTTTCCTCCACCGTTAACGTGTGCTTTTATATGGCTCCAATCCTTATCACTGCAAAACTCGCGAATCGCCTCATATCCTTGAGCGCGAATTTGTGCTGGAATCGTCTCATACACCTTGGCAGCTTCTTGAACATTACGAATGCCTTCGCGTACCCCAGCTCGGTGAAATTTCAGTTGTAAGTTGTGAGGTAAGTTCTCAAATTTAATATTATGAGCAACTTTGAATGCCTCTTGTGCAGCAATTGTTGCAGCGCCAGTAACGGCGCTAGAAGTTTGTTGAGCCTCAATAATTAAATTACTCGCAGCTTCTTGGGTTGTTGAGATCGCCTCTGATACTGCATTTTGAGTATTTGAAACAATCTCTGATGCTGTTTTTTGAAACGTAGAAGCTATGGAAGTGACTGAGTTGAAAACCTCTTGAATTGCACTATCTGTAGCCTCTTGGGTTGTTGAGATTGCCTCTGATACTGCACCTTGAGTATTTGAAACAATCTCTGAGGCTGTTTCTTGGAACCTAGAACTTACAGCTTCTATTTCCTGGATATTAATTTTAAACATTTATTCGCTAAGTAAAAAACTCAAGACAATTAATATGTATAACCAGTATCTATACAATGCAGCTTAAATGAAAGAGGCGCGAACGCCTCTTTCATTCCCTGGAAATACTGGGCAATTTCACTCTAGCCTTGTAACATCCAACACGAGTTAACTATATTGAAAGCTACTATTTGTGAAACCGTCAAGGACGGCAAATCAAACTTCATTAAAACTTCTAAAATATTCAATTATGTACGGAAATTATCCGCCTAAGTAAAATTTCCGTGAAGCAAAGCTATCCCGCAGGGAATCGCCCATCTTCTCTTGTGCAAGGATAAGCGCGATCGCTATTTATCCATGTCTGCAATGCATGGAAGCGATCGCGCTTATATCGCTCTTATACCCACCAGGATAGGGCGAACAGACTTAGCACTCCAAGCTGATGTCGCAACAAGGAAAACACAGCCGCTTGCAAGGTAAGCTTTGCACTGCGATCGCGTATCCTGAGAATCTGCCCAAATTAATTTGTCGCCACCTTTGTTACGGTGCTACCTATTTTTCCTGGGTGAAGCGATCGCAACAGTAGGGACAGCAAATCCCTTGCTGATAATCAGGCGAAGTTTGATCCGCTTCGGAGATAGGATGACCGCAACGAGGGCACATTTCATGCGTTCCTATCTCCAAACCCTCGCGTACAGCAACCCGTTGATCGAAGACAAAGCATTCCCCTTGCCAGAGACTGTCTTCTGGGGGAACTTCCTCTAAATACTTGAGAATGCCGCCTTTGAGGTGATAAACCTCTTGGAACCCTTGAGCCATCATAAACGATGTCGCTTTTTCGCAGCGAATCCCGCCAGTGCAGAATAAAGCGACCTTTTTATGTTTGCTGGGGTCGAGGTTATTGCGAACATAGGTGGGAAACTGCCGGAATGAGGCGGTTTTGGGATTTTGCGCTCGTTTGAAGGTGCCAATCGTTACCTCATAATCGTTGCGGGTGTCAATAATCGTCACCTCTGGATCGGAAATCAGTTCATTCCACGCTTGTGGACTGACATAAGTGCCGACGCGATCGCTCGGATCGATTTCCGGCAATCCCAAGGTGACAATTTCTTTCTTCAACCGCACCTTCATCCGGTCAAACGGCGGAGAATCGGCATAAGACTCTTTATGCTCCAAGTCAACTAGGCGCGGATCGGAGCGTAAAAATGATAAAACTGAGTCGATTGCTTCACGAGAACCCGCGATCGTCCCGTTAATACCTTCTGCTGCCAGCAGAATTGTCCCTCTAATACCCTGTCTTTTGCAGTGCGACAATAAGGGGTCTTGCTTATCGGCAAAATCTGGCAACTTGACAAATTTATAGAAAGCTACAACAACTTGGGTCATTTCCCCACTCAACAGCAATGAGTAAAAATGTTTTACGCTGGTTCATCACCTAACCTAACAGAGTAAGCTTCTGTGATGATATGCATCTAAATATTTCTTCCTCTACCCCCTTCCCTAATGGAAGCAGATGAGCTAATATAACAAAAGTGTCTGAAGTTCCGACTTCAAGTTTGGGGGTTTAGCTCAGTTGGTAGAGCGCCTGCTTTGCAAGCAGGATGTCAGCGGTTCGAGTCCGCTAACCTCCATTTATTTTGTCAATTAACACATTATTTGTCGTCGTTAACAGATTAATGTCGTCATTAACAGATTAATGTCGCTCAACGTCGTTTTTAACAAATTCGTGTCCTTAAATTAGTGCCGACAACCGTTAACAAATTAATGTCGTCGAGCGAATTTAATTACAAAGCAGGCGCTCCTTTCAACCCTCCCTTAAATTAGTGACACTATCTACAACTATTATTATTGAAATTGCTGACGCAGCTCTATAACATTTCAACCCAGCCCAAGGCGGGAGGGTTGATGAAACACCCGATGGACGGCGATGTCGTCTTGCAACGCGGCTTTCAACCCACCCAAGGCGGGAAGGCTGATAAAACTTGCGATCGCTTACTCCACTTGCGAGGTAAGGGGTAACTTTCAACCCATCCAAGGCGGGAAGGCTGATGAAACACTAAGTTAGCCCTGTTGGACGGGCTTAAACTCTTACTTTCAACCCACCCAAGGCGGGAAGGCTGATGAAACTTTGTTATGGAAGTCTTGAGACTGACGATGCAGGCGTTCTTTCAACCCACCCAAGGCGGGAAGGCTGATGAAACTCGACTCTTGCCAAGGCGGGAAGGCTGATGAAACTCGACTCTTGTTTCTCCCCACGTTGGTTTACTGGCACTTTCAACCCACCCAAAGCGGGAAGGCTGATGAAACAAGTAACGTCTTTAACTCATCTGAGGGAGTATTGAAGAGTTTACTGGCACTTTCAACCCACCCAAGGCGGGAAGGCTGATGAAACACGGTCTTTCGGCTTCTAGTATCAATGTTGCATCGTCTTTCAACTCACCCAAGGCGGGAAGGCTGATGAAACCGATCGCAGCACGAATCAGAAGGAAGGCTATCGGTAACTTTCAACTCACCCAAGGCGGGAAGGCTGATGAAACCGCAAGATTACTGCCAAGCCAGACGGCACAATTATCAACTTTCAACTCACCCAAGGCGGGAAGGCTGATGAAACGTTCATCAAGAAGAGTTGAAACCTGTTCCGGGTCTACTTTCAACTCACCCAAGGCGGGAAGGCTGATGAAACCGCGCCCGCTGAAACCCTTGCCCACACAAGCTGACAAATACATTTTTGTCGGCTGATTTTAAATTACTCATTTCAGCTCTTTCCCAAGGAGAAAGTTGACTGATATGAAAGTCTAAAACCAAGACTGGACAGGAGTTTTGACCGTTTGACGGCATTGCCAGGATTTTGACCCCACTTTGACCCGTCAAAAAAAATTTGGGAGGGTTCCCCCGACGAAGGGGGTGATTCAGTAGCCGCCACTGCGGAAATCCGCACCCTTGTTGCCAAAGGCTATTGCAATTAAGCATTACTTCTTATTGCTGGGAGCGCACCTATCCTGTCTATAGACAAATCTCTACATACAGCAGCATCAGAAGCGGGCAGCTACCAGGGTCAGAAAGCAAGACTGTAGTCAAACTAACCCAGATTGTTCACAGTACAGCGGCTCTTAAGAGCATGAACTGCTCTTAAGAGCATGAACTGCGGCGCTATTGTTTTTGTATTATATTGTCAAGGTTCAATATTTGCCTAGAGCGCCTCATTAATGCGACATTGGTAGGCAGCGATCGCTAAATCCCGCGCTTTTTCTTGTGGGCTACCCTGAAGTGGTTGTTGACCGACTTCAACAGCAATACCAGCCTTAGCCACTTGTGATTGAATGCTGCCAATCAATCGACCGTAGCTCCAACTGTGGACGCTGACACGATACTGTTTGGCATATTCCTTTTGACCTTCCTTGTAACCGGGAACTTTTTGCTCGGCTCTGGCTTGAATTTCGCTTTGTACTATTTCCCTGATATCGCCGAGTTTAGGAAGAACTATACTGCCAGCTCTGTGAGTTTTTGCGATCGCTACAATCGAATCTGCCAGCAATCTGTCCAGATACTGCCCCAACTCGGATTCACTAAACGAGTTTGGTGAGTCCCGTTTTTGAGCTTTATGACGTTCGTGGGAGTTACGTTGCTGTTGGTGTCGCTGGCGGTTGATGAGCTTGTAGTTGTCGCCGAGTAACTGTTTAGCACTGCGATATACCAACACTTTGTTCTTGTCAGCGTCTACCACGGCAACAGTTGCTGGCTTGTCCCGACCAAAACTGACACCAACAAGGATAGACGGTTTACCCTGATAAAGAGGTTTACTAGGACGAGGAAAGGGATTGTTAATTCGAGCTAGCATTGATTGCTTACGAGTTAAATCAGCTTGTTGTTCCTCGTTGAGGTCGTCCTTCTCTTTTGTATTGGATACGCTTTTTTCAGCACGAGCGGCTTTTTCGCCTGCAACTTGTTGAGTTCCTTCGAGCGTCCACAGACGGGTGTCAACTGAACAGTAAAGAATCAGACGATGTACGTTCCACGGCTCTCCTTTGCCTGTCCGTTCCTGCCAATAAATTCGTCCACTTCTGAGAGTAAATAAACTGCTTGAGTATTGGTCTTTACTATTACGTTGAATTTCTTGATCTTGGACAAAGCGTTGGAACCAGTGGAGATGACGAGAATCGCAGTATACCTCAAAGGTAAGCTTACTTAAACCATTGAAGCGAACAAAAATGCGCTGTTTGTCGTTTTTAGACAAAATTATATCTTCGGTGCTTTCATAAGCTACAGGAAATGGCATAGAGCTTGATTTTCTTAAGAGGCTAGATTGCCATGCTTTAGCTTCATCTTCATTTTTAGGAACGTTACTGGTAGCCATTTCTAATGCTTCTAACCATTTTTTACCTGTCAAATCTCGACCTTTGGGTATCCGATTTTTCATCTGTTCTTTAAGGCGTTCAATTTCTACTTCCTTTGCGCGACGCCTTTGGGCAAATTTTTCTGGGTCTTCCTCAACTTCTTTAAGCTCACAGTTATTTTTTAGGAGATAGGCAAGGGCGCAGCGCTCAAGAGGGTTTTGCGTCTTGTCGTAAGCCTCAAATAAGACGTTGAACGGTTTGGAGCGGGAAAAGTTAGCTTTTCCTTTTTTAGTCTTATTACTCTTTTTCTTGTTAATTGGTTGAGATTTATTTTGAAGCGATTCGGTTGTCACAAACTTAATAATTTCGGCAGCTTTGCTACGAATCTCATCTAAACTACAATTACTCTCTTGTTCCAGCTCTACGTCACTTTTGAGCATCTTTAGCCAGCGCTCTTTGCCTTCTAGTTTGTGCTTCTGTCGCTGCTGGAGCGCCAGCCAAGACTTGTATATGTAATCTACTAGAGAAATCGCTGAGGTATAAAAACGACCGGATTGACCTGCAAAGCGTTCTTCAGTTTTAAGAAAATTACAAAGTTCTTTGATAAATCCAGCAGGTAGTTTACCTTTTTCTACCCATTTCTCAAAGTCAACATGTTTGGGAATCTGTGACAATAATTCGTTAATAAGCGGCGTGTTTTTATCAGCCATCAGTTCCCATAGTAAGCGAAAGTTTTCTTCATCAGTGACTAAGCGACATTGAATAGTGATAAAGCTCATAAAACTAAGCAAGGCGGCTCTATATAAAGAGAGAACAATACAGATATTCTACCTAATGAAGAAATATAGCGGTTCAAGGTCATGTAAGGTACATCCTCAAAACTGGAAAGCTTGATAATCGGGGATTTTTGCGTACCTCACCCATGTAGTAACCGCTATAAAATTTTTCAGTTAAGTTTCACGCTTAACAATATGAATGGAATCCTCAATTGAGGTGAGCGCGCTCCTAATTTCATCCTTCAATGTCAAAGCTTCTGTCTTTATCCCATCAGCATGAGTGCGTAAATGTGTTAAATGAGTGTTGATGTTAGTAATGGAATCCATAGCTGTTTGAATCCGCATAAGCTGAGCTTCTATTGCCCGACAGTCAAGCTTAGACAAATTGGATTGTTGAGCCGCTAATTGTTGCCGAACAATTAAAAATTGAATGCCTATAGTAAGTAGATCGTGTGTAGTCGCTACCCACAGACCGTATTCACATTCCCCAATTGCCCAATTACCTATTTCTTGCGCCAGACCGTTAAGAGAACAACTGAGGAAAATTGCAGCATTTGCTTTATGCTTAGCCATTGCTTTATTTAATTGATCGGCAATCTGCTTGCGTCCCCAAGGTCTTGATTCTCGGTTTCGCGCCTCAATGATGATTGATAGTTTTGTTGCTGCTACCGAAGTAGGAGCAAGTTTGATGAGAATATCGCCTGGTTGATTTTGTTTGGCGACATAATGAACTTCAGCTCCGCTAAATTTTGACCAAGCCTGGGCTTCCACTAAAACGGTTTCTTCATAGCTGGTGCCTTTGGCAACGGTTTGTTGAAGAATTGATTGAGCTACCTCTTTTTCTCGGATTTCTTGACCCAACTTATCTACTTCATCGGCAAGTGGTTTAATAGCTTCTAGGACAACGGTTTTAACTGTTTTAGCTAAAGTTCCATTTTCGGCTGTGACATTTTTTAAGGCATTGGTAAATATTCCAGGCACTGAGTTAGATAGATTAGGATTTAACAAATTCTGAATCTTATTCAACGCAGCACCAAGCACTGAAGAATTTTTTGAGGGATCAATATCCTGAGCAAGTAAAGTTCTTACCGCATCTACTTGGGTTGTCAGGACAGCTTTAGTTAAATTAATTTCAGCTTTAATTGGAGCTAATACTTGACCATTATCTGCACCAATTTGACTGACTAACTTTTTCTCAAGGGTCTCAGGTATTGCTGCAACCGCTTTATTAAATTCGGTTAATAGTGTCTCCATCTGCCGTTTAACAAATTCAATCTCAGTACGATTTTGGACTCTTTGTAAGCAAAACAACCCCATTTCAAAGGCTCTCAGGCAAGTCTGTTCGTATTCAGCAGGCGGAATTTGTTGTAGATAATGTACAGCATCAGGCAGAACAATTTCTAGATCGTGGATTTTTATCTGGTTATTCAAAACTGAAATTTTTTCTGAGTATTTAGTAATACTCAAATCAGAAATGGAGTTTTTTCCATTTTTCGTTGCTGTCATCGGTCTATACTCCTAGATTTAGTTTCACTTGCCTGTAAGCAGCATAAATTTCCATTAGTAATCGAAACAAGAGGTTTTGAGGCGAGTTGGTAGCGAGTCACGATCGCTTACTCCGAGGGGAAGTCCGGTGGTAGGAGGATGATTCCAGTTACAACCAGTTGTTTGAATTGGTTAAGCAGGTCTGCTTGCCGTAAGATCCGAGTAACGTATTTAGGGCGGCGCTGAAAGTTTGTTCCCCAGTCTTTGACCGTCTTGGGACTGGCACCTGTAATTTCTGCGATCGCATTAATACAAACTTTCCGATAGTTCAGACCCGATTCTTGAGCGACCCAACGGCGGCAATATTCCATCGGTTCCAGGGGCAACTGGCGGATGGTATCAATCCGATTTCCATTCCAAGAGGAACTCCTCCCTATCTGCATTCTTAGGCGCGGTAAGTGAATTACTGCTTACTGAATCCAAATTAGGGAATCTCTAGTCATAAAACAAGAGTTTTAGTCACGAATCACGACTAAATTATTCTTGAGGATAATCAGCAGGTAGGATTATTTTTCTGATTTGGTTGAGCATATCTGCCATGCGTAGGATATGCAGGACGTACTGGGGTCGCCTCTCGAAGTTCTGTCCCCAATTGCCGATAGTCCTAGAACTCAGCGCCGTTGCTTCAGCTAGAGCAGTAATGCAGGCTTTTCTATACCCCCGCTCATCTGAGGACATCTCAACCCATCGTCTGCAATATTCCAAAGGCTCCAAGGGCAAGTTACTGAGTGCGTCGATCCTATATTCAGTTGTCTGGCGATTGCTGTCTATTACCCGGCGCGATGTAAACCGCATTTTAACTCACGAATCATGACTATGTATTTAACGGATATCATGAGTTGAGGCGCGATCGCTTGATCGCGAGATGAATTAGCTGGGTGGAGTCTGTTTGATGGTCGGAAAGTTTCAGCGGAACGGATTAATGAGCGATAGCAAATCGCCCCTCGGATGCAGAACTCCAAAAACTCGCCCAACGGTTAGTTAAACCGGATGGTGAAGCGTGGGAGGAGGGGGAACTGGTGGATATTCGACTGGCTGAGGATTTGAAGCGGAGACAGCGGCAGAAGCGATCGCGTTGACTGACTCAACCAAGATGAGCCGATGAACGGTCAAGCACGGAAGGGCGTTGTCCCAGTTCATGATAGGTGTCTCGAATGCTGCTGCCATCTTCTCCCGTATGAAGGTGAACGCTTATCCCTTAAAGGGACTAGACCAGCGCGGCAGAACTACCCCCCAGTGAAATTCTCTCCCCATCATTAGCACTGGAGCTGCTAGGAAACTTCCGCCGCGCTGGTCTAGTCAATACCAAAGAAAATTTTCTTATTACTCTGATAGTTTGATACCGTCAGAGCGGGCATTTCTTGTGCTTAAAAAAGGAGAATTTCCTTATTGTGATTATTGATTCTTATAAGCAAAAGTATTATTTTTTTTTAATTGAAAGCGAAAAACTTGATATTATTACGACTGACAAATCAGCAAAATTAAAGATATTTTTGATGTTGCTACTTTAGGTTAAATCTTTAAACATTTTGGTTAATATTGAACTCTAAATTATACATAAATTAAACTCAGTTATGATAGAATAAAATTGTATATTTATTTCGTGCTTGCTTACATAATCAATCAAAATAAAAATATGAACTTTACTTCAAAAAATGAGGAGAATTGCGAACCTCAGGCTATTACAGAGAATAAATTTATGGTTTCTGCGGAGAACATTGTAAATTTCCCTTCCTTGAAATCTGGCGGCTTATCTCTCAGAAAAAAAACTAAGGGTTCTGAATCTGACATGGTAGATGAATATGTGAAATCACAAATATTGGCAACTGAACCATTACAGGCAAAAATTGTTTTTTTGGAGCCTCACGTCGATTCAAGTTTTCCTGACATTATTATTGTTTATTTTGCACCTGAGATTGCAAAGAGATGGTCGCCTAAAAGAGCAAGTCTAAATAAGTTTGACTTGCGAATCCTTCATTACATCGTTTCTCAGAAGACAGTTGATCGCTCACAACTGAAAGTAGTTTTTCCAAATAATTTCTCGAACTCGTTGCAACGCTTGATTGACGCGGAACTGATTGATTACAAGGAAGGACTGTGGGAAGCCAAACCTTTGGAGGAAATCTTCGCGATTGGGCGATTGATTGCAATCGAGGCAAAAATGAAGAATTGGCAGGAAGGGATTCAGCAAGCCTTTCACAATACTTGGTTCGCGTCAGAGTCCTACTTGCTGCTACCAGACGTACCCAATACAAGCGACCTTACGCAACAGGCAACAAGCTTCGGCGTAGGGCTTTTGGCTGCTTCTTGTTCACCAGTCCAATCCCAGCTTCCAGCTAAAGTAGGACAGCTCCCAAAATCCTATGCTTCCTGGCTTTTCAATGAGTGGACTTGGCAAGCCCTAAGTACATATGTACTAAAATAAAGGGCAAAATTTTGGTTTAAACAATACAAATTACTCATTATTGGCAAAATAGCTACACTTGAAAAGAGAAAATTATCGAGCTTGCGATAACAAGGGGAGACTTAAGCTGGAGGCAATTCGGTGTCAGATGGAATGTCTCATACCTGCTTTAAGTAAATTCCTCGCTATCAGAGTAAAATTGGCTTACACACCAATATGGCGATCGATCTTACGTGGCTACAACAGCAATTTCCTGAGATTTTGTCCCTCCGCCCGCTGAGTAAGGGTGGACAAAAAGAAGTTTTTTCAGGCGCTCATGCTAGTGATGGAGCAGTGGTACTCAAGATTTACCACCCACAGACCGACCTTAAGCGGGTTGTTCGTGACATTCAGGCTGTACAGAGTATTAGTTCGCCAAGAGTTCCAAAAATTTTTGATGTTGGTATTAAAAACTCCCCAATAGGGGATGTGGTTTGGGTACGCGAGGAACTAATTACTGGTCAGGAGCTGCGTCAAATTTTGCAAAAGCGAGGAAGCCTTGACCTTCATCAAGTTTTAAAATTGGGGAGGCAGATACTTGAAGTGCTGGCGGGCGCTGAAAAAGTTCGCATCGTGCATCGAGACGTAAAGCCAGCGAACATTATAGTTGATTGCTCTGGTGATGCATGGCTTTTAGATTTCGGTCTAGTAAGGCATTTAGATTTGACTTCTCTAACTGCGACCTCAGAACGTTTCGGACCTTGTACACCTGGCTATGCTCCCCCCGAACAGTTTAGAAATCGAAAATCTGAGATTGATGCTCGTGCAGATTTGTTTGCACTGGGCGTGACGCTATACGAGTGTTCAGAGGGTGTCAATCCCTTCGTTGATCAGGCACGCGATATACTTGAGATTCTTCGTAGAGTCGAATCGCATCCTTTGCCTGCAATCTCTAGGACGGTGGACAAAAAGGGTGAATTTCCTCACTTAGTTACTGCCATGACGCGCCAACGACCAGATCACCGTTTGTCGTCCATTCAAGAGGCTCTTACCTGGATGCAAGAGATTTGTGGAGAGGAAGGAATCAGCTAGATGGATCTCTACCTTCAGTTGGGATGGGGAATGATGTCCCATTGCGAAGATTTGCTTGCGCGATGGGGTGGTGGAACTGTTATTCTCAGTCCTCGTGACCTGGAGCCTAAACAGCTACCAACCTTCGCAAGAAGGGTACAGAGGCTAAATGGGCAGGTATTACTAGATCCTCAAGTTTATTTACCACACGCTAATCATTCACGGCTGCAATCTCATGTCTATTGGGATAAGGAATACAATACTTTAGCTTTCTGGTTAGGGCAAGGAATTAAACAGCAGTTGACAAAACTGCTGGCATTAAATCGACAGTTGAGTTGTAGTTCATTCATTTTGCCAGGATTATATGCCAGTGCCATTGATGATGACTGGTTGGAGTATCAGAGTGCTACAATTGCGTCTGCTCAAGCACTAGAAAACAATCCGTTTGAATTGGTTGCTACGGTTGTACTAAGTGCTGATGTAATCAGACACCCTGATCAAATCCACGATTTACTTGAGTCTGCAAAGAATTGGGATATCAACACTATCTATCTGATATGTGAACCGCCCAACGGTCAGTATTTAGTTGATAACTCTGCATGGCTAGCAAATGTGGTTGACCTAATCGCAGGATTACGATTGGGTGGCAAAAAGGTGTTTATTGGCTACTGTAGCCATCAAATGCTGCTTGCAGGTTGTACTTCTGCAAATGCAATTGCTTCCGGTACATGGTTGAATGTACGCTCCTTCACAACTGGCAAGTTTGACGAGCAAGAATCTGAGGAATCAAGACGCACCACTTGGTATTACTGCCCACAAGCTCTATCAGAATTCAAGATTTCCACTCTGGATTTGGCAGCAATGCGAGGAATGTTGACACAAGTGCAGCCGCTACCAGACTTGGAAAATCAGGAAGCGAGGATTCTTTTCAGTGGATCTCAGCCTACCTCCACTGGATTTAGAGAACGAGAATCTTTCCGTCACTACTTGCAGGCTTTGAGAACCCAGGTTCTTGCAGCTAGACAAGGTTCATTTGACGATTCAGTACAATTTCATAGGGATTTGCTAGATTCGGCTGAACAGCTCCTGACAACACTTCATGCAGCCGGTATTCGCGATAAAGGGAGAGATTTTGAACAGGTGATTGATACCAATCGTGCAGCGCTGAGTTATCTCGAAGACTATCGTGGAGCCATTCTCCGTCGCCAGTGGAATAAACTTGGCTAATGTCGTGTCACGATGCTTCGGATACGGGGACATCGGGTATTGATACAGGCGGAGTAGCTTTTGACTCGCATCGCACCCTTACCTCAACTCATTAGATCCACCTAAACTCCATACAGTTCCGGAAACGTGGGAAGAAGATATGGGACTGCCTTGAGCTGATGGTACTACTCCAACACGGGCAACTCTAGCTGGATTGGCTCTGAGTCTTGCTGTTTCGCCTTCCTGCCGCGTCGCCCACCTTTTTTGCCTGTGGATTTCTTAGCGGCTTTGGCTTCGGCTTCTCGTTTTGCCCGTTCTGCGCGAATTCGCTCTAACAAGACGGATGCTGGCTCATCGTTGGGGTCTTGGGGAACCAGCTCACCCCGGAAGGCTTTGGCGAGGATCGATTGGGTAAGTTGCTCAACGTAGGCTCTGGCTTTTTGGTAGCGTTGTTCGATTTGGTCGGCAAGTTTGAAGAGGGTTTCAATTCGGTTAACAATTTCTTGTTGTTCGGCTATGGGAGCTAAGGGGATAGGCAATTGCTCAGTTATCGCTTTTCCCAATGTTGGTACGCCAGTATTTGAATTCATCTCTCTTAATAGCCATTCAACCGCTTTATCTTGGCGAAGATACCAAAGTATTGAATCTGAACAGATTCCTTCAAAGCACTTGATGATAAAAATTGTATGACTAAATGTATATTTAGGAAGCTTGGGAGGGCGACGTGCTAAACCTAATTTTCCTTTTCTGGCAAAGATAATATCATTGGGTGAAAATTCGCATATTCTATTTTGAAACTGGTAAACTTCTTCTGAAACTAAGGGAGATAATTCTGTCTGCCAATCGTTCAGCCCTCGGAATTCACGAGTTGAAAGAAGCGGTACAGTTCCATCCTCATAGCTTGGATAGCGATGACTGGGATTAGGGTCTTTGACAACTGCTATTGATTGAAGATTCGTCCAATGCCAGCTATTAGGTATTTCTGGTAAATTTTCAACGTTAACAGGTTCAGGCTCTTTATATCTGGATTTCCATTTGTCATCCTTTGGTATTTTGCCGTTAGCTGATATTGTCTCTAATTCTGATTCTTCCCAACGGCGGCGGCGTTCTATGTGAATCCGCTTTAAAAGTTCTGAAGCAGGTTCTACATCGGGATTATTTTCTCGCCCATCAGCGGTGAGGCGACCGGAACAAGCAGCAGCCAAGACAGATTGACGGAAACGCTTGAGGATGAGGGGAATTTTGTCTAGCCGTTCTTTGCAGGAATCAACTTTAGCCAGCAGCTTTTCCAGCTTGGCTACAATGCGGCGTTGTTCGTTGACGGGAGGTATAGGAACTTGGTGCGACTCAAAAACTGGTTTAGTCACATGAACCATTCCAGTTCCATGAGTTTTTTCATAAAGCTCACTAATAGCCATTTTAGCTACGTAATAAAGAAAAGTTTTAGTAACAACTCCTTCATTTGGTTCAACTTTAAATATGTGTTGGTTCAGCCATGCCTCACCACGGTTCCAGATAAATACACCTAATGACGCTGACCATGAAATTAAAAGATCGCCATCTTTGATTAGATATTTTCCCTCGTGTTCTACATCACTATAATTAAAACTTGTACTGGAGTTATTAAGATTTTGAATCCGAACAATAGGAATACCCTTATCCTTCCATTCACTTGGTTTAAATGCACGACCATTAATATAGTTTGCTAAATCGCCTAATTGAGCTATTGTCCATCCTTTGGATAATTCACTCATAATTCATCCTCCCCGTTTACCTCAATTAACTGGAGGATATCTTTCAAGTCATCCACCACTGCTTCCAACTCAGTAATCGCCTCACTCGCTAAATCTTGCGGCTCTGGTAAACTATCAGCATCTTCTAAACTTTCATCTTTCAGCCAAGTAATATCAAGTTTATAATCGCGTTGCTGAATTTCACTAATACTGAAACATCTAAACCGCCCCTCAATACCTAAATCTTTTCTGGGACTATTTCCATCAGGCTCATTCCCATAGCACTGCTCAAACTCGGCAAAATGCTGAGACGTTAGAGGACGTTCCTTTTTAGTGATACCAGGTACATTAGAACGGGCATCAAAAATCCAGACATTTTCCGTAGGCAAACCCTTCTGGAAAAACACCACATTTGCTTTTACCCCTTGCGAATAAGGAGTAAATGTACCTCTAGGTAACCTCAAAACCGTGTGGACATTGCAATCCTGCATCACGATTTTGAACACTTCCCCCGCCTTATCCTCAAATAAGCAATTATCCGGCAACACCATCGCCGCCCTCCCCCCAGGCTTGAGGATAGTCATAACGTGCTGGACAAAGTTCAACTGCTTGTTACTCGTCTCAATTGTGAAATCATCCCGATCCGGTGCCTGGTTTGCTCCCTTCGTGCCAAACGGGGGATTAGTCAGAATGCAGTCATAGCGATCGCCCGAATCAGCCTCATAAATCGCATCCCCCAAATAAATCTTGGGTTCCAGTCCTTGCAAAAATAGATTCATCAGTGCCAGTCTGCGAGGACGCGGGACTAAATCCTCACCATAATAGGTTTGGGTTTTAATCCGCTTAATGTCCTTGCGGTCAAATACCCCGCCAGTGATGTCCAACAACCACTGATAGGCACACACCAAGAATCCACCTGTCCCGCAAGCTGGATCGCAAATCTTGAAATGAGGCGACACTAATGGATTAGGCTTCATCACCCGGACAATCGATTTAATCAGCACTCTAGGCGTGAAGTATTGCCCTGCTCCCTTCTTACCTTCACTGGCAGCTTTTTCCAATAACCCCTCAAACGCCGCCGCCTTGACATCGACATCCAGAGAAGTCCACTCCTGCTCGTCAATCATCGCGATTACCCGTTTGAGATTGACGGGATTATTGAAACGAGGCATGGACTGAGCGAAAATATCGCCTAAAATTCCAGGTGCTTCCCGTAGTTGGCGGAGTACATCCTGATAATGATCGGTTAAATCATTGCCAGAGCGCTTCTTTAAACTCTCCCACTCACACCCCTCTGGAACATCGATACCCTTCTCATCCGCCATCTTGAGGAATAGCAGATAAGTCAGTTGCTCGATATAGTCGCCATAATCAATCCCGTCATGGCGCAGGGTATTACAGAACCCCCAGAGTTTGTTTACAACGTCCATCCTGCTTTTTCTCTAATAAAGTTTTCTGATTAGGAATCTTAAGTTAAGATGTAGCTCCAGTAGGAGAGCTGGAATTCTCATCATACATATCAACAAAAGTAGAAATAGCTCCGTATCCTAATTTTTCTAAAGCCAAAGCAGCTTTAAGTGGAACGTCTCCTTGAGATTCATTTTCCTTGTTGCTTTTAAGAGCTTTAAATAAAGCATTGGCTATGTCTTGATTTTCTAAACCCATATCTCCTAAAATAGTGGCAGCCGCAGCACGCACAGTCTTATTGGAATGACTTTCAAGTACATTAATTACTTCTGCAACTGCCTTCAATCCTATTTTTTTAAGGCAAGTTTGGACATTTGGGATAAATTTGCTATTTTCTAGCAGCCTTAGCAAGACAGGTAATACGGTTTCAATATTTATACCCCTTTTCGCTAAAGTTGTAGCTGCATAGTAACGCACAGACTCATCACTATCATTCAACGCTTTTATCAATGTTTCGATCTGTTCATTTGTAATTTCATCTTGAGGAGAAGGCGGTGGAAGCATTGTACCTTGACGCTTCATAAATTCGTTGAACTTATAGTCAAAATCGATACAATACTCAACTAATGCATAGGTAAAATCTAAAATATCTTGAACATCTTCTTTAATAAATTTCGTGTCTGTATGTACTGCTTGATTACCAAAAATCCTCAAAACTGTAGCCCAATGATATAACTTTTTATCTATTACTTCATCATTTTTCATCTTCTCAATTTTTTGCATTAACGAAAAATTTTCTATCGACACAAAATAAGTACACAACAGCTCTATTGTCTTCCTGCACATAACTACACTTGCTGACAATAAATCTGCTTTAAAACAAACTACAGCTTCTCTATATGTGTCTCTAATGCCCTGCGCTTCCGGAGAAGAATCGGCAAATTCCTTAGGTAATGGGTATAAAAAATTTGTTATAGTGACCGCCTTATCTGAATTTGAAAATATCTCCTTATACTTATGATTTTGAATTATGTTAAATTCTTCGCAATTAGGACATAGCAGAATACGAATAGTCAATTCTTCAAAATCATAAACTATATTCATTTTCCTACTAGATTTGCCCTCAGAGATAATCTTCATTAAAGTTTTGTTTCCACAATGTCCACAAAGGATTGTATCAGTAGTTAACTTAGAATTTTGCTTACTCATTTTATGATTCCTACTGTTGTGTCCTAATATAAGTTTTGGTTAGCTTCTAAGCCGCGATCGCAGCATTAATCTCATTTACTAATACATCCAGTTGACCTTGAAAGACCTTTTTAGCCTTCCCCTTGCCGCCTTTGTTGGCAAAAATCGGAAAATCCTCAAAATCATCTATCTCAACCGTGAGATTCTGCACCAGATGCTCTCGGATATAACCTAGCCACTTCAACTGCTCTTCATTAAAAGACTTGCCAGCCATCACCACTTGCATTGCTCTGTCTACTCGCTCCGCCGCTGTATAAATTGGCTCCTCAGCACGGGCAGCACGTTTCACCATCGAGATGATGTCAGCCAGAGTCTTATTATGTACCAACTGATGTGCCCTCTGAAGCTCCTGCTCTCGAAACTGGTTTCGCACCAACTTCTCCCGGAGTTCGTTGAGTGCCTCAGTTTTCCAGTCTCTAGGGCGTTCTAGTAAAATTGCGATCGCTTCTATCTGCTCAGGATTTTCCTGCACAAAACGGCAGAAGCTGTCTAGATAGTCCTCTGGTTTTTGCCCCCTAATTATCACCTCAGAGGAGACATCATCCTCCTGCTCATCAGCGATAAAAAAACTCTGTTTAGCTCTAGGGTAGTTTTCCAACAAATCTTGGAAGCCCTTATCTTGCAGCAAGTTGAGCGTATTCGTAAACTCTCGCTCCATCCTTTGTGTCAATTCACTTGCAAACCTGCCCATATCCCCATCCGGGATATAATCAGCAAACTGCCGTCGTGCCTCATCACTCATTCCCCGGTCAATCCGTCGCAAACGCTTAACCAGAGATTTAACGTTGTAATCTCGGTCAACATTTTGGTAAATCTTATTAATGACCTGCCCAACTGGTACTGGGTCTTTACGGGGTGGCTCTATCTTTAAATCAGTCGTGTTGGCAAAGTATTCAATCAGAGTCCCTCCGAAGCAATCAAAGATTTTAAAGTGAGTTTTCTTAATCTCATCACACAGGCGAGTGCCCCTACCTAGCATCTGCACCCAGAGAATCCGAGATTTCACCGGACGCATAAACACAATAAATTCCAGACTGGGGATGTCTACTCCCGTACTGAGCATATCGACAGTGACCGCCACCTTGGGTTGAGGACGATTGCGAAACTCCCGAATCTTTTGCAGCGGTCGGTCTACACTGGGACTACCCGTGATTTTCTGAACAAAATCATCCCCCCGCCCAAACACTTCTTTACAGATGCCAACAATCTGGTCGGCATGGGATATGTGGGGCAAATCATTGACCGCAAAAATCAGGATTCTGGGAAAACGCCCCGTTTCCTGCTCGTGTTTATAGGCATACTCGGCAATATCTTTAATGATTTTGCGGTTGCTATCGGGTACAGTAATTTTGCGCTCAACATCGGTCGTAGAAAACTCCCGCTCATCTTCTAACTCGTCGTAAATCTCCTGCCCTGTCTCTGTATCAATGACCCTAACCTGTTCCCCTTCCCGCAGAAAGGCTCCATTCATCCGAATCTCTGAATAGATGTAAATCGGTTCATAGTCAACCAACCAGCCCTGTGCGATCGCCTCTTCAGTGGTGTAACGGTAGACTACCTCTTTAAACAAGGACAGGGTATGCACTGCCGGAGTTGCCGTCAGTCCAATCTTGATGGCATCAAAGTAGTCGAGAGTACTGCGCCAAGCACTTGTCTCTTTGGCGGTATATCCCCGGTGGCACTCATCGGCAATGATTAAATCAAAAGCGTGGATGGGAATATCCAGTTTTTCCGCATCGCTTTCATCATCAATATCACCATCTTCGGAAGCATCAACACTCGCTTCACCAAACAAGTTGATAGTCATCCGTTGGATAGTGGAAACATAAACAAAGGTATGAATAGCTTGGGGCGCTGTTAGATAGGAACTTGGCAACACTTGAGGGTCAAACGGTTCATCATCACTAAAGTCCTCCCGACGAAACCGCTGGCTATAGACCTCGTATTCTTGATTAAACTTATTCCCCCTCACTGTATTGAACGAGGCAAACGTCCTCACCGCCTGCGCTGCCAAAGCTCTCCGGTCAACCAGGAACAGAATCCGCTTGGCTACCTTAGCTTCCAGCAACCGATAAATCTGGGCAACCGTGAGAAAGGTTTTCCCGGTTCCCGTCGCCATTGCCACTAGCATGGCGCGTTTACCTTTGACGAGGGCATCTTCAGTGGCAGCGATCGCATTTTCCTGGTAGGGGCGAAGCCTCTCAATTAGATTGATCGGAGTATTCTGCAACCGAGTGTAGCTGGCAGCTTGGTCATGCTCAAACAGTTCCGTTAAGGCATCCGCCGTGTGAAGATTCGCAATCTTACGGAAGATATTCTGTTCGCCTCTGACATCCAGGAAATAAATAATTTCTCCATTCGTAGAGTAGAGAAAAGGAACTCGGTAGCCTCGCCAATTCCCAGTCCCATCAAACGCTGTCCGCGAGTACCGTTTTGCCTGTTCCAGAACATTTTGTGCGCCGACTGACACTTTTTTGGCTTCAATAACCCCCAAAAATCGCCCTTTCACAAACAGGGCATAATCAGCAGGTCCACTGGCTGTAGGGTATTCCTCAACCGCATGGCATTGAAGTGCGGAAGTATCCAACCCATGTCGATACTTGATAATCTCCCACTGGGGATTGAGCGACCTAAGCTTGGTGTTAATCCTCTGCTGCCTGGTCTTCCACTCAGGTTCTTTGCTCATTTGTGCCTACATCTGTAAAGCTGGAAGTTAAAAGCGATCGTGCTACTACTCCCTTAGTGTTCCCACCAACCAAGTCGTAAATCACTTCTAACTACTTTGGCATTACAGTTGATTTTCGGCAGGAGATATGCATACCTACTCTCAAGCAAAGTCTGCTCTACGGGACTTCTGTCGTTTCGCCATCTTTGCGAAAGGCAAAAAACAATGCGGACATTCACCGTGTACCCACAACGCCGGAACCGGGAACGGTGTTTCACAGTTGATGCATTTTGCTAACAAACGCAACTGATGGCGATCGCACCCCCATCGCTCCTTAAACTGCCACTCAAGCCGATGATAGGGGTTCTCCCCATAACAAGCTGCACATAAACGAATCGGTTTAGGCTGCATTACCACACCCTGCGAGGGCAGCATTTGATACAGCCGTTCAATCTCCACCCCCACTATAGAGGCTAAAGCCTCTAACTCTTGCTTTGTAGGAAAGGGATTCAAGTAAAACTTTTCCCATCGCCCGACAACCCAACCAATTCCTGCCAGTTTACCTAATTCCCCAGGAGTCAAATAATTATCCCGGCGAAAGCGCCCTAAAAAATGGCTGATACTTTCGCCTTCTAAAGGTTCTAATTGGAAAAACCAAGGTTTATCCTCAACTGTTTCCACTACTCAAATCGCTCCAGCACTTCATGCAATGTAGCTTTATCAATAGATTTCAACCCTTTCTTTAAAGATAAAATTGCTGCTTTTCTGATTACTTTATCTAGTAAACCAAGTTTACCTACTGTTTTTGCATACAAAGGCTTTAAAGTTTCTTCTCTGTTAAGATTCGATGGCACTGGTAAGTCAGCAATCTCCCGTTCCCATATTTCTACGATCTTGGGGAATTTCTTTTCCGAAATGACATCAAAACGGTAACACTCTATGAAGCGATCGTGAATATACTCATTTCGCTTGATTAAATTATCTAGTCCATCCGTACCTACAAGAATAATCGAAATCTTTAACAGATCGTAAATACGGGCAATTTCGCTGAACGTATTCAGCTTAAGGAAATTGGCTTCATCAATAATAATCATCTCCACCTGAGATTCTTTCAGAACCCGTTGAACCCTTTTTCTAAGTTCGGTTACTTTCCCCGTAGTTGCACCATACTTAAGAAGTTCAAGAATTAATCCTAATAATTCTCCTACGGAACAATCTCCAGGAGCTTGCAAATACAAAACGGGTACAATATCTCGCCTACCTGGTTTTTTCTGTGGCTTATTTAGCAACCTGTAAACATCGCAAGTAATAGACTTACCTGCTCGCGGAGGAGCCACAATTCGCCCTGGCTGTTTCGATAGGCGCTGCATATCCAACCATTCATGGATCTGTTGCATATGTTCCAGTTCTACAACGATTGGAGTAATTAATCGCTTAATTAATGGTTGCAATTCCTCAGCAATTGGCTCATCACCCCATAACTTTTGCACCCATTTCTGCAAATTAGTATCTGTCATTATCAGTATTGTCTTTTTTTTAAATCTTAAACAACAGGAATCTCGTTAAAATAAATTTTGATATTTGTGGCCAAGGAATACCCAAGGGTTTAAAACTATTCATCGTAATCTCTACTGAGTTGGTCGAGGTTAAAGACTCTAGGACGTTGCGGTTGAGTTTCAGGCTGTGTTTCGGAAGATTCCACCGCTTCTAATTGAATGTTTTTAGGTGACTCGTAAATAGGATGCACCTGAGCTTGTTCTGATTTTTTGCGTTCCGGTCGGCTTTTTTTCTTTTGCTTGATGAAAACATCCCGCTCACGGACTTCTGCCAAGATAGATTTATTATTAATGTCTTTCCCTGCCTTACGCAGTTTACGACTAGCCGCTTTATTATCTTCAAAAGAAAGTTGCTCCGTTTCTAAATCTAGAGCATGGGCAGCGGCTAGAAATACATCTTTCCCCCTCTCCGAACGGTATACCCAAACGGTGGTGATATCTCTAGGGTCAAATCGGAGGATTACAGTTTCGCCAGCGTAGACTGGCAGGCTATCACCCCGATACATGATATTTTCAAAGCTTAAATACCCACCTTTATAGATACTGCGACGAGTTTTTTTCATCAGGCAGATATCTAATTCCCGCTCCTTAATTACAGGTGGCAAAGGAGGCAATCCTGCATCCCACCGTTCAAAACGAGTCTGATCTTTTGTTCTGGCATCAATGCGCTGATTGTAGTTATCAACGATGTAGCGCACCAATAGCAGATGTATTTCCCGTAGCGTTACGCAAGCTTCTTCCTCAGCTTTCTCTGAGCGTTCTTGCACGTTTGAGCCTAAATATCCGTAGAACCCGGCTAGAAAATCAGTATTAATTGTCCCAAATCCCCGTTCTTCTATACCCCCTTCAGAAGGGCGATCGCGCAAATGGCACTCAAAGCCAAGTTCAAAAGCAATTTGCTTCAAATGCTCCGAACGAAAATCCTTGCCACCATCAGTGAACAAGTTTTCTGGAATGCCATAAGTTCCCCACTCACAATGAAGATTAAATTCAGAACTATAGTGCTTGGGTAAAATTGCATGCCGCAAAGCTAAGGCAACAACTTGAGAACTCGGTGCATCGAAACCTAAATGAATGCCCATGATGCAGCGAGAATAACTGTCGGTGATTTTGCTTAGCCAAGGACGAGCCAAAGGTTCACCATATTGGTCCACCAACATGATGTCTAATTTTGTATGATCGCACTGCCAGACATGATTGCTATGCCGCACGTCCAGAGTTTGCCCATCGCGGGTCTTATGGGATACTCTTGAACCTCGCCACCCAATATTTCGTATCTTCTGTTTCTGTTCTTGTCGCTCAATTATAGGATTAAGAACCCTATACACACTCATGTGGCTAGGGTATTTCTCCAAACCCAGCTGCTCCGCTCTAGCTTGTACCCTAATTGCCACCTGAGCCGGAGTCATCTTTTTACTACCTTTATTCCCCTCCTTAAAGGTTTTAATAATGAAATCTTGCCAGTCAGGATCAATTCGGTAATTGCCTTTATCGGAGCGCTCGGTGTCAGTAATTGCCGATAAACCTTCTTGCTGATACTTCTTAACGAGTCGCTGTACTGTCCGAACCGTTTTTCCCAGTTTGTCCGCTGCTTCCTTCAGTTTTTGCCCATAGGTTTTGCGATCGCATGGTGCAATCAGGCTTTGAATCACTTCCATCCTGAACTTTGCTTCGTCTGACAGTTCAGTTGCGATCGCAATTTCTTCTGTTACTTCTTTCTGTTGGATTTCTTCTCGGTCATTGTCCTCGTCAGAAAGAAAAGATTCAACACCAGGATCTATCAGTGGCATTTCTTCCATAGTTGGGCTTCTATGTCAAGGCGTGAATTAGTAGTGGTGTAGCATCGCTGAGTTTAAGAGCGACGAGAGCTAGGTATCAGCTATTCTGGTTCTCGTCCTACAGAGGTCAAGAAGTGAATAGACCTAATACACAGCGCGATTTAGTACATTTGTATTAATCACTTAATTAATATAATACTTGTTTATTTCCAAAAAGCGACACTTTATTTGTTAAGGAATGTAGAAAATTTGGAAAAGGTAAATTTCAAAGAAGCGACATCTAAATTGTTAATTATTTAAATAACGACAAATAAATTGTTAAAATTGATTTTGGAGGAAAACACATTAAAAATGGCTAAAGCCTTTGAAGGGTAAAGGTTTTAGCCATGATAAATTCGGCGACAATAATTTGTTAAGACGACAAATAATGTGTTAATCGACATATTTTGTCAATTAACACATTATTTGTCGTCGTTAACAGATTAATGTCGTTTAACGACGTTGTAAACCAATTCGTGTCATTTAATTAATTCTGACAACGATGAACGCAGTCTTAGGACAGGTTGTTGGTTTTCGTCGCCGCAGTGATGCGGAATTAAGCGATCGCGAAGTGAAGTACCTTGATATACCACCATTCTCTCTAAATTCTTCGTTCCGCGCTTCCAGAGTATCGGTTAATACAAGCAAGCCTCAATTGAGTCAAGAGAGTTACTCTCCGAGTTGAACAATCACCCTTGTTATCATGCCACCTAAAAAAGAAAATAATGGATGTGGATGTGCGAGTATTCCATTTTCATTAATCATCGTTTTGTTTGGGGTTGGTTATTGGGGTTTTAGGCAGCTAGATCGTCTAGATATCAGCCAATTTTTGCCTAATAATCAACAAAATAATCAACAACCAACAACTCCTATTTTGACCCCTGCGCCTAGCCAGGGTGTAACGGTTGTCAAATCGCCCCTTCCACAAGCAATTCCGACTGGCACACCAACAACAAAGCCACAAGTTATACCATTACCTGTTACAAATTCGCCCCTTCCGCAAGCGACTCCGGCTGGCACACCAACAACCAAACCACAAGTTTCAGCATTACCCGTAACCCCCAAAAATTCACCATCACCTCAAAATCCTTGGGAGAAGAAGAAAATAAGGGGAATTTATTTAAGTCGATATCAAGTAACTAATAATGCTAACGAAAGAACGATTCGCGAACGAGTTCGTTATTACCGCTCTCAAGGAATCAATACAATTATTCATGGAGTGTGGGGGAATGGTTGCACGATGTATAACAGTGAGGTGATGCAGCAAACCCTCGGATATAAAAGTTGTCCTAACCAATTTCAAGATCGATGGTTAGATTGGCTGATTGATGAGGCGCACAAGCAGGGAATGCAAGTTCACGCCTATTTTGAGAAAGGCATTAAAATTGACAAAAATAGCCCAATTTTTGACTTGGCAATTTCTAAACGATGGATTGTGCCTGGGGTAGATAAAACCTACGCTGGCATCGATCACTACTTACTGGATGTGGAACTCCCAGAAGTTGCTAATTTCTTCAAAAAGATATCAGTAGAATTTGTCAAAAAGTATCCCAATATCGATGCGGTTCAGTGGGATGATTACCTTGGTTATCATGCTGAATTACCCGGAAAAGTCGATCGCACCGCCCATTTGACTAATTTTGTGCGGCAAATGAGAGCTGATCTGAAGAAAGCTAACCCCACGGTTAGTTTCGATCTTTGCCATCATAATCCTTATTGGGGTAAACGTTATTTTGCGGCTGATTGGCAGAATTGGAATGTCGATCGAGTTTTCATTCAAATTTATAACGATGCTAACTTCAACCAAGAGCTAGATTATGCCGAAAAGTATGAGGGAGTAGCTATCTCAGACAAGCAGATGTATCGCTTAAAAGAACTGGTTAACAACCCTAAAATTAAGAGTATTTTAGTGTTTCCATCCTCTGGAAAACCAGAAGAGACTGCTGCTCTTCTCAAAAATGCTATTTCAGTCACTAAGTAGGGCAATGATTTCCGCAGTTTGCCTCTAACTTCTTGACGATACATGATTGAATAATTTAAGCTTTCTCAGCAGCCCCAAAACGGAAAACTGAGAGAATGTTTACCTAACGCCTGCTTCCAATGGTTCTGTAACTGTGAAAAGTAACGTAAGAAGCAGGTGCGAGCGCCCTTCTTTCTGCCCAAGGATGATTGCGGATCTTCAATAATTTTAGGCCTAGAAGGACGCGATCGCATCTTTCTATAAATGTTTCAAAACGTGTGGGCAGAAGCCCACCATACAACAAAACTAGCTATTTCTTCCAGGGGAGTTTAGTCCCCATTTCAGTCAGCGCCGAGAAGATGAGATAGAAGACGAGTACGCCAACACCGGCAAGAAAAAGAACGATATCGTTGTCCATTCTGATAGCAGGGTAAATAGTAAGTACCAGAATCAATAATCGCAAAAAAGGTAACTCTAATAACTGCTTTAAGCTTTTCTTTTCACGGATAAAGTGTCCCGGTGTCACATTCATTCGGTTAACCCCATAAACTAAGGATAGCCATGCAAAGCTATACCAGTCATGCCAGAAGCTCAACTACCGAATATCGATCTCACACAAGAAAAAGTTTGGAAGCAGCTTGTCCTCAACGCACCTTTACTCTCAAGTAACACTTCTGCTTGGTCAGGTATTCACTTCGCGTATCATCGGCAGTCTGCTCACGAACTTCCGGAATGTTGCTTTGCCCAGCATATTATCACTATCTGTGTTGGGCAATTCGAGATA
This sequence comes from Trichocoleus sp. Lan, assembly GCF_039961855.1. Classification (NCBI taxonomy): domain Bacteria; kingdom Bacillati; phylum Cyanobacteriota; class Cyanophyceae; order Leptolyngbyales; family Trichocoleusaceae; genus Trichocoleus; species Trichocoleus sp. Lan. Next base: position 32,401 of record NZ_JAMPKA010000005.1, on the reverse strand, counting down.
AGGCTAAAAAGAAATGGACACTGGCAAAGTGAGTACTATACAGAAGATGATGTTGGCATTTTTCCGGCAAATCAATCAGATTTAATCGCTAAATGCGATCGCAAAGCTGAGTTTATTAATCTTTATCTTGAACCAGCAACATTTGCTCGTGTTGCGTATGAATCAGTGGATGCAGATCGAGTAGAGATAGTGCCGCAATTCAAAGTACACGATCCGCTGATTCAGCAAATTGGTTTATCACTGAAAACTGAACTTGAATCAGGTGGAGTAGATAGTCGTCTGTACGCTGAGTCTATGGCAACTGCTCTCTCGGCTCATTTGCTACAGCGATACTCTGTCAAGAGATCGCTCATGTCAGACTACACCGGAGGATTACCTCTTCACAAGTTAAGAGAAGCGATCGCTTACATCAACGACTATTTAGATCAAGACTTGATGTTGGCTGAAATTGCCGCCACCGTTCAGATGAGTCCACATTACTTTGCCAGCTTGTTCAAACAATCTACCGGATTTGCACCGCATCAATATGTAACCAAATGTCGGATTGAGAAAGCTAAATTGCTGCTAGCTAGGCAAGAGTTGACAATTGCAGAAATACTTCAGCAAGTAGGTTTTAAGAGTCAGAGCCACTTTACCAGAGTTTTTCGTCAATATACTACAACTACGCCAAAAGCCTATAGGGACGCTCTCTAAGATTTTTGGAAGATTAGAACATTTTCAGAAGAATAGGCAAGACAGCAATATCAAGCGATCGCTAAACTGAACAGCCATAAGCAAATAACTCGCTTTACATGGCAGCAGTGGAGTTTGTGATATGACAGGAATCAAGAAGAAACCCGATCTGAGCGATCCAAAACTGCGGGCAAAGCTAGCTCAAGGGATGGGGCATAACTACTATGGAGAACCAGCTTGGCCTAACGATCTGCTTTATATTTTTCCAGTAGTGATTTTAGGAACCATTGCATTGTGTGTAGGGCTGGCAGTTCTCGATCCAGCGATGGTAGGAGAACCGGCAAATCCTTTTGCGACTCCTCAAGAGATTTTGCCAGAGTGGTATCTCTACCCAACGTTTCAAATATTTCGCGTTGTTCCTAACAAACTATTGGGAGTTGTACTCAATGCTTCGATTCCCTTGGGCTTAATCGTAATTCCTTTCATCGAAAACGTTAACAAGTTCCAAAACCCATTCCGTCGCCCAGTTGCCACAGTTGTTTTCTTAGTGGGTACCTTAGTTACACTCTGGCTAGGAATTGGTGCTACTTTACCGATTGACAAATCCCTGACTTTGGGTTTGTTCTAAAGGTGCTGAAGCGTGGCAGTTATTTCAAAGCGATCGCCTCCAGCACCGAAATCTAGCAGAGAAAACGCGATCGCTTATTGTTCTAAACTTCCAAAGACTGGTATCTGTAAAAAACTGAGCGATGAGACTGGGTACTGAATTTCAGACTTTTAGAAGATTCAATCACTATCAGAGGATAGAGGCTACGGAGTCTTTGCCTTTTATAAAGTAGGTTTCAGTCTAAAGTTTAAAAGTCACCAAAATCTATGGCAGCACCAGGCAAAGAAGGTTCCAGCACCGACCCAATGAGTGAAGCGATCGCTACAGCAATTCAGTTTGCTAAATTGGCTTCTGATACATTGCAGTCAACTGCTGAAAACGTTAATAGCACGACTACTGCTGTAGGAGAAACGGTTGGATCTGCGGCTGTGCGCTTCGTGGAGCAGGGAACGGAAAACGTAGGCAAAATCGTCACCCCAATCGCTGAAAATCCAGTCGTGAAGTTTGCTGCCAAGGTTCCAGGCATCAATTGGTTAACGACTGCATTGGGTCAAGTTGATGCCCAAAAAGCTCAGAATGAGGTAAACAAGCTCCGACAAGAATATCCTCTAGAAAGCTCTGAGCAGCTTGCTCACCGAATTATTGTGGACACCTCCCTGAAAGGCGGGGGAGTTGGATTACTCACTAACTTCGTGCCTCCGATAGCGCTCACTCTGTTTGCAGTCGATGTGGCAGCGGTTACAGCGCTTCAAGCAGAGATGATCTACCGCATTGCGGCTGCATACGGTTTTCCGTTAGAAGATCCAACTCGACGAGGCGAAGTTCTAGCCATTTTCGGTTTGTCTGTTGGCGGTTCTGGAGTCCTGAAAGTTGGACTAGGCTTTATCGAACTCTTGCCTGTAATCGGTGCTGTGGTTGGAGCGTCGAATAACGCTGCATTGCTTTACTCGCTGGGATCTGTCGCCTGTCGATTCTACGAAGCGAAAAGAAAGTTCAAAGCTCAAGCTGAGGGAAATGGTGTTGGGAGTATTGCTAGCTAGTTCCTAAAAGCGCTTGTTCAGTAAAGAAGAAAAGGTTTCATGACTCTCTTGGTTGGGCGATCGCAAAATAGCTACCAACTCTAGATTGGGCAAACTTCACCCTTACTTATTCGTTACTCGTTAATCATGCCAGAAGCGATCGCTGCTAATTTCTGTGCATCATGCACCGTAATTTTTCCACCGCGACTGTAAGCCATAACTGGCTTCAAACTTTTAAATAGTCGCACGCACTCCTCATAGGTAATACCAATACTGCGAGCCATTTGATAATAAGAAAGCTTCTCCTTCAAACACTGACCTTCTGCCACTGGAGACATACCATATCGAGTTGCAGAATACTGAATCAATCTAGCTAAGCGCACAATTGCCCGCTCAGAAACCAATCCATGCACCGTTTCATGGAGTTGTTGCAGCCTAGAATTGAAAACCATCAGCATTCGTAAGGCAATTTCCGGGGTTTGCTGAATCGCTTCTAGCAGCGCATCTCGTTTTACGGTCAGAATCTGAGAATCACACTCAGCAGTCACGGTTGCTGGAGCAATTCCATCACCCAATAAGGCGGGAGCCGCAAAGATTTCCCCTGGTGGCAAAGTACGGAGAATGGTTTCCTTGCCGGTTATTGCCGTTTTAACGACTTGTAAGGAGCCGCTCAGGAGAGCATATAGCTTTGCAGGAAGGCGATCGCCTTCCTGCATGACAATCTCTGTTTGGCTGTAGTTCTGCACTTGCGTGTGGGGTTGTAAACGCTCTAATTCTGGCAAAGTTAAATCTACAAAAACCAAAATCCGAGAAAGTTGTTCGACCGTTGCCTGCATTTTTTCTGGGCTTTAAGAAGACGATAAGACGACAAGAAAATCATGGGAGCATTCCCACCCAATGTATACGCCATGTATACGCCCACACCCTTCAGGGCGGGGCTGGCGCGTCCAAAGGCTGCTGGGAGCCTGAAGAATTTTAGCCTGCCCAGAGCAGGCTTCGTTTATGTAGCCCCACGCTTCAGAGCCAGGTTGCCCAGTTTTACCCAATTTTTCTCTAGCTATGAAAGCGGGTTAAAAAAGTCTTTGCCTTGACAAGCTGTAGTCATAATGAGTACGCTTAGTAGAAGTTCATCATTCGGATCGCTTGTAGTCAAGGAGTGAAATTCATGTTTCCTAATCGAGAAGGACAAAAAGTTCCCAACGTCACCTTCCGTACTCGCCGTGACAACGAGTGGGTGAATGTGACGACTAACGACTTATTTGCTGGGAAGACAGTGGTTGTTTTCTCGCTACCGGGTGCTTTTACTCCGACGTGTTCATCAACCCATCTCCCTGGCTACAACGAGTTGGCTAAGGTCTTTCATGAAAATGGCGTTGATGACATTCTCTGTATTTCCGTCAATGATGCCTTTGTGATGAATGAATGGGCTAAATCCCAAGAAGCAGAGAATCTAACTCTGCTTCCCGATGGGAATGGTGAATTCACCGAAGGCATGGGAATGCTGGTTGATAAAGCTGAGTTAGGGTTTGGGAAGCGGTCGTGGCGTTATTCCATGCTGGTGAAGGATCGCACGATTGAAAAGATGTTTATTGAGCCAGTTGTGGAGGGAGACCCCTTTGAGGTGTCTGATGCCCAGACAATGCTCAACTATATCAATCCTGAGGCAGCAAAGCCTCAGATCGTTTCCCTGTTCACAAAAGTAGGTTGTCCTTTCTGCTCTCGTGCAAAGGTGATGCTGAAGGAGCAGGGGTTGGATTACGAAGAAATTGTCTTAGGCAAAGAAATTACTACTCGTTCTTTACGGGCTGTCACAGGCGGAACAACGGTTCCCCAAGTATTTATTGATGGCAAGTTGATTGGGGGTTCTGAGAAGCTAGAAGCTTACCTCAGTGCTAGATAGAAGAAGGCAAAAAACAGCCAGTCACCTCAAGTAAGCGATTCTGTCCTTAACTGAGTCCTTAACTGAGGAAAGAGCGATCGCTTCTAGATTTTGTCCTAGGCGCGATCGCTCTCGCATTTATGTTGGTTAGCGATCGCTTCGGGAAGAGTAACGTGATGTGAATGCGAGGGTTTACCTACAGCAAAACCCCTGAAAGCTAACGATAACTTGTTAGAGTAAACAATAAGGGGTTAGGAAATTAGGATATGGATACACAATTCCAACACCGGATGTTACCTCAAGCGACCCATGACGAGTTAGCACGCCAAAACTTTGTCAATAGCTTAAAAGGCTACCTGACCAGTCAGATTACCCCAGGAAATAAAGCAATTTACGAGAAGCGGCTTAAACCGCAGTTTGAGCAGGAGCATCAGCGATCGCCTCAAGATCGGCATGAAGTTCGCCGTCTGATGCAGCACGAACCCTATTACCGAATGTGGGGTGCATTGCGGCGTACCACTCAAGAAATGATGTGGGATTCAGTCAATACTAGCGTCGATCGGCAGCTTGCCGATTTGATTGAGCAGGCGCAGGACAAGGTTACCCCTTTGGGTTCTTTAACCTTAAATGCAGATTTAAAAATACCCGCCTATCACACCGCAGTCGATATTCACTGTATGCCGGGTGGATACCACAGCGAATATACCGAAAACGACATCGCAGCAGGGGCTGTCTACGATCGCGGTGTTTACGTTTATGTAATGGGTCGTCTAGGGCCAATGAATGACGACTTAGGGCAGTCTGTGGTTCGCAATTACCTACAGCCGCAGCATCCCAACTTCCGTCCTCGAAAAATTCTCGACATCGGATGTTCCGTCGGTCACAGCACGCTTCCTTACGTGGATGCTTACCCAGAAGCTGAAGTTTATGCGATTGATGTAGCGGCACCGATGCTGCGGTACGCTCATGCAAGAGCGGAGGCTTTGGGTAAGCGAGTACACTTCTCGCAGCAGAATGGTGAGTCTACAGATTTCCCCGATGAGTCGTTCGATCTGATCGTCTCCCATATTTTGTTGCACGAAGCATCGCCACCAGCGATCGCGAATATTCTGCGCGAATGCTATCGACTATTAGCACCGGGTGGACTGATGGTTCATGTGGAAGCTCCCCTTTATCAAAACATGGAACCCTACAGCGCCTTCATGTTTGATTGGGAAACGCAAAATAACAACGAACCTTGGTGGAGTGCCATGCGCGATCTAGACTTGGTAGCGCTGACTAGCCAAGCTGGTTTTGAAGCAGATAAAATTACCCCAACTGTTGCTGCTACAGGTGGCTGGAAAGGCACATCCCAAGGAGGCGGTTTTGGCAGTCGGGGCAATTGGTTTCTCTTGGTTGCCAGTAAATAAGTCACCAGTGATTAGCGATCGGTCATCAGTGATGAGTGAGTAACGACTGACTAAAGACTCGTCATGAGACTTCTGGTAAAAATCATTAGATGGTTGATTTGATTGGGTAAAAAAGAAGGAAAAAATAGTTAATTTAACCTTTCCCCGACTTCTATAAAAAGTCTATTTCCAGCATTTTTTACCCATTTGTCAAAAACGACGAAATACAAATAAAGTTATTCAAGAGAATTTGTAGTAATGGCAAAAAAAGCTAGGGGAAAAAAACCTATTTATTTTGAAAATCCCGAAAGCGACAAGTTACTGGCAATGGTTTTGGCGCTAACTGGGGAAGTCTCTGTCCTACACGAACGTCTCGATACAGTTGAACGGTTGGCTCAAACAAAAGGTCTGATTTCGATTGAAGAAATTGAGAATTACCAGCCAAGTGAGCAGGTAGAACAAGAGAGAGAACAGTGGCGACAAGCCTATCTCGATCGAATTCTACGGGTTGTCAAAGAGCAACTGGATACATTAACTGAATAAGCAGAATATAAAAGTCACAAATCCTAAATTTATAGATTGAGATTGAGCAGATTTAAACTTGTTCCAGGTATCTTGATGATGAAACGTTGGTTGAACTGGGTTGTATTTGGCACTAGCCTACTGGTGACGCTGCCGCTAGGAGCGATCGCTTCTGCTCAAAGTGTCATTAACAAAGCCACTTGCACCTACAATGGCAAGCCACTTTACGGCAAAATAAAAATTGTTGAAAGCTTGCCAGATATCAAGGTAAAAATTGTCTCATCCTCCCCGGATTTAATCGTCGAACCTGTCACCGCTTTTCCCCAACGGTGCGGTCAGTGGCAATTTGTTGAATCTTTCCCCGATCTCAAGGTGCAGATTGTCGAGAATTTTCCCGATATCCAGATTCAGTTTGTCAATAGCTTTCCTGGTGTTCGGTAAGAAACTAACGCGACGTGCAACTTTCTGTATTTCTGCCTCCCTTGCCAGGGGAGGTTAAGAAAAAGTCGCACACCGCGTAAACTAAGAATTCAAAATTGAGGCTTTTTAATTTTTAATTGTTCCCTAGCCTGGATATTGTGCTTGCCAGCGACGTTGGGGACCCATGTCTAGATGCAGCATATAGGGCACATACATATAGGTCGCTAAACCGCCTTCCCACCAATCCAGCATCTTTGCGAGCTGTCGCCCGGTGTAGCCCTCCACCCTGAAATCAACAGCCCCGCCCGTCATCGGCTGATTTTTGGACGCGCCATGAACCTTAGCCCCAAAGGGTTTGTGATGATACCAACTGGTGATCAGGAAAGGCTTACCAATCTGGTCTCTGGCAACTTGTAGCTGCTTGGCAAGAGCGATAATATTCTCCACGACTTCTAGATTTTCGGGGAGATGGCGATCGCCATTAGGAATCGCGTCTGCCCACGTCAAGTCACCACCCGCAATGATCGGATCGTTCAGATGAATTTCTGACGAAGACGAATAGGTTGCCAAAGCCAACGGTTGACTACTTTTGAGTGTCAGTTTCTCCATCGCTTCCGGGGCAAGATCGGGGCTAGGGCCATTTAATAAAGCTTGGTGAAACTTCTCTAACTGCTCTGGGTGATTATCTTTGAACCATTGCTCAAGCTCATCAATCGCATGATTTTGATGCTCTAAATTCTGATAAAACTTAAAGGCATTTGTTAGTTTGAACTCCATCTCGGTCGATCCCTCCAGCGGGCAATTCCCTAAATACCAGCCTACCGCGCAACCTGTACCACTATTCTCTTGTTTCCCATCTGTAGGTCAGGGAAAACCCGCTCTGGAAGATTATAGAGACTTTTATAAAACTGGCATCTGCTCTTGTAGAACAGCTGCCTCCTCCTTAAGAGGTAACTTTTCTCGGGGTTGCGGGGATGGATGAGCGCCAAAACTGGTTAAAACACTTTCCAAAGTTGGCAGGCATTGAGTGACCTTTTTCGCCCGAATGATCCCGTCCCAAACTGGCTCCAACTTCTTCCACGCCCCAGCATAGACCAAATGCCGCATCCGGTCAGACCAACGATCCTTAGCCCAAGCACCTTGGAAAATATTACTCCAACGATAAAAATCTCGATACGCTTGCCAGTAGCCTGCCTCTAGCACCTCCGGTGTCATCTTAGTTGGCTTGTAGACAACATGACGAGTATCGTATAAATCCCAGTTGGAATGAGTAATTCGTCCCTGCGCTGCCATGCGTTTGTACAAAGCAGTATCGGGATAAGGCGTCAAAATGTGAAACGTGGCAGTTTCCAATCCCTGTTGCACCGCCCATTCTACCGTGCGCGCAAACACGGTTTCATCATCGTCATCCATGCCAAAAACGAAGCTAGCATTCACCATCACGCCCAAATCCCGCAAACGGCGAATCGCAGCGCTGTAATCTCGATTGAGATTTTGATATTTATGCTGTTCTTTGAGATTCGTCGGGTTAAGGGTTTCAAAGCCAACAAACAAGCTGCGTAAGCCACATTCAACTGCTTTTTCCAACAATCCCGGCTGCAAGATAGATTGTACCGTTGCGGCTGCTTGCCACACGCGCCCCATCCCCTTCATCCCCTCAAACAACGCGGCGGCGAATTCAGCGTTGCCAAACAGATGATCGTCGAGAAAATAAAGATGATGCCCTGGTAGCCGCTCAATCTCAGCCAGTGCATCGTCTACAGGTTGCGTGTAGAAAGATTTGCCGCCTTTAAAGAAAGCTTCTTTGTAGCAAAAATCGCAGGTGTGAGGACAACCCCGCGAAACGACAATGGAGTTCGGAATTAAGTACAGATGGCGCTTAATTAAATCGCGGCGAATGGGAGGAACGCCGAGGAGCGATCGCAGTTTCGACTGATACACTTTACCAGGATGACCTGCCCGGAAATCCTGGAGAAATTCAGGCCAGGTATCTTCACCAGGACCTAGGAAAATTGTATCCGCATGAGTCGCAGCTTCTTCTGGAAGGGAGGTAACGTGCAATCCACCCAGACAAATGTATGCGCCTTTTTTACGGTAGTGGTCGGCTAATTCGTAAGCTCGGTAAGCTGAGGTGATATAAACCTGAATCACCACCAAATCTGGCTCATCATCTAAATCCAGTCGCTCAACGTGTTCGTCTTGCAGGATAATTTCATCATCTTCGCTGAAAAAACTGGCAATCGTCGCTAATCCCAGTGGCGGAAACAGTGAATATTTAATCGGTCGCCAATGGGGGCTGAGTGCTTCAGTCAAAGCCGGTAAAATCATCTTGACCTTCATTCAGAAAGCTCCTGCGACGATTGGATTGGGTTTCTGGGCACCGATTCTAACCGGCAATGTGCTTAACAGTCGCTTACGATGACGATAGTCAGGTTAATTCTTCATATCTATGACAATTACTCAATTATTCAACGGCGCGAATCTGTTTGTTCTGCCTTTCTGGGCGCTAATGATTTTTCTACCCAACTGGGGCGTGACGAAACGGGTGATGGAATCTTATCTCCCCTTCGTAGCTTTAGCAGCTTTATACGTGTATTGGTTTTTTACATCCATTACACCGGAATCTGCTCAAGCAATGTCCAATCCTCAGCTCGCTGATATTGCTCAATTCTTTGCAGACGAGAAAGCTGCTGCGATTGGGTGGGTTCATTTTCTGGTAATGGATTTATTCGTCGGTCGCTATATCTACTGGGAAGGACAGCGTACTGGTGTCTGGACAATCCACTCGCTGGTGTTGTGCTTATTTGCAGGGCCAATGGGACTGTTGTCTCATATTTTGACAAAGTGGGTGACAAATAAATTTTTCTTTCCAACTGGAACCGATTCCGTAGCTGCCTCGACTCCAACTTCACAGGCGTAAGAGAATTTTGGATTTTGGATTACAATCTAGCGGTGTAAAAAGGTTAGTTTTAACATTTGCACGAGTCGTAAATTGTCAATCTAAAATTCGCAATCAATTCATTATCAAATAGAGAGAATAGATGTATGCGTACCCTAGCGGTTGACATTGGCGGCAGTGGCATCAAGGTGATAGTCTTAGACGAAGCTGGAGAGCCACAGACCGAACGTAGTCGAGTAGAGACTCCAGCTCCAGCCAAACCGGAGCCTGTGATTGATGCGATCGCAAGTCTTGCTGCTGGAGCCGGTGAATTTGACCGCGTATCAGTAGGTTTTCCAGGTGTTGTGCGCGACGGGGTGACGAAAACGGCGGTTAATCTAACTCCAGAGTGGATTGGATTCGATCTGGCAACCGTGCTGAGCGATCGCTTGGGCAAGCCGGTGCGGGTGGCAAATGATGCCGATATTCAGGGAATGGGGGCAATTTCCGGCAAGGGTGTTGAGTTGGTCATTACCCTTGGCACCGGCTTTGGTTCCGCCTTGTTTGTAGACGGGAAACTGGTACCCAATCTGGAACTGGGTCATCATCCGTTTCGCAAAGGGGAAACCTACGAAGAGCAGATGGGGCGTGCTGCTTTGGATAAAGTCGGTAAGGAAAAATGGAATAATCGTCTAGAAAAAGCGCTCGCATCTCTTCAACATTTGTTTAATTACGATTCTCTTTATATCGGCGGCGGCGAAGCGAAAAAAATCGCGTTTGAGTTACCGTCAAACACGAAAATCGTGCCCAATGTGACAGGTTTATTGGGTGGAATTGCTTTATGGCGGGATTAGAATGAATTAGAAATGTAAAATTAAAAAAGAGTCTTTTTGCATTTAATTTTACATTTTTAGTTTTTAATTGGAGATCGCTATGGTACAAGCTCCTGCACCCATTTCTGAGGTTAAAACCCCAGGCTATACGACTGAATTGAGCGAACTCGCGATCGACCTGATTCGGAAAGCCGGGTGCGAGTACGGAGATTTTCGATTCTGCACCTACCGAACTCAGAATCTTTATGCACGCGATCGCTCTTTGAGCAATTTGTCAGACAATGTCAATTCTGGTTTTGGGGTGCGGGTGCTGCTAGATGGCGCTTGGGGTTTCGCTGCCAGCCATAACAAAACTCCGGCAGAAGTTGCCAGAATTGTTGCCTTAGCGGTAGACATCGCCAAAGCCAGTCGCCTTTCCCAACTAACGCGGGTGCAGTTAGTTCCTGTTGAAGCGCACCGGGATACTTACATCACTCCGATCCAGATTGACCCCTTTACGGTGCCAATTGCTGAAAAGGCAGAACTGCTGCTGAATGTGAACGAGCAGTTGTTGAATTATGGCGATCGCGGCATCAAAAAAGCCTATTCTTACCTCAGCTTCAGCCGCGAAGACAAAACCTTCGCTTCTACAGAAGGCTCTCTCATTTACCAAACAATCTACCGTAGCTATCCGGGATTTGGCTGTACAGCGATCGCCAATGGCGATGCTCAAAGCCGCAGCTACGAACGCCCACCCTTGAACATCGGTTATGAGCATATCGATCAGTCAGATATCCTTAGCCAAGTCGAGCGGGTTGCCGAAGAAGCGATTGAGAAAGTTCACGCGCCTGTTGGCCCTTCTGGGATTCGTTCTGCATTAATTCTCAAGCCGACTAACTTGTTTTTGACCATTCACGAATCAGTCGGACATCCTACAGAACTCGATCGCGTGTACGGCTACGAATCCAACTTTGCAGGCACTAGCTTTGCGACGACTGATAAATTGGGCAAACTGCAATATGCCGCACCTTGGGTGAATTTTAAATGCGATCGCACTCAGCCGGGAGGACGCAGTACCGCAGGCTACGACGATGAAGGAGTTGCCTCACAAGATTGGTACGTTGTTAAGGATGGTACTTTAGTAGACTATCTAACAGACCGCGAAACTGCCCATCGACTCGGACGCCCCAGCAGTAACGGTTGCGCCTATGCTGATAGTTGGTCAAGCGTGCCGATGGTTCGCATTCCTAATTTAGGGCTAGAACCAGGACCAGAGGGAGGCAGCCACACCGCTACTTTAGCCGAGATGATTGCTAACACCGAAGACGGGATTTTAATTGACGGAATTGGCAGTTTCTCCATCGATCAACAGCGTCGCAATTTCCAATTCGGCGGCGATGCCTTCTGGAAAGTCGAGAAAGGCAAAGTGGTAGGAATGCTCAAAAATGTCACCTACCATTCCATGACGACTGATTTTTGGAATAGTATTGACGCCATTGGCCCAGCTTCAGAATGGATGCAGTGCGGTGCCAACAACTGCGGCAAAGGCGAACCGATCCAAATTGCCCAAATGACTCACGCCTGCGTACCCGTGCGAGTGCGAAATATTCAGATTGGTAGTTCCTCGTGATTTGAAATGGAGATGCGATCGCATCCCTATCATCTTCAATTTCTAAGGCGATCGCTATCTTCCTACAGAAAAAGTAGATTATTTTTTCTAATTTTAGATAATTTAACAGCAAAATTCCCGAAAACTCTGCCAATAATTTAAGAATTTTCCTCTGAATGAATCGGTGCTAGCGATCTTTCAGAACGAGCTATATTATTAATTTCTGGAATAGCAGATAAAACTGCTGAGATAAATTTTTGAAATAAACGCTTAAATTCCTCTGGTGCGATCGCATCCAGCATCCAATGATGAACTGCCACCAGCAGATCGCTATCGCCGACAACTGCGATCGCAAAACTCAGGCTAGAAACTTGTTCGGCATAAAATTGCCTGTGCAACAAAGCGTCTAAAAATTCTCGGCTTAGTTGACCCTGAATCGCTGCTAAAGGTGATAATAAAGTAAAATATTCACCCGTTTTTGCCATTCTTATTTCTATCTGCAACTGTCCTCCCGACAACTTAACGATTGAAGGAGGCAAGGGGAGCGAAATAGTGCAGCCACCCGATTCATCTAAAATTAATTTAGATGAATTATCTGGTTTACTTATTGCTGCTAAACCAGCATTTACATCGTCTTTCAGCAAAATTTTGACCTGAATAAAATATAGTTTTCCCTACTATTTACAGCAGAAAAAGCAAATTCAAATCATTAAGTAGAAACGCGATCGCTAATCGAACGAACCTACCTACCCCTACGCCTTCTAGAGTTATTACCCATTTGCTCTAATTCTGCTAACCTTTCGGGATCAATATTAGATAAAGCTTGGTTAGCTTGCTTGTCTTGGATATCTTCCCGTCCGTTTAAGTCTTCAGCAATTTTATCGCTAACAGCGGGAACATAATTCCCGACAAAACCATGTCCCTTAGTTTTACCCACGCTATGAACTGTTGATTTAGCGTGTCCTCCCGTACCAATAGCAGAGTCTATCCTGCTACCAATGTGGCTATAAGTCCCGACGGCAAAACTAACTGGGTCAAATCCACCCACATATAGGTCGGTTTTTAATATTGAAGACGGATGCTGTACAGCATTTCCGGCAAAAATTAATTGGATATAAGTATTCATATCCTCCTTAGCGCGATCGCTAGCCATCCTCTTAGCTGCTTCCTCTCGCGCCGCCGCCGCTAATATTTCTGGGTCTATACCTAGTCCCATATCATTTTCTTGATAAAACAAAGCAAAATCTTGATAGATTTTGTCAACTGCGGGGTCTTGTCTTGTTAATAATAGATATTCTTGTTTCAAAACTTCGTGTACATTTCTAACTGCATTGTCAGTTTTAATCGTTCCTCGGCTGTGAGCAGAAACAGTAACCCGTGTTTTGCGGCGCACTGCATCAAGCATGATTTCTTCCTGTTTCTCTGTTGCTTCGTCGTCAACTTGGACTTTTCCTTTGAGGCAGTCAATCAGATCGGCTACCACACCACCCCGTTGAGCACTATAGGTGTAAAGAACATCTATGGCATTCTGTCCTAATGCGGCATCGTCTTGAGCATCTAGCGCTTCGTTGACTGATTCTTGCAATGCTGCGGCGCTTAAAAGTCCCGATTTTGGCGCTACTTGCATACCATTGATATGAGTGACAGAGGGGTACCAATCTCCTAGAGAGACGGGTTGTGGATAGGGTGCTACGCGAGGTGCTTTGCCGTTAAAACCAGTCACCAAACCCATTGCGAAATAAACGACTTTCCCATTTCCTAATTGCGTGCGCTTAACCTCCTCAATTATCCGATTTGGCGATCGCCCTGACACTCGATATTGCTTGCTGTCAAAATCACTAAAATTGCTGCCTTTGCCAACACTTTGTTTCTCAGCAGAAAAAGCTCCACTTCGGCTTCTTCCTTCCGCTGGAGCCTGCTGGTCATTATCTTGAAGTTTCAGGCTAATTTCTGTCTGCTGTTCTATAACTTGGTCGCGCAAGCTAATAACGCCCGATCTTCTAGGATGCAGATCTGAGAATTTATCTAGACAGCGATCGATTGCCTCTAATAACTCACCCAGCAGAATGCTATCTGCACCTGCCTGTTGTACTTTCTTCAGTGCTTCATCAACTTTTTTTAGTTCGGATGGACGACGGGAGAAGGAAACCGAAGTTGCTGCTTGAAACGCTTTCACTCCCATAATTTCTTTTGCTTGAATGAGTGGCAGTTCCCCAGTCTGCGTATCATTCAATCTCATGATTTGAGAGCCAGGGGACAATTCAGATGATTTCTGTATTTGCCGCTGTACCTGACCCCCATTCTGCTGCACCACATGAGTTAACTCGTGCGCCAACAATTCTTGTCCCCCGCGGCTCCCTGGATTGTATTCCCCCTGCCGAAAAAAGATATCTTGACCCGTAGTGAAAGCTTTAGCTTGAATTGATTGATTGAGCTGGTGAGATTGGGCATCAGTATGGATTTTGACACTGCTGAAGTCTGCGCCAAATGCCTTTTCCATTGGTTCTCGGATGCTTTCCGAGAGGGATTGTCCGCTACCTTTGGCTTGTTGGATGGATGTTTCCAGATCCGCTGTTGCAGCCATTCCATCCGCTCCAGACTGACGCTGCACTATTGGCTTCATCTGGAGTTCGTCTTCTTCATCGAGTTGGGGCGTATCTTGCCGCTGGATGCTGCCTTCTGGTTTCTGCTGGAGTTTTTCCTCCTCATCCATCTGGGGCATTTCGTCTCGCTGGACAGTTTCACCGGAAGCTGACTGTTTAGGCGCAGGTGCGTTATTAATCTGACTCACGACTTGAGCCGCTACTCGATCTGCCTCTTGTTCGTACCGATCCCCTGGTTCTCCAATCGTCAGTTTTGCCTGAATTGGTTGGGGTGTTGATATTTGGCGGGGAGCAAATAGGTTGGGGATTTCCAATAAGTTAATGCCTTGGCGTTGCGTACTTTCTCTTTTCTGCTGCCAAAAGGCATCCATCTTTGCCTGTAATACCGTTAGTCGTTCCTGTCCCTCTGGCGTTATGCTGCCTAGTTTCGCCTGTATTTCTAGCCCGGTCGCCTCAAACTTATGCTGGTCAAATGCTTGATTTTCTATTTCCTGCTGGGTAGGAGGCAGCTGCGAATCAGGTTTTGGTTGGCTTGCAAAAGAGCGCGACTGAATGCTGTGGCTGTTTTTCTGGTTAGAAGCGGGATTCCAAGAAGAAGATTTTCGTATTCTTTCGTAGGTCATCTCTCGCCTCTATTCCAGAATTGCAAAATAATATTTCTTTCTTGTCAATACTATCTTTAGTACCTTGTTTTAGCATAAATGTAATATTTTGTAACTAGAATAAAGCAAGCTGGGATAACCTATTGGGATGTAAAGATAGAAAACTCACGGACATCAGAACGACTGACTGTTGCAGCGTTGCTGAATTTACGAATAATCTGGCACTCTGGAATAGAGGTTTTAATTATTTTGTTGATTGGCATTTGAAAAGCCTCGCACCCGAAATCAAAACGCGATCGCATCGCTTCATCCCAGACTCAACCATCCACAAATCTCAGAATTATCGTGACTCTAGCAACAGCACCCAGTTTAATCAGTAAAGATCGGGCGATCTCTCTATTAGAAGAAGTTATTAAACAGTCGGAAGCAGAGGAGGTATTTGTCAGTCTCAGCACTGGTGAAGAATCCCTCAGCCGCTTCTCGGAAAATCAAATTAGCCAAAATATTACTAGCACTCAGTTTAAGCTCACCATCACCAGTTACTTCGGACGCAAGAGTGCCTCTAGTTCTACGACAGATTTAGATTCAGATGCGATCGCATCTGCCATCAAACGCTCGGAAGAACTTGCCCGTTTCGCCCCAGAAGATCCGGAGTGGGTGCCACTGCTAGAACCTCAAGTTTACGAAGAGCGAACCCCAGCCTTCGATGAGGCAACGGCAACCCTTTCACCGCTAGCACGGGGCGAAATTATCCAGCGTGTCTGCGCCATGAGTGCGAAGGCGGGAGTGGATGGTTCGGGAACGTTGAGTACAGAGACGAACTTATATGCGATCGCGAATTCGCGGGGACTACGCGCTTGCAATCAAACTACAGAGGCAGATTTCAGCTTTACCGCACGCATTGGGGATGGTTCCTCCTGGTGTAATCGCTCCGCTTGGGCGCTAGAACAGTTGCCAATTGAGGAATTAACCCAGCAGCTAATTGAGCGGGCAATCAAGTCGCGCCAACCCCGCGAAGTCCATCCTGGCGTGTATCCAGTTGTCTTTGATGGAGCCGCTTTCGCCGCTTTGCTCCCTTGGATCGTCTGGAATTTGGATGCACGCGCAGCAGATGAAGGGCGGTCGTTTATGTCTCGCACTGATGAGTCAGGCAAACCCGCTGGCAACCGTTTGGGCGAAGCAATGTTTAGCCCCATCGTGCAAGTACAGCGAAATGCCGCTCATCCTCTGTTGCAGTTAGGCACTTTCTTTGGCGATGGATTAAGCAATGACTACAAAGAAGTCATTCAGGACGGTATCCCTCAAACGCTTTCCTATAGCCGCTACTGGGCGGCACAGCAGGGCAAAAAGCCGACAGGCGCGATGTATCCAATTGTGATGACTGGCTCAGATCGAAGTCTAGCTGACCTAATCGCCCAGACAGAGCGAGGAATTTTGGTGAGTCGGGCTTGGTACGTGCGCTATGTGAATCCTCGGTCATTAGTCGTAACGGGAATGAGTCGTGATGGCACCTTCTGGATCGAGAATGGTCAAATTGCTTACCCGATTAAAAACTTGCGCTTTAACCAGAGTTTGCCTGAAATGCTGCGGGATGTGGATGCTCTGAGTACAGTCCAACGCTACGGCAGCAGTGTTGTGCCTGGGGTACGAGTGAGGGCGTTTAATTTTAGCAGCGTGACTGACAGCGTTTGATTTATAAGGGTTCTGGGCAGCAGTTAGAAGCCAAAAAAAGCAGCGAGAGGAATAACGCGCGATCGCAAAGTATATCGCGCCGATGATTCGGTTCCTTGTGTTTGTCAGCTAAATGTCCGCTAAACCATCAATATCAACCGTTTCTAGTTAATATTGAAATTCGCAGACATTCTATCAAAGCCGAGTTTCAATTTGACCTTGTCCCACCTCAATTTTTATGACCCCGAACAGCGCCCCTGGCCCAATTCCCGTCTCGATTGTGCCAGTATCATTGGGCATACTACTCCCACTAGCACCCGCCTGTGGTTCCGGGCGTCTTCTCCTGGAGATTACTGGCTAGTATTTTCTCGCCATCGAATTCCTACCAATGGCACTCCGGAGATAATCAACGACGAAAAAGGGCATTGGTTGCGATTAACCTCTCCAAGTACTTCCCAAGAAATTTATAGCGTTACTCTTGTCCCACTCCAACTTAATCAAGAGCATGACTTAACAGGTGTAGTAGACCTAAAAAATCTCCAACCCGATACTCGCTATTATTACGCTCTATTTCACTTGGATAGAGAAAAACCCTGGGAACTGGGCAACGAACAAAACCTGTCATTTCAAACCTTTCCAGAACATCCCACAGAGGTGAATTTTGGGATGTTCAGTTGCCATATGCCTTACGACGAGCATCAGCTCCTCAATTTGGAAATGTGGGATAAATTTAAGCAAGAATTATTGGATACAAATGCAAATTTTTTGATAGGTACTGGCGACCAAGTATATGTGGATGGAGAAGGAAATAAACAATTAAATATCTGGAGCTGGTTGAAGAAGAACAAAAAACAAAACCCTTCTAAAATCGATATGATTTCCTGGTATCGAGATATCTATCGGGGTTATTGGGGCATCCCCCAGGTGCAACAACTTTTTCAAACTTTTTCCACCTATATGATATGGGATGACCATGAAATTATGGATGGCTGGGGTTCTTATACACCCAATGAATTAGCCGCACAGCTAGATACTTCATGGCAGTTGCGAAATACTCAAGAACATTTGCGGCTAGCAAATGAAATGTTTGAGGCTGCTAAGCAAGTTTATCAAGAATACGAACATTCTCATAATCCTCCTACAGATACCAGTATTGATCAATTTGACTATCAGTTCAATTGTGGATTCTGTAGTTTTTATGTATTAGATATGAGGGGACATCATGATTATAACCGGCAAGAGCTGCGTCTTTTAGGTGCCGAGCAGTGGAAACGTTTTGACGGTTGGCTAAATTCCCAATATGATTCTGAATCCCGCGTTTTATTTATTGTGTCGCCAGTTCCAGTCGTTCATTTTAAGAGCTTTGCTGTTAATAATTTAGACATCCCCTATTGGAAGTACACTGATGATTTACGAGATCATTGGGATCATAAATCTAATTGGGCAGAACGAGATCAACTATTAAATAAGGTTTTTGAGGTTTCCCAAAAAACCAAGAAACCTATTGTATTTTTGAGCGGAGATGTACACATGGGAGCTGCTTTCAAGTTATCCCACGAGCAATCTCCATCGGCTAAAGTGTTTCAGCTTACTTCTAGCGGTATCGCCTATGCATCTTTAAGTAAATTTGCTATGAACATATTACAAAAGATAGTCATTGATGAAAATTTTATTGAAAGTAATGAAACTAAAATTCCCTACAAAATAGAAAAAATATATGTATGTACTAAAAATAATTTTAGCTTGCTTCATGTAAAACAACTTGCCGATGGAGAGTTATCTATTATTTTTGATTTGTTTAGTATTGACTACGATAATAAAACTTTTGATAGAGAAAGAATCGAGTTAAACAAGGTTTCATAGAAGTAGCGACTTGTTTAAATTAACGCCGTGGTTTAGCGTTCCCAAAACATTCTGGAGACGCTAAAAGACTGTTGTTGAGACACAATGATAAAAATAATTAAAGGAAAAGAAGGTTAGCTTTATCTGAAAAGGATTGGTTTTCGATATCATTACATCAACGACATTTTCCATCAGATAGATATGTTTGAAGAATTATTTACAACCCCTACCGAGACTAATCTTGACTTAGCGATCGCTCGTCGTCCCCGGAAGGGAGTCATTATTGGTGCAGGTCAGGTAGGAATGGCTTGCGCTTACTCAATCCTGATTCAAAACACCTTGGATGAAATGGTGATTGTTGATGTTAATCGAGAAAAGCTAGAAGGGGAAGTCATGGATTTAGTCCACGGGCTACCCTTTGTCGAACCCAGCCTAGTACGAGCAGGAACCCTAGAAGAGGGGGAAAATGCGGATATTGTAATTGTTACAGCAGGAGCAAAACAAAAGCCTGGAGAAAATCGGTTAAGTTTGGTGCAGCGCAACATCGAAATCTTTAAAAATTTGATTCCAGAAATCGTGAGATGTTCTCCAGGAGCGATTCTCTTAATTGTCTCGAATCCAGTAGATATCATGACCTATGTTTCCTGGAAGCTTTCTGGGTTGCCGAGTTCTAGTGTGATTGGTTCGGGCACGGTGTTAGATACAGCTCGTTTTCGCTATCTGTTAGCCCAAAAGTTACAAGTTGACCCGCGTAGTTTGCACGCATACATTATTGGGGAACATGGAGACAGTGAAGTTCCCGTTTGGAGCAAAGCCAATATTGCGGGAATGAATTTATTAGATGTTCATGACAATAATGATTTAACGAAAACTGCACAAATTGACGAGATTTTTCAACAGGTCAAGAACGCCGCCTATGAGATTATCCAACGCAAAGGAGCAACTTGCTACGCGATTGGTTTAGGGGTTACTCAGATTGTGCAAGCAATTTTACGCAATCAAAACCGAGTTTTGACTGTTAGTAGTTTGATAAATGGTCTTCACGGAATTAATGATGTTTGTCTGAGTTTGCCTGCGGTGGTAAATCGTGAGGGTGTTACCAGGGTTCTGAATTTCTCTTTGACCCCTACGGAGTCAGAACAATTGCAACGATCTAGTCAAATCCTGCGCCAAACGATTCAGCAAGTCAACCTTTAATCTCTCAGCTACCAGTTTAAGAGGATATTTGAAAAGTAGTATAGCCATCTTAAATCGAATGGCACTGACATAAGAGCCTTGAGATAAATCTCTCACCTTAAAGCTTTCAACGTGTTTTCACAGGTTGAAAGCTTTTGTTCTGGCAGTATTTTAGTCAGTTTTAACTGACCTTAGCTCTTAGCCCAAACTTTAGTTTAGGGTTTTAGTTCAGGGCTTAAGTCAGCGCTATTCATCTTAAATCATTCATGAAATCTTCCATCTCTTTTCTTTCGCTTCCTTAGCGCTATGCAGTGCGAAGGCGCGAGCTGAGCGCCATACAGGCCCACTACGAGATCGCCAACGCGATTAATTCTGACAACCCTTGAGGATTGCTCGATGAGCCTTTCGTAGGGGCGGCTACCGCATAAGTCGCCCAAATGCAGAAAAGGCGGTACCGACTGGATGGTGCCATAACCGACTTCTCAGACATCCTCTGGGTGGGTAGAGTCACTTGAGAGAGCAAATGTGTTGAATGCAATGTGTTTAGGGAACTGCATTGCGTCTCCACTGGTTGAAGAGCGGCACTGCTATGGCTTAGTAAGTATATTTACTTAGCCGTTTGTTCGTGATGAGCAATTTTCCCTCCAACAACTTGCTAAAACTACCTCAACCCTAGATGAAACTTTCTGGGTGCATATTCCATCTTTGGGATCAACTGAAGTATACACAAAGAAAGATGGGCATTTTGTCAAATTATTGTTATCTTTCGTAATAACAGGGAAATGGTTAGACGGTTCAGCGATGTTCAGCCCTTACCCTGTGAGTGCTTCAGCGATTGATAAACATACACTCTCTCTAAAGTCGGAGCTTACCATGAACCAACCTATCGAACTGTCTCTCGAACAACAATTCAGCATCCGTTCCTTTGAAAGCCAAGTGGAGAATATGAGCCGCGAACAAGCTCAGCACTTCTTGGTCAAACTCTATGAACAAATGGTGATGCGCGAAGCTACATACAAGCATCTTCTGAAGCACCAATGGGGCTTAGAGCCAAATCCTCAGGAATAGAGTATCCGTGTCGCAGTGGGCGACCTCCGTCTCTTGCTTTGTTCCTCAGGGGAAAGAAGCTGGGGGTGCTGGGGCGTCAACTTCAGTTTCAAGAACGTTGAGTTTTAGGAAATTGCTTACGGTTGGAAGCGTTGTCTATTTAAATATCCGAAGGACAAAGATAATATCTTGTAGTAAGGAAGCGTGTTTAAGTAGATGAACGTAGACCAAGATTTCTCGGTTGGCGTGTCAAGCTTGCTGAATTGGTACCGATTTTTCAGAGTTTTGACATGAAGTTGAATAGTTTATGACAAGTTTGGCAGTACTGGCATAAGCGAAATTGGTTTTTTGAGTTTAGGTTTTCGTACTACAAAAATTTTCATACTACAAAAATAAATGCGACAGCTTGATCGCTGTGCAGACATGAGCGAAAGCGAGAACCGCTAGCGAATAGACGCTTTGCAGGCACTCCTGCGGGCATAGGCGACGCGATCGCAATCAAGTGTAAAATTAAAAATAATCAAGCGCGAGTCTATTGGACTCTCCATGAACTCCTGACTCTCTTGCCCTAACTCAGCACCCAGACTAGCCTGAGATATCCGAAGAATAATCTCCGGTCTGAACAGATTCCAGCTTCATCAAAATCTTGGGCTTTAGCTTCTCAAACTCTTGCTTGAGCAGACTTTTACTCATTTGGGGCTGAGCCACTGAGGGTAAGGTTTGGCTTGTATTTGCCCACTCTTGCAACATTTGGCGTTGGACAGGGGCAATTGTGGAAATCATTACATTCGCGCACCGATGCGGTTCTTCTAAAGCAAAGAACAAAATCCGGTAAATCCCGTTTTCTCCCAGTTGTCGCACAATATCCTGACCCATAGAAGTTTTTAGATCCAGGTAGCAACTGAGCCAGCGAGGGCCTTGTTCGCGGTTGTGCAGGGCGGTAATCCACAGCAGCATAGGATGAGGAGACATCAAAAACAGAAACTGATTGTAGCGAGTGCTGATCAGGCGATTCTGAATTTCCGGTTTGTGAAGCATGACCCACAGGGTAGGTAAAACTTCGCGGCTAGTGCGAAGTAGATGGGGAAATACAATCTCTGCAATTGGTTTGTTTTTAGGCCAGGAAGTTAAGCGGCAGACTTCATCGGCTGTCGGGGCGTTCTTAGGTTTGGGATCGGCTACGACGGGCAGTTTAGATAAAACTTCTCCAATCCGCTGACCTAATTGCCGACCTTGACCAAAACGTTGCTCCAATGGCTCTAATGCTTGCAACACTTGAGCCGCATTTTGGGGGCGATCGCTAGGGACTTTTGCCAAACAGCTCATCACTAAGCTTTCTAGAGATTTTGGCAATTTTAGATCGGGATTAACCGAATCAAAAGTTCTTGGGGGGATAAAGTGATGAGCTTTATACCAGCCGCCAAACGAGTGAGTCTCTGCCATTAAGGGCATCTCAGCCGTCAACATCTCAAACATCATTACGCCCAGACTATAAATGTCAGAGCGTTTATCTAGTTCTCTGCCCTCCATTTGTTCTGGAGAACAATAAGCTAAAGTGCCCATAAACGAGTTAGTCTGAGCGATGTCGGACTGAAGCAGCTTGGCGATGCCAAAATCCAGAATCTTGACTAACTCACCTAAAGTCGTATCTTGAACGACTGTAATATTACTAGGCTTTATATCCCGATGAATAATCGGACAGACTTCACCATCTATGAGGATGCCCTGGTGAGCGCATTGTAGCCCTAAACAAATTTGGCGAGTGATATTCAAAAATCGGGGCAAGGACAGGGGCCGGTCTTTGAGAACCTCGCTCAGGCTCTCCCCTTGGAGAAATTCCATGACGTAGAACGGGATTTCGTTCTCGTCCACGCCATAATCCCTGACTCGGACAATGTGAATACTTTTTTCTCCCAAAACAGCGCAGATGGTTGCTTCTCGCTCAAAGCGATCGCGCATTTTTTGGTTTAGTAGCGTCTGAGAGAGGAACTTAACCGCGACGGTGACACCTCCCAGTAACATATCCCTGGCTTGATACACTCGACCCATTGCGCCTTTGCCTACCAACCCTAAGAGTTGATAGCGATTGGCGAGTAAGCGATCGGTGTTGGGGTCTGTCATCATAATTTGGCTCCTAAAATCGGGAGCATTTGTAATATTTACCTATAGGGAACTATTAACTTTATCTCAAAGGATGAAGTCTTATGTCTTCAGGATGGAGTTTTAAGCCTTCAAGCGAAAACAGATATTGAGTTCCACGCAAGAAACCGGAAAGACCAGTAAACGTTCTTTCCTACTTCATACCTCTTACTTTATATTTCCCAAATTCCACTTCATATTTCACACTTTATACTTCTTACTGACCATCTAGAGCCTGAAGCTGAATTTCTAGAGCGATCAAGAATATGATTGTGGCTGACGCTCCATCGTTGCTTCCATCGTGCTAGTCAAATAATGACCCGCCATGATGCCACTAGAAAGGTAGTAGGTATTCTCATTGAGACGGTGCAAGGTATCGAAACCAGTGCGCCGCTGGCGATCGCCTAATACCCAGTAACGCTGAACGATCGAATCTGGCGTAACCCAGCCCTCGCCCTCAACACGACCTAAAAGATTGTGCTGTAGTACATAGGTATATTGGCGTTCCCCAGCATCAAATCGCCCACGATACTGTAAAGAAATTTCCTCGCGGGCGCTGCCTGGAAAGCTCAGCTTTGTCACCATTGTGAACCAGTTTTCTCGACCCCAGGCCACTAATGTTCTGCCACTCACGGTGATTGGCATCTCGTGACGCTCCAGCCAATTTCCTTGGAGCGTCCATCGTCCTGCCTCCATTAAAAAGGTGTGACCCACGGTTGTCACCTTGCTGCCTGCTTGAAACGCCGCCTTTAAACGATTCTTCCCTTCCAGGATGAATATTCAAGGCGACAAGTAAGTTTAGTATAACCGGAGTCTTGGGACGTAAAGTGGAATACGCTTGTGCGGCTTTATCCCAAAATCAAACTAAGGAATCTTTTATAATTCTAGTCCCTCGATCCCCAGGACAGTTTATCAATGTTATCTGTGATATCGAAAGATTTTCAGGTGAAATCCGGCCTTATATTCCGGCTCTTCTACTCCTAGACACCTCTGCACCTCGGTTCTTCGGTTCCGGAAGTATCGCGGGAACGAAAGATTGAGACTTTGAAGAGTCTGCTATCTTCAAAGCAGAATGAGTCCAAGCATCATTGGACAAAGGCCCTTCGGATACTTTAAATTCAAATGGATGAGGGGGGTCTTGAACAAGCGACAGGGAACCCCGATCGTGCGCTTTCACCAAGCTGACGACCCAAGGTAGAAAGTCTAAGATTTCCTCTGGTAGTACAGTTAACTCGAAGTACCAACCCTGATTAAGTCCTCGACATTCTCTTCCCCATTGTGCCGTTGTAACTCTACCAGCGCTCTTATTAATCGCCACTCGTAGAAGAAATGGGCGTTGAGGAATTAACTTGTCTGGTGCAGTGTATGCGTAAATACTTATATAGTTCACTTGGCTCCGATTGTCTATCCAAGATGCAATCGGAAAATTACTACTATAGGAACTTCCAGTAACTCTCACTGGCACATTCATAGCAGTAGCAAAGAGAGAATAAAACTCACGCCTTAGGTCAGCGATAATACGTATTGCTTCTGGGGTCATGCTTGCTAAAATTTGTAGAGAAAAATACAAGAAATGGCTCTATTTCAAAACTTGTGATGGTGATGCCTTTAAATTTTGCTTTAAAGCCTCACCAGCTTTTGAAATAGAGCCTAAGCAAAGATCGCTTGATAGCAAGCTGTTAAACGCTCTTGAGGCTGCGTTGTGCTGAAGAATGTTACAGATGAAGTTATTAATCTGTCTTAAACTCGATTTTCGGACGGTAAGACTTAATAACGGAAACGCTTCTTACGCCTTCTCGCGATCGCTTTGCGCTTGCGTTTTTCCAAAGGAGTCTCAAAGTGACGTTGCCGTCTTATATCTGGAAAAATCCCTGCTTTAGAGACTTGACGCTTAAATCGGCGCAGGGCTGACTCAATGCCTTCATTTTCGCCTACAACTACTTGGGTCATCCGGTGTCCTCCTAAACTATTTGATTAATTGCATTAGTAGCGTCGATAGCCGCCACCGCCACCGCCGCCGCCGCCACCGCCTCTATTGTTGCCGCCCCAGCCACCACCAGGACGACCTCCGCCTCCTTTATCCTCACGAGGCTTAGCTTTGTTCACTTTTAGCTCTCGTCCCATCCACTCAGCGCCGTTGAGAGCTTCAATGGCGGCAGTTTCTTCAGTTTCTGTATCCATTTCCACAAAAGCAAAACCACGCATCCGACCTGTCTCGCGATCGGTTGGCAACTGAACCCGCTTAACGGTTCCATACTCAGCAAAAACATTGCTGAGGTCGTCTTGCGTAACTTCGTAGGATAGGTTGCCTACATAGATTGACATGGAATGTCTCCAGAATCAAAAAAGTGGTGTAGAGAGTTAGATCCGGAGAAACTGCCTGTCAGTAGAAATAACAAACACTACAGCCGAATATAAGTCTATGTTTAAGGATTTTAACACACCATTTAGTCCCTGACTCTGAAGCCGATCGTAGATGCCATGTTGTGCTGACCAGTCAAAACAATTCTATTTTGGCTGCTGCGATACCAGTAAAGGGGCGGCTTGTAGCAACGTCTGGGTGTAGGGGTGCTGGGGATTCGTAAAAATCTCGTGGGTTGAGCCGAGTTCGACAATACGACCGGCATTCATAACTGCAATGCGATCGCACAAAAATCTTGCCACAGAGAGGTCGTGAGTAATAAACAAATACGTTAAATCGAATTCCCGCTTTAACTCTAACATCAACTCCAGTACTTGTGTCTGGACGCTAGCATCTAGCATACTCACTGGTTCATCGCAGATTAGCAGTTTGGGTCGAGTAATCAAAGCACGAGCGATCGCAACCCGTTGCTGCTGTCCCCCCGACAAATCCGAGGGATACCGCTGATAATACTCGCTTGTAGGCGTTAAACCTACTCGCTCTAGCATCTGCATTACCTGCACTTTCGCCTCATCGGGGCTAGCTAGTTTGTGGATAAACAGGGGATCGGCAATACTTTCACCGACTGTCATCAGCGGATTGAGACAAGCATGGGGATCTTGAAACACCATTTGCATTTGCCGTCGCGATGCCCTCACGGCTTTAGTAGACATCTGAGCTAAATCCTGTCCCAGAAACTCAACGCTTCCTTTCGTTGGTCGAATTAACTGCAAGATCGTCCGGGACAAGGTACTCTTCCCGCATCCGGATTCTCCCACTAAGCCTAAAATTTCCCCTGGATAAAGTTCCAAGTTGATATCATCTACCGCTTTAATAACGGGGACATTTTTGGAAAGAAACTGTCCGATGAAATTGCTCTCTAAGGTGTAGTACTGCTGCAAATTTTTGATTCGCAAGAGGGGGGTTGGTAATGAATGATTGCTCTTCGGCTCCTCAACTTCCGTGTCATATTTCCTGATGTGAAAAGCCGCGTCCAAAAGCGATCGCGTATATTCGTGTTGCGGTTGCCGAAAGATAGACTGGGGTGAGCCAGTTTCCACCATTTTCCCGGCATACATCACCGCAATGCGATCGCAATACTCTCCCACCATTGCCAAATCGTGAGAAATCAGCAACAGTGCCATCTCCCGTTCCCGGCACAGTCGCGTCAATTCTTGTAAAATCTGGGCTGCTACGGTCACGTCTAAACTGGTCGTAGGTTCATCTGCCACAATTAGCTTTGGGTTGAGAAGCAAAGCCAGCGCGATCGCGACTCGTTGCCGCATTCCTCCACTAAACTCGTGAGGATACTGCGACCATCGACTTGCCGGGATCTTCACCGCATCCAAGGTTTCGAGTACCTTTTCTTTCATCTGCTGCCGTGACAGATGAGGTTGATGACTCTGAAGCGTTTCCAGACAGTGCTTCCCAATCGTCATCAGGGGATCGAGGCGCGTCATCGGATCTTGAAACACCAGCGCCACCGCTTCCCCCCGAAACCGCCGTAACTGTGCCGGAGTCAGATCGAACACGGAATTCCCAGCAAACGTCACCCGCCCCTCAACGCGAGATGAAGCTGGTAACAAGCGCATCGCCGCCCTTCCCAGAGTTGATTTACCGCAGCCCGATTCTCCCACTAATCCCAGTTTCTCTCCAGGTTCTAAAGTGAAAGAGACATCATCCACTGCCCAAGAAGGCATAGCAGTAGATCGACGGCTGGGATAAGCAACCCGCAGATTTTCTACACAAAACAGGCTCTCAGTCATTCGGTAACGGGGAATAAGGAATGGGTGATGAACAATTAGTAATCCAACAAGGTCGCAATTTCCGCTATTTTGTGACGCCTACTTGCCGCATCAGATAGGCGACACCAAAATCTCCATTCGGATGTTTTGCTAACTGTTCCGCCAGCTCAAACACGCGCGCTGCCAATTCGGGACCGAGTTTTTCCATTGTGGCTTCACGTTCTTTCTCGGATTGTTGCTGTTTTTCCACTTTGATCTGCCATTCACTGGAAAACAGCTGCTCAATCGTCGTGTGCAACCCTAATTGAGATAGTACCTCCCACTCCCCGCGATCGCACCAAATCCCATTACAATTCAGGCAACGCTCTACATAAAACGGCGTTTTCAGCCTTACCTTAGCGCGAGATAGATAACGACCGCACTCCGGACACAGTGCTGCTTTGGTATCAAAGGGAGACTGCACAAAATCCACATTTAGGATTTGAGCGATAGATTCTGGATCTGCAGGCGTCAGTTCCGGCTGCTGTGCTTGCCACGCTTCGTATTCCCCAGAGGGAATCCAGGTTCCCTTGCAATCGGTGCAGTGTTTTACCGCTAAATTTCCCGCTAGGGTGCCATCGAGTAGGGATACACTCTTACATTTTGGACAGTTCACCAGTTTTTCTTCCTCTCCCATCTGAATTTTTTATTAATTTACTCTGTTTTTTCGGACATCTTGCACTTGCACCGGACAGGGACTTCTACGATCCCTTGCTGTCAAAGCGGGCGGGTTTATCAAGACAATCTGCGAGATACCAGAGAAAGCTGGTGAAATCCGCCCCTATATTTCTCCCTGGCTTTCCCGATCTCCGTCTGCTTGCAGGAGGGCTTGACAGTAGCCAATTAGGGTTGATAAGCGATCGCTTATCGCCGCTTGTCGAGGATTAGCGGTTGCCGAACGGCGAGACGCCTGCAAAAATGTCATATCCATCTCTAAAAGTCGCAGCGCCCGATAGATTTCCGTCTGGAAAGACCTCCACCGAGGCTCAATCTCTGGGTCTAATTCATCACCCGTCAAACTGGTAATTTGCTGTGCAAATACTTGTTTAACGTATTGAAATTTTTCACCGATCCCTTCTTGTTCTTGATTAGCGGCTGTCATTGTATGCAGCAGCTGTTCTAGAGCTGTCAAAAGTTCCTGATAACGTTGTTGGTAAGACTGAGGCAACATTGGCACGTTGTTCCGCTAGAATCAATGTAAAGAATTTTGTCTATTCAACAAGGCAATTGCTAAGCACTAGCTAACTGGTGTAGGCTTGCAATCTTCAAGCAAGCTTTAGGTAAGGGCAAGAGCGATACGTCGCACCGGAAGCGCGACGCGCAGTAAGCGTAGGCATTAGCCAAGCGGTATCTTGGTGGATCGCTCTATTTCTGACAATATTCTTACCCTCGACCCTTGACAATTGAAAATCCAAAATTCAGCGAAACTAGGGACTCTTCAATGCAGACCCTAGGAGATGCCCTTTTAGCCTCTAGACAAAATCATTTTCCACGTCAGCACAACTCCTCGCTATTTTTACTCTTTATGCTCGACCTGCTCAACACTATGAACTCACAAGCTCCAACTTCTACAATTAGTTGTGTCATTCCTGACTGGCTACAGGAATGTTTGATTGCGCGTCATGAGGACAATCAAACCACCAAACAGCCCACAACGCCCGAAGGGGGAAGTGTCAAAGTTTTCCCAACGCCTGCGGAAGCCGATTTAATCTGTCGCGCCTTTGAATTTGCTTACCAGTTACACGAAGGTCAGACTCGTAAATCCGGGGAAGCTTACATCTGTCATCCGGTTGCCGTTGCTGGTCTTTTACGAGACCTAGGCGGCGGCGCTGCCATGATTGCGGCTGGCTTTCTGCACGATGTGGTAGAAGATACGCCCGTCACCCTCGACGAAATCGAACAGCGGTTTGGCTCAGAAGTGCGGCTGCTGGTAGACGGTGTCACCAAACTTTCTAAATTTTCAGAAACCTTTTCCAGCAAGACCGAACGCCAAGCTGAAAACTTCCGCCGAATGTTTCTGGCAATGGCTCAAGATATCCGGGTAATTGTGGTGAAGCTAGCCGACCGGCTGCATAATATGCGAACGTTAGAACACCTGCCTGATGCTAAACGGCGGCGAATTGCTCAGGAAACGAGAGAAATCTTCGCACCGCTGGCAAATCGCTTGGGGATCGGACGATTTAAGTGGGAACTGGAAGATTTAACGTTTAAGTATCTCGAACCCGAAGCCTACCGGCAAATACAAGAGTTGGTGGCAGAAAAACGGGCAGACAGAGAGATTCGATTGGCGAACGTCAAAGAAATTCTGCGGCAGGGACTCGCCTCATCTAGTATTACGTGTCTAGACATCAGCGGGCGTCCCAAGCATTTGTATGGGATTTACCAGAAGATGCAGCGACAGCAGAAGGAATTTCACGAAATCTACGACTTGGCAGCAATTCGGGTGATTGTTCAGACAAATGAAGAATGCTACCGCGCCTTAGCTGTCGTTCACGATGCCTTCCGACCGATCCCCGGTCGATTTAAAGACTACATTGGTTTACCGAAGCCCAATCGCTATCAGTCCCTGCATACGGTAGTTCTCGGAATTACGGGTCGTCCTTTAGAAGTGCAAATTCGGACTTTGGAAATGCATCACATTGCCGAGTACGGGATTGCAGCTCATTGGAAATATAAGGAAACGGGGAGTTCCAGCCGTACCCAAATGACCGCAACCGATGAGAAGTTTACCTGGCTGCGGCAGCTCTTGGAATGGCAAAGCGATCTCAAGGATGCTCAGGAATACCTGGAAAACGTCAAAGACAACTTATTTGACGATGATGTTTATGTGTTTACACCCCAAGGGGATGTGGTACCTCTTACTGGGGGTAGCACTCCCGTCGATTTCGCTTACCGGATTCATACAGAAGTGGGGAATCACTGTGCGGGAGCGCGGGTCAACGGACGGATGGTGACGTTAGACACGCTGCTGAGGAATGGTGACATTGTTGAAATTATCACTCAGAAAAATAGCCGTCCCAGTTTAGATTGGCTGAATTTTGTGGCGACAACCGGGGCGAAGAACCGAATTCGCCAATGGTACAAGCGATCGCATCGGGATGAAAATATTACTCGCGGTCGAGAACTCTTAGAAAAAGAATTGGGCAAAAGTGGCTTTGAATCTCTGCTGAAGTCAACCCCCATGCAGTCGGTCGCTGAACGATGTAATTACCACAGCGTCGATGATTTATTGGCTGCTCTCGGTTATGGGGAAGTCACTCTCAACCTGGTAGTCAATCGCATTCGAGAAGCCGTGAAAGCAACTCAAACGATTGCGACTGCCCCCGACCCAATAAAAGATTTTGCAGCGGCTGTTGCACTTCCAACCTCGAAAAGCCCCATCCCAGCTCCCAGCACCAAAACGCCTATCGCTGGTGTGGAAGGGTTACTGTATCATCGTGCTGGATGTTGCGGGCCGCTCCCTGGTGAAGCGATTATTGGTGCAGTCACACGCGATCGCGGAATTTCCATTCACCGCCAAGGGTGCAATAATGTGGCGAATGTCCTAGGCGATCGCTTAGTGCCCGTTAGCTGGAACCCCACTGACTCAAGCGGACGTCCTCAAACCTATCAAGTTAGCATTCAAATTGAAGTGCTTGACCGCGTCGGAGTCTTTAACGATATCCTGTCCCGTTTAAGCGATGACAATATTAATGTGCGGGGTGCAGGCGTGAAAACATCCGACGGGCGACCGGCAATCATCGACCTATGCATTGATATCCGCGATCTCCAACAACTGGAGCGGTGTTTCACCCAAATTCGCCAAATCAGCGACGTTCTCAATTTACGTCGCTTCGGTCAAGGATGTGAATAGAGATACTGCGGTGATTCGTCATTCGCCACTGGTAATAGACTCATACAGTGGGCGAATGACAACGACTCTCCGCTGATCACAACGGACTAATGACTAATGACTAATGACATAAAACGCTCTGCCTGTCTCATCTTTAATCCAGTTGCCGGTCAAAGCGATCCCGATCAAGATTTGGCAAAAATCCGGGCACTTTTAGAGCCGGAAATTGACCTAGATATTTATCTGACAACGCCAGAAATTGACGCTGCTCAACTGGCAAGAGAAGCAGTGGAACGTGGTGCCAGTACCATCATTGCCTCTGGTGGTGACGGAACCCTCTCAGCCGCCGCCGATGCCTTGGTGGGGACGAACATTCCCATGGGCGTGATTTCAAGAGGAACCGCAAATGCCCTGGCGTCTGCTTTAGGGCTACCGGATACGATAGAGGCCGCCTGCGAGACAATTTTGGGGGGTATAACGCGGGTCGTGGATGCCGCCTACTGCAACGGCAAACCGATGATATTACTCGCGGGGATTGGTTTTGAGGCAGAAGCCGTCGAACGGGCGGACAGAGAGACGAAGAACCGCTTGGGGATGATGGCATACATCCTGGCAGGAATTCAACAGTTGCGGCAGTTCAACACGTTTGAGGTTGAGATTGAGACGGAAGACAAAATCGTGAAACTAACCGCTGCTGCTGTAACAATTGCCAATGCTGCACCCCCCACATCCATTTTGGCTCAAGGTCCGGCGGGCATTCTTTTTGATGATGGGTTGCTCGATTTAACCGTCGTGGCACCGAGTAATGTTGCCGGAGCGATCGCGGCCTCCTATCATTTACTTCAAACTGCCTTAAGCGGCAGTGCCACAGAACGAGATGACATCGGCTATCTGCGAGCCAGACGGATTCAGGTACGAACCAATCCACTGCAAAAAGTTGTCGTAGATGGGGAAATTATTGGCACCACTCCGATTGATGTCGAGTGCATTCCTGGCGGCCTAACGCTCTTAGTCCCCCTTCTCGAAGAATTGCCAGTTACAGAAAAACTTGAAGGTTTACCCAGTGTAATCATTGAATCCAAGCAGGACTTAATTCCGCCTGAAGAGGTTGATTAGTCTGTCACTCGTCACGATAGCGGTTCTCGCTTTGTTGCAATATATCCTCGTAACCTCACCCTAAAGCCCTCATCGAAAAGCAGTGAAGGGTTTGGGGTGGGGTTAAACTCTTAAGAGCGTTGAGGAGCATGGATTTGAGGGACGAAACTCATCATTAACAAGAGGTTGATGTTAACGAAAAGCGCTCTACCTATCCTCCAAATCATTAACTTTGTCTGTTAGGGCAGTCGTAACCAACCAAGGACTCGTAACTAAGCGCTAAAAACGACTCATACTAAGTTGCGTTCAAAGAGCTAATTTTTAAATGAGGAAAATAGGTCATCGAACGCAGACGTTCTGGGTCTGACACTAGGTCTACAATTCCTTTACAAAGTTCATCTAC